>CACDOH010000001.1 GCA_902554325.1 uncultured Pelagibacteraceae bacterium
AAATGGGTCATTCAGAGTGGATGACTATTGATCAAGAAAGAATAAATCAGTTTGCTGAAGCAACTAGTGATCATCAATGGATACATGTTGACGAAGAAAAAGCTCAAAAAGAATTACCAACTAAAAGCACAATTGCTCATGGATTTTTAAGCCTTTCTCTTTCAGTGCCTTTGAGCGCTCAAGTATGGATAATCTCAGGCGCTAAAATGGTGATAAATTATGGCTTAAACAAAGTTAGATTTATTAACATGGTGCCCGTAAATTCTAAAGTAAGAATGTCAGCTAAAATAAACGAAGTTAACAAATTAGATAACGGTGGTACGCAAGTAATCAGCGAAGTATCTCTCGAAATTGAAGGTCAAGATAAGCCAGCTTATGTAGCTGAAACGATTATGGTTGCCTTTCCGTAACTGAATGAGTGATAAATCTTTTCCTGATCCTGATGCAATAATAATTGAAGAGAGCGGTGAGACAATTAAGCTCGTGACCTGGAACTTATGGTGGAAGTTTGAATCTTATAAGGAAAGAGAAAATTTAATTTTATCAGAGCTTCAAGAAACAGCCGCTGATATAATGTGCTTACAAGAAGTATGGGAAGAGGAAGATGAAAGCCAAGCAAAAATAATAGCAGACAAACTAGGATACCAATATGTTTATGGAAAATCTTTTGAGTTTGATGGTGTTGCGTTTGGGAATGCTATAATCTCAAAATACCCAATACAAAATCATCAAATAATAATGTTTAAAGCAGACCCTAAGAAAGATGAGAAGAAATTATTTATACATGCTGAGTTACTCTATAAAAACAGTATTACAATTAATGTAATATGCACGCACCTTAACTACAAATACGAGCATCAACCAGTAAGAGAAAGCCAAGTTACAGAAATAATGGAGTATATAAGCCATCTGCAAAAATCTAAATTTCCAGTTTTATTGTGTGGTGACTTTAATGCAGATCCTGATAGTGATGAAATCAAAATGATCACTGGGCACAAAAAGCCCGTCAATGAAACAGTTCTTAGAGATGTTTGGAACCTCACAAATAAAGGTGAACCAGGTTATACATGGTCCAATGAAAATAAATGGGCAATGAAAACTCTAGAGTATGATCGAAGAATTGATTATATATTTTCCTCAAAAGCAGGACCAAAAGGTTTGGGTCAACCTGTAAAAAGTTGCCTTATAGGAAATAAGTCAAGTGATATTTATCCCAGTGATCACTTTGGAATTTTAACTCATCTGGTAGGCACAAAAGATTAATGAGTTTACTTATTTCAATATTTATTGGTGGCGGTATAGGAGCGCTTACTCGGTATATTCTTATAGAACAAATTAATAAATCGTTTGTAAGTTCTTTTCCTTATGGAACCCTTACAGTGAATGTTATAGGTGCATTTCTTATTGGTTTAGCATGGAGCTACTTCGCAGCTAAAATTAATATTTCTGATAATCTTAAAATGTTTATCACTATTGGATTCTTGGGGGGCTTTACTACATTCTCTTCTTTTAATGTGGATGTTTTTGAGCTAATTCAAAATGGTAGTATTTTGATTTCAATTTTATATATTATTGGAACGTTTGCTCTAACAGTTGGTTCTTTTTTCTTAGGAATGAGTTTATTACGAATAGCCTGATTATTTATTTCTTTTTGAGATCATATATTCAGCGAGTCCATCATAACCTTTTTCTATCATCATCTTTGCAGAGCCAATATTTTGAATGTCGTCAAGAGGTTTTATCTGATGAGCTACCACTACTGTATTCATAAATTGTGCGGCACCACATATTGAAATAATTTCTGAAATTACTTGTTCGTCGAAGCCGTATTGAAGTATTTGATCTACATCCTCATCAACTATTGATTTTATATCCGCATTGACTTTATGAGCTAGTTTCAAAATTGGTTTGTACTTTTCTTCTATACCAGCATTTTCAATATCTAGAAGTGGCTGCTCATCATTTGCATCTCTTAATAATTTCTTAGATATTTCAGCGTGAATATTTTTACAATATTGGCATCCATTGAGGCCAGATATGTAGGCAAAGATCATTTCTTTAATATAAGTGGGCAGTAGTGTTTGTTGGCGCATTAAGGCCTCAAGGTATAAGACAAAATGTGATTGATAACTCCAGTTATCTAAAAACACATCATATACAGATTTATATTTGTTTAAAAATTTGCTCATATTTTTTTTCCTTGGCTGGGGCGGGAGGATTCGAACCTCCGAATGCCGCTACCAAAAAGCGGTGCCTTACCGCTTGGCCACGCCCCAACACTCATACATTATTTAGTTTAACAAATAGATTTTGCAATGATTATATTATTCTAGCAAGGCAAGTCCACCATTTAGGATGGAGTTTTTTGATTTTAGAGACAGCATCATTTGCAGTAGCTTCATCATTGTAACATCCAAAAAATGCTGATCCACTTCCTGTCATTCTAGTAAAATTACAACGTTCATCGCTTTCGAGAAACTGCTTTACCATTCTTGTTTCATGATGAAGAGTTATAGCAGTCTTCTCGAGATCATTTGAGGTTTCCTGCAATATATCACTAATTTGTTTTTGGCCCTCGTAAAGGAAATTACTCTTACTCAATATTTGATGCTGCTCAAATATTATTTTCGTGCTCATTAAAATTTGTGGGTAAATTAGGAGGAAAATTTTATCTGAGAATAATTTTATTCTTTGTTTAACAGAACCTGTGCCAGTAATTAAAGCTGAACCTTCTTCTAAAAAAAATTCAATGTCAGAACCGAGTTCTTTTGCAGCTAATAAACATTGTGATTTTGATAAAGCGCCCTCGCTCGTTAAGTACTTTAGAATTTCGGCAATATTTGAGGATCCACCTCCCAATCCAGAGCCAACTGGTATTTGTTTATCAATAAGAATTGCGTAATTACTATGGTTAATAAAATTATTATCTAATAGAAATTGAAACAAAGTATGAATATTGCTTTCTTGACTTACTTGAGAGCAAAAGGGTCCTATAAATTTCACAGAAAAATCAGCTGCTGTATCAATTTTAATTTTATCGGAAATACTTATTCTTGTGATAATAGAAGATAAATCGTGATAACCGTTTTTAAGTTTTTTAATTACTTCAAGAAATAAATTAATTTTTGCGTATGATTTTAATGTATGCTTGTGCAATGATATCAGATTCCTTTGAGTAGTTTTCTATGAATCTTTTCTTGAAGAGGCTCATCAATATCCAGTTCTATTGCTTTTTTCCAATAATATCTCGCTTGTATTTCATTTCCAAGCATCCAAAGTACGTCTCCGTAATGATCATTAACTGTGGGATCATAAGGCATCATATCAATTGAAAACTCTAGCAAAGAGAGCGCATCTTCATATTGCCCAACCTTATAATAATACCAAGCCAGACTATCAATAATGTAAGGATCGTTGGGCTTTAACGAAATTGCCTTTTCAATCATTTCCTTGGCTGTAGATAAATTTTGATCCATATCAATATAAGAATAACCTAAATAATTTAATACATCTGGCTGTTCTTCATAAAGTTCTAACGCATTGATAAAGTTTTGTTCAGCCAATTTCCAATTTTTTGTTCTTTCATGAACTATCCCAATATTAAAATAAACTTCCCACAAGTTATCTTTATCTAATGCTTCTCCTAAATCGAGTGCTGTTCGATACGACTTAATTGCGTTGTCCCAATCCTTTTCGTATCGATAAAAATTTCCGAGTGATAAAAATATTTCAAAATTTTCTTCACTTTCTGAAAAATTTTTTAAGTTATTGATAGCTTTTGCACTTTCATCTTCATAACTATATGTTTCCGATATTTGAATTGCTGCAAAATGTCCTAGATAATGAGTTTTAGGTATTAAGCTTAAGATATCTCGAGCTTTATCTTGATCTTGTGTTTGGCTCAAGAATGTTGCAAATATATATTTTATCTCATGTATATTAGGTGATGTCTCTAAGGCCAATTGAAACAACATATGGGACAATTCTTGATTAACGTTTTTGATTAATGATTGTGCGTTGAATAAAACAATACCAATTCCCTGTAATGGATTCTGAATAATTCGATTATTATTGGATTTAGTAAACTTCTCTATAAAAGCATCATCATAATTAGACAAGTATTCACTTACAAAATTATTTTTTTCTTTTACAAGATTATTTCTGTTCAAAAAATTTAAATATAACTGCATTACATAAAGATCGTTTTGCATAGACAGTGATTGCTCATAAAAAATTTCTGCTAATTCAATCTCATCAGCAAAGTCATATATTAGAGCCTTATGAACCAAGGTAAGATATTGATGATCATCAGATGATATCAGGTCGATCAATGCCATGCTCTTATCAAGAGAGGGACTATCGGCCCAAACCCAGGCTCTTAAAAGCCTAACAAAAGTACTGTCTGATATTTCTCCTCTCCATATACTGGCAAAACTCTGATCAGCAAAACCTTGCTTGTAAGAGTTTAAATATGAAATGCCATTTACGAGATGACCCTGAGGTGACTGATTGTTCATGCAGCATGAGTTTATTTTTTTATCACAGCCTGCCTGAGCTAATTTAAATGAATAGTTATTGGCGCTGTACAAGTCACCATCTAAGATACTAAGAAGTAGTAATCGATCTAAAGCTAATAGATCATTTGGGTTTGATCGGTGTAATTTTTGATAATACCTTTTGGTTATTTTATAATCATTTGAATTACTTGATATGTTTGCAACTAAATAATCACCTATTTTTGGTAAATTTGTTTTAGCGGCATTTGCTGAGCTGAAAGATAGAATAAATATTAAGATGAAAGAGAGTAGTCTTATAATACTCATACTCGTCTAATTTTACATATTTGCATACTTTGGCCCACCTCCACCTTCAGGTGTCACCCAATTAATATTTTGCGACGGCTCTTTGATGTCACACGTTTTGCAGTGAATACAATTTTGACTATTGATCACAAATCTAGGTGTTTCATTTTCATTATCTTGATGGACTTCGTAAACTCCTACAGGACAATATCTTTGTGAAGGTTCGTCGAATTCGTTCAATGTATAACTTATCGGCAATTCACTATCTTTTAGTTGAAGGTGAACAGGTTGATTTTCTGTATGGTATGTGCCCGTCAAATAAACCGAGCTTGACCTATCAAAGGTTAGTACCCCGTCAGGCTTAGGGTATTCAATTTTTTTTGCGTCTTTAGCTTTGATAAGTGTTTCATGGTCAGCGTGCTTGTGGGATAAAGTGAATGGCATTTTTCCCCAAAACAACCATTGATCAATTCCTGCTAACATGACGCCTAACATTGTTCCAAATCTGGTAAAGAAAGGCTTCACGTTCCGTGCTGCATGAAGTTCTTTATAAAGCCAGCTACTATTAAATTTTTCCTCATAAACTGATAAATCAGACACTCTTTCGGAAATAAATTCATTGATAGCTTCTGCGGCTAGAATTCCACTTTTCATAGCAGTATGCGATCCTTTAATCTTAGGCATGTTCAAAGTGCCGGCGTCACATCCAATAAGTAACGCACCTGGCATATACATTTTTGGTAAGCTTTGAAGTCCACCTTCAATTAATGCTCTTGCTCCATATGAAATTCTTTTGCCACCAGATAACATTTTTTTAATGGCTGGATGTGTTTTAAATCTTTGAAATTCTTCAAAAGGTGAGAGATATGGGTTTGAGTAATCTAAGCCAATAACATACCCTAGATAAATTTGTTTATTTTCTGCATGGTAAACAAAGCTGCCACCGTAAGTATCATTTTCTAAAGGCCATCCAACTGAATGTAAAACCATTCCCTCGTCATGATTCTCTTCCGGAACTTCCCATATTTCTTTTAAACCAATTCCATATTGCTGAGGATCAGAATTCTCTGATAAATTAAATTTATTAATTAATTTTTTACCTAGATGACCTCTGCATCCTTCTGCAAAAACAGTAACTTTGGCATGCAGTTCTATACCTGGTTCATATGAGTCTTTTTTTTCATTATTTATATCAAGACCCATATCATTTGTCGCAACACCTCTTACTTTCCCTTGCTCATCATAAAGAATTTCTGAAGCTGCAAATCCAGGATATATCTCAACACCCATACCTTCAGCAACTTGCCCAAGCCATCTACATAAATTAGCAAGGCTGGTTATATAATTGCCTTTGTTATGTTGAACAGGAGGCAACAAAAATGATGGAACAGAGAAATAACTTTTTTCGGATAGAACTAAAAATTTCTCTTTTGATACTTTAGTTTTTAAAGGGCAACCTTCCATAGACTGCCAGTCAGGTAATAGTTCATCTAGTGCTTTGGTTTCAAATACGTTTCCACTCAAAATATGGGCTCCGACCTCTGAGGCCTTCTCAACTATGCACACGTTTGCATCAGCATTAATTTGCTTTAATTTGATAGCAGTTGCTAGACCCGAGGGTCCCGCTCCGACGATAACTACGTCGTACTCCATCGCTTCTCTTTGAGTATCAGTTTCCATTATTAACTATATATTTAGTTTATAAGCATTATAATTCAATTTGTTTATGACGAAGTTAGATATTCAAAATACTATAAAACTACTAAATCAATATAAATTAAGCGGGGTTGATGAAAATATAGGAAATATGGCAAAAAATAGGTATGGAAAAGGAACAATAAAATCGCCTGATAAGCTCCAGTCAAAAGAAGATACAGACTTTCCTCAGCATGAAATCGAAAAAGATATTCTCAATATTGATAGTCTAGAATCATTAAAAGAATACATGTCAAATTTTAAAGGCTGTGAACTTCATAAAAGCGCAACAAATATGGTCTTTTCAGATGGAAACCCAAGTGCAAAAATCATGCTTATAGGTGAGGCTCCAGGTCATGATGAGGATATTCAAGGCAAACCCTTTGTTGGAAGAAGTGGAAAGCTGTTGGATAAAATGCTAGAGGCCATCGATCTAAATCGAGAAAAAGTTTACATTGCAAATATTGTTCCGTGGAGACCACCAAATAACAGAAGGCCAACAGACGAAGAGATTGAGATATGTTTACCAATGATAAAAAAGCATATTGAAATAGTAAATCCAAAAGCAATTTTGTTATTAGGAAGCACTGCTACTTATGCATTAATTAAAAATAATGAAGGGATTACCAAGATTAGGGGAAAGTGGTTAGATATAGAAATTAATAAAAAAAAGTATCCGATACTACCTACATTCCACCCAGCTTTCTTGTTAAGACAGCCAGCTCAAAAAAAGTTTTCTTGGGAAGATTTAAAAAGTTTAAAGAAAAAAGTAAAAATATAAATTGAAATTTGACCCTCAGAAATTAATTGCTTTTGAAAATTACTTTTCCTTGCCCATTGCTGGTATTGATGAAGTTGGTAGAGGTCCACTTGCTGGTCCAGTAATTGCAGCAGCAGTAATACTTGATAGAAAAAATATTCCAGAAGGAATTAATGACTCTAAAAAAATTCCTAAAGCTAAGAGAATATTGTTAGCGGATAAGATAAAAGAGAATAGTATTTATGCCTATGGAGCCGCATCCGAGATAGAAATAGATGAGATCAATATCTTACAGGCTTCATTATTAGCAATGAAAAGAGCAAGTGATAGACTATCAGTCGTTCCGAAAACAACACTTATCGATGGTAATTTCAAACCAGATATAAAAAACAACACCATTAGTATTATTAAAGGAGATAGTAAGTCTGTTTCGATTGCCGCAGCATCTATTCTTGCTAAAGTTTATAGAGACGAAATTATGCTTAAATATTCAAAGCAATTTCCAGAATATGGCTTTCAAACCAATTCAGGTTATGGAACAAAAGAGCACCTTTCAGCTCTAAAAAACTATGGAATTACCCCAATACATCGGAAATCTTTTAAACCAGTATACAATATATTAAATTAAGAAGATTATTTAAGTTGTTGATTCTAAATACTATTGACCTGGATTCTATTTTGAATCATATTACCCGCTATGAAAACGGTCCATGAAAATACTACAATTAATTCTGACAACATTATCTGTGGTGAGACAATTGAAGAACTAAAGAATCTTCCTGACAATAGTATTGATTTAGTATTTGCAGATCCTCCATATAACTTGCAACTTGATCAAAATCTATACAGACCAAACAATTCAAAAGTTGATGCCGTAGACGATGAATGGGATCAATTTGAGAGCTTTGAAGAATATGATAAGTTCTCTCATGCCTGGCTTAAAGAAGCACAACGTGTATTAAAGCCAACAGGTACCATTTGGGTAATTGGTTCCTATCATAATATTTTTAGAATTGGTTATATCATGCAGAACTTAGGTTATTGGATTCTCAATGATGTTATATGGCAAAAAGCAAATCCAATGCCTAATTTTAGAGGTAAGCGTTTTACTAATGCTCATGAAACTCTAATTTGGGCGAGCAAAGATAAAAATTCTAAAAAATATACTTTCAATTACGATGCTATGAAGTCACTCAATGAAAATATGCAAATGCGATCAGATTGGTATCTTCCAATATGTAGTGGTCATGAAAGACTAAAAAATGATGATGGCAAGAAGCTGCATCCTACACAAAAACCAGAGGGACTTTTGCACCGAATAATTATTTCTTCAACAAATAAGGGTGAAATTATATTAGATCCTTTTTTTGGAACAGGAACTACAGGAGCCGTAGCAAAAAGATTATCAAGAAAATATATTGGTATTGAAAAAGATAAGTACTATGTAAGCTCTGCAAAAAAACGTATAGGTAAAATTAATCCTTATGAAATGGAGTCCTTAAATATAAGCCAGTCAAAGAAGGCAGAGCCTAGAATACCCTTTGGGTGGTTAATAGAAAGAAAATTAATTGAGCCGGGCACCGTCTTATATGATAACAAGAGAAAATTTAAAGTTAAAGTTAGAGCTGATGGGTCTGTTATTAGCGCTACCAATACTGGCTCTATTCATCAAATTGGTGCTGAAGTTCAATCAGCATCAGCATGTAACGGATGGACTTTCTGGCATTTTGATGTTGAAGGTGAATTAAAACCAATCGACATACTAAGACAAAAACTTAGATCGGAATTAAATTAAATTTTTTTAATGTTTTCTTGCTCATTGTGGTTACAGCATAATCACTTAATTTATCAACATTAACCCACTCCAAATTAAAAGAGTTTCTTGCCACGTATTTATTATTATTCCTTGAGAAATATACAGTATTTTGAATATCCATATGGCTAAAAGAATGATTGAAATTGATGGCTGTCCTTTTCCAATGAGCATTTGGAAATGGGGTTTCTTTTCTTGAAAACTTAATAGATTCTGCTTTCCATCCTGTTGATGGCAACTCCCATTGATTAGAAAGAATTCCCTCACTTGATCTTTTTTTCAATAACACAAATCTGTCATTAAAAATTGAAATAAATGAAATGCAGTTTAGTTTTCTCTTTTTAACTTTGACTTTTGGTTCAGGAATAGAATGAACTAGCTTCTTATTATATGCAGTACATTTTTGAGATATGCAGCAAACATTGCAATTAATTTTTTTTGGCTTGCATATAACTGCCCCTATTTCCATAATTGCTTGTGTATAATCTCTATTACTTTTATTGGGACAAATTCTATTAGCAATTTCGTCAATTTTCTTTTTATTTTCGTCTAGAGTTCCCGTTAAGCCATAAAATCTTGCTATTACTCTTTTTACATTTCCATCTACTGCCACCGCTTTCTTGTTAAATGCTATTGATCGGATCGCTGCAGAAGCATATTCTCCTATACCAGGTAAACTTCTAAGTTCATTTTCATTTCTAGGAATATTACCCTTGTGTTTAAGCATGATTATTTCTGCAGTCTTTAGCAAATTTCTTGCTCGTGAATAATACCCTAATCCTTGCCATTGAACTAAAACATCATCAATCTTAGCTTTGGACAAAGTTTTTATAGTCGGCCAGATCTTAAGAAAGTTATTAAAATAAGGTATTACTGTAGAAACAGTAGTTTGCTGCAACATGAACTCGCTCACGAGTACCCTGTATGGATAGTTTTTGTGTGTTACAAATCTTCGCCAAGGTAAATTTCTTTTGTTTTTTTTAAACCATGAGATCAAGTTTTCTGAAAAATATTTATCTTTATTATGTGTTTTCATGCTATTTTCTAATATGTCATATAAAAAACTTAATGGACCTCAAATTCTATCAAATCTTCTACCAAATGACGCAAAGAAATTATTAAAAAACAGAGGGTTTTTTGAGCTTGAACTACTTTCAAATTGGGAGAAAATTGTTGGTGTAAGTTTTAATAAATTATCCTTCCCAACCAAAATCAAAACAACAAAATCGGGTCCTAGAGGAAAGGGCAAACTTGTAGTTAAAGTCGATAGAAGCATATCTTTTGCTTTTGAACATGAGCATAAAAAAATTATAGATAAAATAAATTTATTTTTTGGCTACAATGCAGTTGAGAAAATTGAAATAATTCAAATTAATTTAAAAGATAAAAAATCTGAAAAAGATATTAATTTCAATAAATTAGGTAGTGAAATTAAAGAGAAAAATAAGACATATGAAGAACTAACAGATTTTCCAGAACTAAAAAATAGCTTTGAAAAAATTGCTTCAAAAATTTCTAAGACTAAAAATTGACAAATTCTTTTAGTACTTAGATTAATGCAATAAAACCTATTAAAATCAATAAAAATTGAGTATATTCAATATGTTGTGTCTAGTTAAAGTCATTGTATACAAAATGTGGGCTATATTTATTAAAAATGAAAAATATTTATAAATTCTCTATCTTTCTTGTGTCACTCTTGGTGTCTTACCAATCGCTAGCCATAAGTAGCACATTAAAAGGAATGCAGCTTGGAGATGATGCTGCTCCATTGACTATTGTTGAGTACCGTTCTTTAACTTGTAGTCACTGTGCAGATTTCAGCAATAATATTTTTCCAGAAATTAAAGAGAAATATATTGATACGGGGAAAATTAAATTTGAAGTCAGACCCTTTGCTTTGAATGCAATCGATTTAAATGCTTTTAAATTATTACACTGCACGGACGAAAAAGATTTTTTTGCTATGGAAAAACTTTTATTTCAGGATCAAAAAAAGTGGATAGTTACAAAACAAAGTGACCGAGTGTTAGAAAACAGCACAGATGCATTAAGATCTTACTCTACATTATTCAGCATTTCTGAGGACGAATTCAATTCCTGTATGGAAAATGAAGAAATAACAGATTTTATTTTGACAATGAGAATAGATGCCGTTGAGGATTATGATGTTAACTCTACCCCATCTTTTATCATAGACGGAGATCTCTATGCAGGAAATATGTCTTTTTCAGAGTTTGAGAAGATAATTGAGAAAAAAATTAATTAATGAAATTTAAAAAAATTAAAATCTTAGGCTTTAAATCTTTTGTTGACCCAACTGAGTTAAATATTGAACAGGGTCTTACTGGGATTGTGGGCCCCAATGGATGCGGTAAATCTAATGTAGTTGAATCGTTAAGATGGTGTATGGGAGAAACATCAGCAAAAAGTATGAGGGGCTCGGGAATGGAAGATGTGATTTTCTCAGGTACAGCAGATAGACCATCAAGAAATAATGCTGAAGTCACAATTTATTTAGATAATGAAGATAGAAAGGCGCCATCAGAATTTAATGATCAAACAGAAATTCAAGTAAAAAGAAAAATTGAGGTAGAAAGAGGTTCTGATTACAAAATTAACGGTAAAGATGTTAGAGCAAGAGACGTGCAGAGGCTTTTTGCAGACCTTTCTACCGGAGCTCACTCACCTTCTCTTATTAGCCAAGGACGAGTTGGGGCTCTAATAAATGCAAAACCAATAGACAGAAGGTCAGTATTGGAAGAAGCGGCTGGGATTTCTGGCCTTCACTCAAGAAGACATGAGGCAGAACTAAAACTCAAAGGTGCTGAAAATAATCTCCAGAGAGTTAAAGACTTGATGAAACAACTGAATACTCAAATAAACAATCTGAAAAAACAAGCAGAACAAGCTGAAACTTACAGATCTATCTCCTCTGAAATCAGTAAATTAGAGGGTATAGTGCTGTTTTTAAAATGGACATCATTAAAGGAATCTTTTGAAAAGTCTGACGAAGATTTAAAAACAAGTGAATCACAAATTCAAAAATTTACTCTAGAGGTTACCCAAACAACTAACGAGCAACTAAAATCTAATGAGAAGATAAAGCCTCTAAGAGAAAAAGAAATTGAAGCCGCTGCTAAGCTTAATCGAATTAATCTTGAGAGAGACACTCTAGATCAAGAAGAGGAAAGGATAAAAGATGAAAAGAAAAACCTCGAAAATTCGATACAACAAATAATTAGTGACAATGAAAGAGAGCAATTTCAGCTTGAGGATGCTATCAAAGATCTTGAGGCATTAAAATCTAGAAGGGATACTGAAGATAACGGTCAAAATACAGATGAAATAAGCAACGAAACAATAGACCAGCTAAAAGTAGAAAAAGAAAAATTAGAAGCAAAAATTCTTGATCTCGATCAAGAAATAGAACAGTACAATCAAATAAAAAATTCTAAAAGAGATGAATGGCAAGGTACACTTATAACTTCAGAAAACTTGAAATCACGAGAGTCAACTCTTAAAGAGGTTGAAGGTTATGATGATCCACATAATTGGACAACTAAGTTTAAGGAGAAATTCTACTTCCACTTGAAAGAGATAACCGAAAAGGTAATAAGTGCAAATCAGGCATCTCAAGAAGCAAGAAATGTCTACGATAGGTCGAGTAGTGAAGCTAAAAAAGCTGCAACCTTGTCATTGGAACTGAGAGAACAACTCAGACAAAAAGACGTTGAACAAAAGCAAAGTGATTGGACCTACGAATATCAAAGATTAAGTAAAACAATTAGATCGTCCAAAGAGCAGATAGAAAAATTAGCATCAAGAAAAATAAAATCTGAAGAAGAATTGAAAAAAATTTCAAATAGGCCTGAAGAAATTGCTCAACGAAGAGGGCAATTGATTGAAACAAAAGGGTTTGCAGAAACAGAAAGGCAGTTTGCTGCCGACAGACTTGCTGAAGCGGATGATGAGCTCAAAAAAATCGAGGCCAAACTTCGAAAAGCACAAAATGATCTAGCTAATATTAGAGAGTCAAAAGGAAGAACAGAAGCTACAAAAGAATTAGCAGAATCCAGATTGAAAGAGTTAGAAGATGAGTCAAAAGAAAAGTTTAATTGTGTACCACATAACATCGTAAGCGTTTTAAATATTGCAGAGGATCTAGATACGATGAAAACAAATGCAGATAGAACTGAAATGAGATTAGACAGATTAAAGCAACAACGTGAAACAATGGGTGCAGTAAATTTAAGAGCTGATTTAGAAACAAAAGAAATCGATGATGAATTAGAGAACATGACAAAAGAAAAAGAAGATCTCGAAAGTGCAATTAAAAAAATGAGAATTTCAATTGAAGATTTGAATAAAGAAGGCAGAACAAGGTTATTGAAAGCTTTCGATGCTGTAAATGGTCACTTTAAAGATGTATTCGTAAAATTATTCAATGGAGGTAAGGCTCATCTTGAACTTATTGACTCTGATGATCCGTTAGAAGCTGGACTAGAAATGATGGTCAGCCCACCAGGTAAAAAATTGCAATCAATGTCTCTTCTTTCAGGTGGAGAGCAAGCTCTTACTGCACTATCATTAATCTTTGCAGTGTTTCTAACTAATCCATCCCCGATTTGTGTACTCGATGAGGTCGATGCTCCACTGGATGACGCTAATGTAGAGAGATTCTGTGGCCTGTTAGACAGCATAACAGACAAGACCAATACTAAGTTTTTAATAATAACACACCACGCCCTGACCATGTCTAGAATGGACAGACTATTTGGCGTTACAATGGCTGAGCGAGGAGTTAGTCAAATAGTCTCCGTAGATCTTAAGAAAGCTGAGGAAATTGGAGCTGTTGCTTAAATGTCATCTGATCAGAATGACATTCGTAACCTGCAAGAAAAAATTCAAACAGCTAAAAAGTCATCCTCACCAGATGCTCCAAATACTCCTAAACCCATAGGAAAAATCATGAAAGTGGTGGTAGAAATTGTCGCAGCAATGGCCGTTGGCCTTGGCATAGGGATCTTGGCAGACAATTATTTTGAGACGCGACCCTTGTTTATAATTATCTTCTTCCTGTTGGGCAGCGCAGCGGGAATTCTTAATGTTTTTAGGGTTGCAAAAAGCCTTCAAAATAACTAAAAAATAACTCAATGGCTGCAGATAATCCCATAGACCCAATACATCAGTTTGAAATCTCTAAAATTGCTGAGATGCAAATAGCAGGTATAGATATTTCATTTACCAATTCATCTCTATTCATGGTCTTCGCGATAGCAGCCACAATGACTCTTTTTATATTAGGCTTATCAAAACGGTCCATCATTCCAAATAGAATGCAAATGCTATCCGAGTTATCATACAATTTCATTGCCAACATGTTGCGTGATCAGGTCGGAGACCAAGGGAGAGCTTATTTCCCATTTATTTTTTCTTTGTTCATGTTTATTTTCTTTTGTAATTTTATAGGCCTTATTCCTTATACATTTACAGTAACAAGTCATCTTGTTGTTACCTTTGCATTTGCTGGTTTAATTTTTCTAGCGGTAACCATAATCGGTTTCATGAAGAACGGCCTTGGTTATCTTAGAATATTCTATCCATCAGGTATTCCAATATTTCTGGCACCCTTAATTGTTCCAATAGAAATCATCTCTTATTTATCTAAGCCAATCAGTTTATCCGTAAGATTGTGCGCAAACATGCTTGCGGGTCACAGTATATTAAAAATCTTTGCAGGATTTATTGTGATGCTTGGTTTTCTTGGCTTTGCTCCATTAATTTTTCTTGTAGTTTTATATGCGCTTGAAACATTAATTGCGGCTCTTCAAGCATACATATTTACTATTTTAACTTGTATCTATTTAAATGATGCCCTTCATCCGGATCATTAAATTTTAATAAACAAAGAAAGGACAACAAAAATGGAAGTAGAAGCAGCAAAACTTATAGGAGCAGGATTAGCAACAATTGGTGTTGCAGGATCTGGAGCTGGTATAGGAACAGTATTTGGAGCATACGTTTCAGGTATATTTAGAAACCCATCAGCAGCACCGCAGGCATTTGGACAAGTACTTTTAGGATTTGCACTCGTTGAAGCAATTGCACTATTTGCTCTCGTAATAGCATTCCTAATTCTTTTTGGTTAAAACATAATGAAATTTTTTCTTAAAATTTTTATTTTTGTTTTGCCCTTATCTGAAGCTTATGCTGAAGGTCAGAAATCTGCTGGCCTTCCGCAAATGGATATTTCAACTTTCCCATCACAATTATTCTGGCTGATAATTACTTTTACGGCTTTGTATTTGTTCATGTGGAAATTTGTGATTCCAAGGCTGAGTACAACAATAGAAGAAAGAAAAGATAAAATTTCTAATGATATTAATGATGCTGAAAATCTTAATTCTGAAGCAAGTAAAATTTTAGAAAATTATGACGATAAAATGAATTCTGCATCTCTTGAGTCAAATGAAATAGTCTCAAGTTCTAAAGCCACTATGAATGAATACTTAGATAAATTAAAAAAAGATAATGAAATCAAGATTAATGCAATGATTACAGAATCTGAAAAGAAAATTCATCAACAAAAACAACAGTCTGAACAGGAAATTAAAAAAGCTACTATAGACACTATTAAATCTATCGTTTCTAAGTATGTTGAGAATGTTCCTAGTGATGATGAAATCTCAAAAAAGCTTAATTGATATGGAAATTTATAACTAATGTCATATTTATTTTCTGATCCTTCGTTTTGGGTATTTATAGCATTTCTAATTTTTATAGCAGTCGCACTTTTCATAAAAGCCCCGTCAATGATAGCAAAGCTTCTAGATGGCGAAATTGAAAATATTAAATCTGAATTAGATAATGCAAGAAAACTAAAGGAAGAAGCGAATTCTCTCGTTGCTGAATACGAAAGAAAAGTTCAGTCAGCAGATGAAGAAGCAAACAACATCATTAATCAGGCTAAAGAAATTGCAAAGAATCATGAGGAAACCTCTAAAGCTAAAGCAGAAGAATTTATCAAAAGGGCTGAGCAGCAAGCAATCGATAAAATATCAAGGGCAGAAAAAGTAGCGATTTCTAAAGTAAATGAGGAGATAGTAGCGAATTCGGTCAATATTGCTGAAAAAATTATCATTGAAAATATTAATGAACAAAGCTCAAAAAAATTAGTTGAGCAATCTATAAGCCAGATAAATAAACTCAAGACATAAATCATTACTTAATTAACTTATTCTGAGCTATAAATATAGTTAATGGCTGTATATACAAAAATATCAATTGATGAACTAAATCTTTTTTTGAGCAAATATAGCATTGATAATATAAATGAGTTTAGTGGTATCAAAGGTGGAACCTCAAATTCAAACTACCTACTCACTGCAGATAATAAAAAATTTATCCTGACTATTTTTGAGGAAAGAACAAATCAAGAGAATCTTCCATTTTATTTTGATTTAATGAATCATCTAAATGCCCACGATATTAAATGTCCTGAGGTCATCAAGGATAAACAGGGTAATTTCTCAAATTCTATTAAACAAAAGCATGCTGTTATTACCTCATTCCTAACAGGCAGTTCTTTAGAGAAAATAAAACCTATTCATTGTTCTAATCTAGGCCTAACCATCGCCAAAATGCATAATGCCTCTGAAAAACTAAATATAAAAAGAGAAAATGAGCTGGGTTTCGATAAGCTTGGTATTATTATTGAAAAGTTAAAGACTTATAAAAAGCATATTGATGATGAAAAACTAAAATTCATAGAAGATGAATTCTTATTTTTATCAAAAGAAATAAATAAAGACTTACCATCAGGTATAATTCATGCAGACTTATTTCCTGATAATATTTTTTTTGAAGAAAATAATCTAACAGGTATTATTGATTTTTATTTTTCGTGTAATGATTTTTATGCATATGAGATTGCTATTTGTCTCAACGCCTGGTGTTTTGAGGATAGTAATAATGAATTTAATCCAACCAAAGCAAAGTATCTATTAGGAAGTTATAACCAAGAACGAAAATTTTCTAATGAAGAAGTTGAAGCCCTGCCTCTGCTAGCAAGAGCATCTGCATTAAGATATTTACTGACAAGACTTCTTGATTTTTATTCTCATAAAGACAGTGATTTAATTTTAAAAAAAGATCCAAATGAGTATATTTCTAAGTTGAGATTTCACCAGTCAGTAAGAAAAGCCAGTGAATATGGACTCTGATATTTTACATATATACACAGATGGAGCTTGCTCTGGAAATCCCGGACGAGGTGGTTGGGGGGTTTATATTGAAAAAGGTATTGAGAAAATTGAGTTAAATGGATCTGACGAAGACACAACCAATAATAGAATGGAATTAGTAGCTGTTATTCAAGCTCTTCGGTACGTTGATCAGAATTCAAAAATAAAACTTTTTACAGATTCAAAATACGTAATGCAAGGTATCCAAGAATGGATCTTAAAATGGAAAACAAATGAATGGAAAACTGCAAACAAAAAAGATGTCAAAAATAAAGATCTTTGGATGGATCTTGATGAACTTGTTGAGCTACATAATATCGACTGGATATGGGTTAAGGGTCATTCTGGTGACTTTGGAAATGAAATAGCTGATAAATTAGCTACTTCTGCAATATCAAATTAGATATTTTCGAGCATATTATCTGCACTACTAACGCTTACTTGTCCATCTTCGTCTTCAACAAAAAATTTCTCTACTATGCCATCATTGATTAATATCGAGCATCTTTGAGTTTTTGTTGATGTGCCAAAGCTATCAGGAAAATCAGTTCCAATAGATTTTGAAAATTTTGCCTTACTGTCTGATAAAAATAGAATCTTTCCAATGGAGCCTGACATTTCTTCCCAAGCAGACAATGTGAATATATCATTTGTAGCAAAGCAAATAACTGCATCGACTCCTCTAGCTTTCATTTCATCAGCTTTATCCATGAATCCAGGCAAATGATTCCTGGAGCAAGTCGGTGTGAAAGCACCAGGAACACCAAACATTACTACTTTCTTGTCTTTACAATAGTCTAACACAGAAAGAGCTTGTGGGCCTTTTTCACTGTCCATTTTTACAAGCTTAATATCTGGAATTTGGTTTCCTATAAGATCTACCATAGGCGCATACTATAAACTTTCATCTTTAATACAAGATAAAAGGAGGTGATCTTTCCAATTACCATTTATCTTTAAATACTTTCTTACAAGTCCTTCAATAGCAAAGCCATTGTTTTTAAGTGTTTTAAGAGATCGCTTATTGACTGGCAAACATGCAGCTTCTAACCGATGAAGATCTAATTCATCAAATATGAACTTTTTAATTAAATTTATTGCTTCACTCATCAGACCTTGACCCATTTTTTCTTCGCAAATCCAATATCCTATTGAACATGACTGCACAACGCTTCTTTGAACATTGTTGATATTTATTTCGCCTATTAAATTTTTAGTATTGCTTTCAAAAATTAAAAAAGAGTAAGCACTGTCATCTAAAGCTAGCTTCTCGAAAAATCTAACTCTTTTTACAAATGAACTTCTTTCAAGTTCTGATGATGACCACAGAGGTTCCCACGGTTTGAGATAAAATTTATTTTTTTCTTTTAATGATGACCAAACTTTCCAATCCTTATACTCTGGAGGTCTTAAAAAAACATTTTTACCTTTTAGCTCAAATTCAATTCTCTTTGGGTAATATGTAGTTAAAAAGGACATTTAATTTTTGTTCTCTAAAATAAATTTTTTCACTTCGTCCGTATTGTTTTGTACAGAGTGAATTTTTTCGTCTTTACTAAATAAATCCTTGTAATTAATTAATAAATCAAGGTTTTTTTCAACAGCCATTTCAACTGTCTCTGAAAACTTTACAGGATGAGCAGTTGATAATGTGAAATTCATGCGATCACTATCATTTGTCTTTCTTGAGGCATTTATACCAGTAGCTGTATGAGGATCAATGAGGTATGAATGAATTTCATGAACATTTGATATTATTTTGTTAACATCTTCTTGGTGTGTGCTTGCAGATGCAAAGATATTTGAAATCATATTCAAGTCCTGTTGCTCTACTGTTAGTTTTCCCTTTTCTTCAAATAAATGCATTGCTGATGCTGTTTTTTCATTTGACTGACTCATGATGTCAAACAAAAGTCTTTCAAAGTTACTTGCTATTTGTATATCCATACTCGGGCTTGTTGTTTTTTTTACGCTTTCTGTCTCGTAAACTCCTGTATTTATAAATCTATGTAAGATATCATTTTCATTTGTAGCAATGATTAACTTATTTATTGGTAGGCCCATCTTGTAGGATACATATCCTGCATAAATATCACCAAAATTACCTGTTGGAACCGAGAAATTAACTGTTGGTCTGGATGCATCAAAATAATTTATATATGTATAATAATAGTATACGCATTGAATTAATATTCGTGCCCAATTAATCGAATTGACTGCAGATATATTATTTTGGGAACTGAACTCAGTATCCTTGAGAATATCTTTTACTATTTTTTGACAGTCATCAAATGTTCCATCAATTTCACACAAAAAGATATTGCTTTCTGTAACTGTTGACATTTGACGTCTTTGAAAATCTGAGATTCTCTTACTAGGATACAAACAAAATATACTTATGTTCTTACTTTGCTTTACAGCATTAATTGCTGCAGATCCAGTATCACCTGAAGTAGCAACAATCAAATTTATTTTCTTCTTTTCTTTTTCTAAAAAATGATCAAATAAAGGAATAAGTAATTGCATTGCAAAATCTTTGAATGCAAGTGTAGGACCATTAAATAATTCAACTATAATCTCGTTATCACTCAACTCTTTAAAAGATACAAGATTTTCTGATGAGAACTGTTTTGAATAGGAAGTATTAATAATATTTTCCAGTTCCATTATAGAAATAAAATCCTTAACATATGGATAAAGAATTAATTTTGTAAGGTCTTTGTAGCTAATATTCTTATCTACCTTATGGACATCTATTTGAGGCCAATTCATTGGCACATAAAGCCCCCCGTCCTCAGCTAATCCAGCAAAAAGAACTTTCTTGAAAGTCTCCTCGTTTATTCCTCTTGTACTTCTATACTTCATTTTTAGTAATTCCTTGTCTTATATAATAGATATACATGATCAATATAACAATTGATAGCAGGAACCATGTAACTGCATATTGCATGTGATTATTTGTTATGTTTGATGGCTCAAATTCAATTAAAAGATTCTCAAATTTATTTTGATCAATAATTTTAAGAATATATGGACTTGATTCAATTTTATGAAAATTATCCATCTCATCAGTATTTAGGAGGTACCATATACTTGCCGAATATTCATTCTCAGGTATTAAAGGTTTTCTCTCTTTAGAATATATTAAGGCTCCATTGACAATGAACTCCTTGTTTGAGTCTATAAAATCGAGATTAAAACTTTCTTTAAAATCATAAGGTATCCATCCCAAGATCACATAAACATATTTTTTATTTTCGGTTTTTAAAGGCAATACAATTTCAAAGCCAGACATCCCGCTTAAATTTGATTTAAAAAAATACATAAGTTTTTCTTTTATAAAAGAACCTTTTAACTCTACTTGCATAAATTCAAATTCTTTATCTATGCCACCTTCAAAAGGAAATTTGTCCAGTTTGAGCGTATAATTACTTTCAACTGAATTAATTATATTCATCTTCCACTCTAATCTTTGGGTTTGCCAATAGCCAAGCAATAAAAGAAGGCAAATTGTTACTAGAAAAATAAAATGGAAAGAGAAATTTTTAATCAATAGATAGATTAAGTTTAATAATATCCCCAGACATAAATTGCAGCGAATAAAAATAGCCACACAACATCTACAAAGTGCCAGTACCATGCAGCTGCTTCAAAACCAAAGTGATGATCAGCCTTAAAGTGTCCTGCAATTGATCTTCCTAAGCAAACAATGAGCATCACTGTTCCCATTAATACATGAAAACCATGGAAACCAGTTGCCATATAGAAAGTTGCTCCATAAATATGTCCTGAAAAAGCGAAGTCAGCATGCATATACTCATAAACCTGGAAGCCCGTAAAAATAATGCCAAGTCCTACTGTACACCAGAGACCTTGGATCAACTCTTTTCTATTTCCCTCTGTTAGCGCGTGGTGCGCCCATGTAACGGTTGTACCTGATAGCAAAAGTATAAGAGTATTTATCAATGGTATATGCCAAGGATCCATTAAATGTATTTCTGCCGGAGGCCAAACAGATCCTATTTGTTCAGTAGGGAATAAACTTGCATTGAAATAAGCCCAAAACCAGGCAACAAAGAACATAACTTCTGAAGCGATAAACAAGGTCATGCCGTACCTCAGACCAATCTGAACTACAGGCGTATGATGGCCCTGGTGTTCTCCTTCAATAATAATGTCTCTAAACCACATGTATGTAACATAAATTACAATAGCTAATCCAATAAGCATTAACCATAAGTCATCAGTTCTAAAATAAATTACAGCCCCAATGCACAAGATGAGCGCACCAATTGAGGCTAAAAGTGGCCAAGGACTTGGTTCTACTAAATGATACTCATGAGAATTTGGATTACGTGAACTCATAGGAATTATGTATCACTGTTTTCGTAAAAGGTATAGGACAAAGTAACTTCGGATAGATCTGCTACGTATTGATCATTTTTAATTTCAGGATCGATATAAAAAGATACTGGCATAATCTTTTTCTCATTAGCTTTTAATTCAGTATTTTGAAAACAGAAACATTCTATTTTGTTAAAGTATTTTGCTGCCTCAGCTGGGGAAACATTATATACCGCAGTTCCATTCAGTGCTTGATCTGTATTATTGATTATAACGTAGTTGATTAATTTATTTTCACCAATTTGAATTTGATGTGTTCTTTTCTCAGGGAAAAAGTCCCAGTTCAGAGTTGATCCAACGTTTGAGTCAAGTCTTACATCTATTAGAGAGTCAGTTATATAAACACTTTCTTGAGAGTAAATTTTTGGGGTACCTCCAAAACCTGTAACTTTACAAAAGTAATTATATAGTGGCACAGATGCATAGGCTAATATTACCATCG
Organism: uncultured Pelagibacteraceae bacterium; assembly: GCA_902554325.1. Classification (GTDB taxonomy): domain Bacteria; phylum Pseudomonadota; class Alphaproteobacteria; order Pelagibacterales; family AG-422-B15; genus CACNXQ01. Next base: position 22,163 of record CACDOH010000001.1, read on the forward strand.
ATATAACAATACCAAGCAGGCCTACTGCTAGAGAAGTATTCGAACTATATTTTAAATTAAAAAAATTCATTTATACGAGACTTAACCTGTAAATTGTGTATGTGAAGAATGAGGCGACAAAAAAAACAAGTATTAATGCTGTAATTATGTTTCTTCTTTTTATTTTTTTATTAATCATAATATGTTCCATAACAAATTATCAATAAGGAGGATTGCGAAAATATTAAAGAGATAAATAATGGAAAAGAAAAATAAAGTTTGTGCTTTTTTTTCTAATAACTTGGCGTGATCCACATATTTTCTAAGATCTAATGCTAAATATATAAAGCAGATACCCATAATAGATGACAAAGTTCCAAAGAATAATGAATAGTAGTAACTCATTAGAAGTGTTACAGGTAAGAGTGTTAATGAATAAGCAATAATTAAACTAACTGTTTTCTTATTTCCCACAACCAGTGGCATCATTGGAATACCTGCCCTTTTGTAGTCATCAGATTTATAGAGTGCGAGTGCCCAAAAATGTGGCGGGGTCCATAAAAAAATTAAAATAAAAAGTAGGCTGATTTCAGGAGATACACTACCAGTAACAGCTGTCCATCCAATAATTGGGGGGAATGCTCCAGCGGCTCCACCGATAACAATATTTTGTGGAGTTCTTTTCTTTAGCCATATTGTATAGACAAAAATGTAATAAAGTATTGTTAGAAGAAGAATTGAAGCAGACAGTAAATTTGCAACATAGTATAAAAGATAAATTGAAAATACTGACAAAGTAATTCCATAAATAAGAGCTCCATTCGCACTGATAAGCCCCATAGGTAACACTCTATTCTTAGTTCTCTCCATTAACAGGTCTGTCTTTCTTTCATACCACATGTTTAATGCACCAGATGCACCTGATCCAATCGAGATAGCTAGAATTATTAAAGCTCCTTCATAGATTGTTATAAATCCTGGAGCAATAATCATGCCTACAAAGCTAGTAAAGATAGAGAGAGACATTACTCTTGGTTTTAATAAGGAGATATAAAAACCAATCTTTGAAAAGAATAAGTTAATCCCAATTTCTTGTTTATCAGAAACTGAAGATATATTTACCATGCGACCTAACTACTTTACTTCTGGTAGCTCCTCAAATTGATGGAAAGGTGGTGGAGATGATAACGTCCATTCTAAAGTAGTTGCTCCTTCACCCCAAGGATTGTCAGCTGTTTGTTTCTGTCTCACAAAAGCATGAACAAGCATTATGAAGAATACAGCTAATCCAATCAAAGTAACAAATGAGCCAATTGAAGATATATAGTTCCAACCAGCGTAAGCATCAGGATAATCTACATACCTCCTAGGCATGCCTGCAAGACCCAAGAAATGCTGAGGGAAGAAGATTAAATTAACCCCTACAAATGTTAACCAAAAATGTAATTTGCCCAATAGTTCAGAATAATCACTTCCAAACATTTTACCAAACCAGTAGTAAAAACCACTGAAGATTGCAAACACTGCACCCATTGATAGTACGTAATGGAAATGTGCGACAACATAGTACGTATCATGTAAAGAGTGATCTATGCCTGCATTGGCCAGAACAACTCCGGTAACTCCACCCACAGTAAATAGGAAAATAAACCCTATTGCCCATAACATAGGAGTCTTAAGCTCTACTGAACCACCCCACATTGTCGCAATCCATGAAAATACCTTGATGCCGGTAGGTACTGCAATCACCATAGTTGCAAAAATATAGTAAGCCTTTACATCTGCGTCCATGCCAACAGTATACATATGGTGAGCCCAGACAATAAAGCCCAGGAAACCAATTGAAACCATCGCATAAGCCATACCAAGATAACCAAACACAGGTTTCTTAGAAAATGTTGCTACAACATGACTCACGATCCCAAAGCCAGGTAAAATAAGAATGTAGACTTCAGGATGTCCAAAAAACCAGAATAAGTGCTGGAATAAAACAGGATCTCCACCCTCGGCAGCACTGAAAAATGCCGTGCCAAAATTTCTATCAGTTAGAAGCATTGTTATAGCTCCAGCCAATACAGGAAGAGATAATAGTAATAAAACAGCTGTGACAAGAATGGACCAAACAAAGAGGGGCATCTTGTGTAAAGTCATGCCTGGCGCTCTCATATTAAAGATTGTCGTTATAAAATTTATCGCACCAAGTATTGAAGAAGCACCAGCTAAGTGAAGAGAAAAAATTGCTAAGTCAACAGCAGGACCTGGCGAGCCTAAATTTGCAGAAAGCGGAGGGTAAATTGTCCAACCACCTCCAACACCTGGGCCGCCGGATGTACCATCAACAAAAAGTGAAGCAATTAGTAGAATTAGGGATGCTGGCAACAACCAAAATGAAATGTTATTCATTCTAGGAAAAGCCATATCTGGGGCACCGATCATTAGAGGAACTATCCAGTTGCCAAATCCTCCAATCATAGCTGGCATTACCATAAAAAATATCATTAACAAACCATGACTGGTAACCAGAACGTTATAAAGATTATGATCACCGCCTAATATTCCATCGCCAGGATACATTAGCTCCATTCGCATTAAAACTGACATACCAGTTCCGACTAAGCCCGCAATAATTGCAAAAATTAAGTATAAGGTTCCTATATCTTTATGATTTGTAGAATATAGATACCTTCTCCATCCAGTTGGATGATGGTCATGACTCCCTACTTGATCTGCTGTTATGTCCGCCATTTTTATTTACTCCTTTTAATAAAAAAAATTACTTAGTTCTTTGCAATTTCAAACGTTTCATTTGAATAGTCTATTCCAGAAGATGCATATTCTTCTTTTGCGAAGACTAGCCAATCGTCAAATTCACTTTCTGATACAACCTTAACATTAATAGGCATAAATGCGTGCTTAGCCCCACACAACTCTGAACATTGACCGTAATAAATACCTTCTTTATTAGCCTTAAACCATGTTTCATTAAGTCTACCAGGTACTGCATCCATTTTTACACCAAATGCAGGAATGGTCCATGCATGAAGGACATCTGCAGATGTGATTTGAAGTTTGACAACCTTATTTACAGGTACAACAATCTGGGTATCTGTTTCTAAGAGTCTCAACTTAGGGTCTGATAACTCGTTTTCTAAAAGCATATTTGCGTCGAATGCGATGTCTTCGTAATCTGGATATTCGTAGGTCCAATACCATTGATTACCTATTGCCTTGATGGTCAAGTCAGCTTTTGGAATTGTTTCTGAAACATACAGCAATCTAAAAGATGGAATGGCTATTATTATTAGAAGTATTACTGGGATTACAGTCCATAGTATTTCTATCACTGTGTTATGAGTTGTCGTAGATGCAACTACATTTCTCTTACTGTTAAACCTAAACATTATGTAAAGAAGCAAGCCTAAGACAAGCAAAGAAATACCAGTTATAATTGGCATGAGGATGTAACTATGGAAAGAAATAATATCTGACATCAAATCAGTTGCTGGCTCCTGAAAGCTAAGTTGCCAGTTTTCTGATTTACCCTCTTTAGCAAATGCTGCAAAAGGCAAAAAAACTAAAATAGAAACTTTTAAGAACATGCTCATTGTTAGTCTAAATATTGAAAATATGGGTGTTAACATTATCTTCTAATATATACTGTTTAAATTCTTAGAAACTATGAGTAATTTTGCGACAGTTTGACGCAATTTTTATTAGTTTTTAGGGTTTTTTTAGTATAAATTTTAAAAATTAGAGTAATTTCACTGAGCATTTGAATATGAGTAAAAACATAAAGAATCAATCAACTGATAGCCTATTCTTCTCTAGAAGCAATCTGGACAATAGCAGTGTTGATAAAATAGTTTCAAACGCCCTTCACAAGGCCGATGATGGTGAACTATTCATGGAATTTTGTGAGAGTGAAAGCTTTGTCTACGATGACCAAAGATTAAAAAGTGCCTCTTTTGATAAATCGAAGGGTTTTGGTTTAAGAGCTGTTGCAGGTGAAAGTTCTGGCTATGCTCATTCATCTGATATAGATGAAAAGTCTCTTAAAAAAGCATCTGATACAGTAAATTTTGTTACGAAAGACAACAACGCAAATTTTAATGCTGCGTTCTCCCAGACTAATAGAAAACTATACAAAGAAACGAACCCTATTAATGAAACAGAATTTTCTGAAAAAGTTAATGTATTAAAAGATATCGATGAATATGCACGTTCAAAAAATACCCAGGTCAAACAAGTCTCCGCATCTTTAAATGGTGAGTGGCAAGCAGTTCGTATCTACAGGCCAGGAGGAATTGTTATAGAAGATCTAAGGCCATTAGTCAGATTGTATATTTCAATTGTATTAGAAAAAGATGGTAGACAGGAAAATGGAAGCAGGGGTTCAGGTGGCAGAGTCGATTATTCATCTTTTCTAGATCCAAGTCATTGGAAGCAACAAGTAGACGATGCCATTTATCAAGCAGAAATAAATTTAACTTCGGTAGATACACCTGCAGGTGAAATGGATGTGGTACTTGGTCCAGGATATCCGGGAGTACTTCTTCATGAAGCGATTGGACATGGACTTGAAGGAGATTTTAATAGAAAAAAAACATCTGCATTCTCCAATTTACTTGGAGAGAAAATTGCTGATGAAGCAGTAACTGTAGTCGATGATGGCACTATTGACTCAAGAAGAGGATCTCTAAGTGTAGATGATGAGGGAACACCCACGAGTTGTACTACTTTAATTGAAAATGGAATTTTGACGGGGTATATGCAAGACCGACTCAATTCAAGATTGATGGGAGTTAGTCCAACAGGAAATGGACGAAGAGAAAGTTACGCACATTTACCAATGCCGAGAATGACCAATACTCACATGTTATCTGGAAACAGAGATCCAAAAGAAATTCTTAAATCAGTAAAAAACGGATTGTATGCAGTAGATTTTGGTGGTGGTCAAGTAGATATTACCAGTGGAAAGTTTGTATTCACTTGCACAGAAGCTTATAAAATTGAAAATGGGGTAATTACAAATCCTGTCAAGGGAGCTACGTTGATAGGTAATGGACCAGACGTGCTGAAAAGAGTAAAGATGGTCGGCAACGATTCAAAAATGGATAGTGGTATAGGAACTTGTGGCAAAGATGGCCAGAGTGTCCCTGTAGGTGTTGGTCAGCCAACTATGCTAATTGAAAACTTAACTGTCGGTGGTACTGCTACTGCTTAACTTACTTGTCGATCCTGATCTTTCCAATACGGTTCACGTAATACTTTTTTAAGAACTTTACCACTTGCATTTCTAGGAACTTCATCGATAAAATCAATTGACTGAGGTTTTTTATAGCTTGCAATTCTGTCTTTACAAAAATTGATTACATCTTCCTCGGTTAAATCAGAACCTTCTTTTTTTACAATACAAGCTTTAACTACTTCACCATATTTTTCATTAGGCACACCAATGACGGCAGCATCAATAATATCTGGATGAGCAAACAAGGCTGCTTCTACTTCTGTTGAATAAATATTCTCACCACCCGATACTATCATGTCTTTGATTCTATCTTGGATATAAACAAATCCCTCTTCATCCATTCGTCCAGCATCGCCTGTATGCATCCATCCCCCCATTAATGCCTTTTCTGTTTCTTCTTTTTTATTCCAGTACCCTTTCATAATCTGAGGACCTTTTGCACAAATCTGCCCTATCTCTCCAACAGGAAGTGGATTATCATTTTCATCTCTAATTTCAACTTGAGTATCTATAGCCGGTCTTCCACAAGATTTTAAAAGATCAGGTTTTTCTTCGATAGCACGGATATGTTCTTCAGGTGTCATTAAGCAGATTACAGCTACTGTCTCTGTCATTCCAAAGCCTTGTCCAAATTTACACTTAAAAATATCCATTGCTTTTTTTAAAGTTTCAGGAGCTATTGGCGATGCCCCATAATGTATTTGGTCTAAATCTAAATACTCATGGCTTGCCACATCAGGTACTGAAACCAAACATGCTTGTATCATCGCTGGAACAAGAACTGTGTGGGTAATTTTTTCTTTCGCTAGGCAATTAACAACATCTTGTGGAATAAAATCTTCCTGAATTATATTAGTGCCGCCAATAGCAATACAACCACACATATTAATCATAGCAGCCGCATGATACATTGGTGCTACTAGCAATGTCCTTGAGGGAGTTGGCAGTTTCAAGCTGTTTAAATACTGCCTTATATTCGCTGCGACGTTTTTTTGCTGTAAGACAGCTCCCTTTGGATGACCAGTAGTGCCGCTCGTGTACATTTGGTAGACATCATCTTCAGCGCTAACATCAATTTGAGGCTTTTCATCTGGTTGATAGCTAATCCAATCATAAAATTCTATCCAATCACTTCCAAACTTTGATGACTCAATATAAATAAAATTTTGTATATGTTTGTAATTATCTCTACTTTTTTGTATTCTCTCACAATACTCATTACCTCTTATAATCATAATTTTAGATTGTGAGTCATTAACGATATATTCCCATTCTTGATCAGCTAAGCGATAATTAAGAGGAACCGGTACAATTCCAACTTTAGAAGCTGCATAGTACATAAATGCCATTTCAGAGGAATTCTTCGATAAAAATGCAAATCGATCACCCTTCTTTAGCCCTGCTGAAATCAATGAATGAGCTAGTTTATTACATAAAGTATTTGCCTCACGATATGTAATTTGTTTACCTTGGAACTCAGAGAATAAGAAATCTGGCTGTTTATCTAATTTATTTTCTAAATGTTCGTGCAGAAGCATTCCAAAATTTTATAGCGAAATTTATTTTCTACAAGTTGAAAGTTATCAAAAAATTAAATTGTTTTATGGAAATTGAATTTCGTTAAAAAAGGTATTTTTTAGTTCTTCTCTAGCAAATAAATGAATTTGATCGTCATAATGATCTGAAGATCTATCCATTGTTGCACTTCCAAACTGATGAATACTTTTGGAAATCATTTCTTGTTCATTGTTCCATTTTACATAGATATACAGACCATCTCCAGCAACAGCTTTCAAAATACCATCTTCTGTTCTTGGCGAGTATATTGCTCTTAAAACATCTGGTCCGCCTTGAATGTGAACTAAATTATTACCTCGTTCGAGAAAGCTGACTTCTTTCCAGCTAATGCTTAAACCTCCAAAATTAATTTCAAATTCATCCACACAATCTTTAAATATCTGAATTGCGTCTGGCTCTAATTCTCTTGTAATCTCAGCCAACCACTCAGGTGAAAGTATGCACACCCCAAAAGCTGCATGCTGATTATTTGAGTCAGTTCCTAAATCCCAATCACTAAGAAAATCTTGAGCATCAATCAATCTTTGATCTCCTTTAAAATCATAATCTAGTATTTTTTTTAAAAACCTATATTGACGAGAATTATATGAATATTTGTTGTCATGTTTAAACTTGTCCAATTCATTAAAAGAAATAGAGTCATTACCTTCAAATAATTCAAAAGATCGGTACGCTCTATTTGTTGTCCTCGTTTGCAGGCCCATAGTGGAATCAAAATTGTCAATTAATAGATTATCGGCCTTACTCGTAACAAAAAATGGGTTTTGATTAGTACTAAATAAATATCCTGAGTCTGGATTCAAAATCTGTGGAATCTCTTTAAAGTTATGATACTCTGTCCAAATTAAATTTCTATCATCACCTGGAAGTACTTTTGTCCAATCATAATCAGAATTTCTTTTTGGAGCTTTCATATTATGTACAAAGTAAATGTTATCTTCTTTATCAGCATAAACTAAGTTAAAGCTAGCAATTTGCTGCATTTTTAATGCTCCAATCCACTCATCAAAATTTTTTGCCTTATTCATTTTGAACCACGCGGTAGAATGATTAATAGTATCCATGCCAACAAACCTTATTGCATAGGCTTTTTCACCATCTTTTAAAACAGGGCCATGCTCTGAATGATACATAGTAATTGGATAATTAATATATAACGGTCCAAATAACTTTACTCGAAAGACTTGATCTCTTTTTATAAAATCAGTCCATTCACCGTCCAATAAATATTGATCATTATTTTTTGGATTTATCGTAAGCTTATATATATCAGATAAGTCTGGTTGATTAACTGTTGCTCCCCAACCCAAGTGCTCGTTAAAGCCTTTATGAACAAATGGTGATCCAGGGAAAGTTCCACCCATAATATTTAGGCCTTCATCACTTTTGAGGTGAATTTCATACCAGGCAACTGGTCCAGTAAGAGGCTGGTGAGAGTTGATAATCAGCATAGTTTCGTTATCTTTTGATCTTCTTTTTGAAACAGCAAAAGCATTTGAACCTGAGGGTTTAAAATGTGATTTAATGCTTGCTACTAAAGGGTTATTCGATAAGTCATTTTTATTTATAGCCATAACTTGATTGTCATCACTCATTAAATTTATAACTTCATTTATTGTATGATCTATGCCATAGAATAAAGGCAATTGAAAAGTCATCCCAACTAATAAATCTTTTGCTGTAGTTGGATAGAGAGATTGATCAACTAATGTTGGATTTATTGCTGCATAATAATTTAATCCATCAGAGTATGCAGTTATATAGTCAAGCGTTTCCTTAGGAATTTCAGTAATTTTTTTCTCAACTGTACTTATAGTATCAAAAAATTTAATCAAAAAATCTAATTCGACTCCTTCAATGGCATCTATATTTTCCATTATATCACCATTTCCAGTTAAAAGTGAATACAGGGCTGAGATAGAATCAAAAGAAAAATTAAAGTCGGAAAGAGTTCCTCTAGACATTTTAATCATCATTTCTATGTGCTCTAAATCGTCTTCAGCCTGAGCAACCGCAAATCCAAAAGCTGCATCTTTATCTCTAATACCATGAATATGTGGAACACCGTAAGAGTCTCGTTTTATTTGATAACTATAATTTTTCTCAACCTCTAAAAATTTTTTAGAGTCAAAATTAATTGTATTTCTATAATTTTGTATAATTAAGAATATGACAAATATGACTACAATACCTAGCAACGAAAATAATAATTTTCTCAAAACTATGCTGACTGTTTATAAGACTGGGAAAGATCTAATGCAGGTAAAAAATCATTGCCTAAAATATGATCTGCTATTTTTTCAGCAATCATAATTGTTGGTGCATTTGTATTTCCACCAACTAAATTAGGCATTATAGAAGCGTCAACTACTCGAAGGTTTTCAACTCCTCGAACTCTCAACTTATCATCGACAACCGCATTTTCATCACTTCCCATTTTACATGTACCAACTGGGTGATAAATTGTTTCCGCTTTTTCTCGAATAAAATTTTCTATTTGTTCGTCTGACTGAACTTCAATACCTGGTGATATTTCCTTGCCACGATATTCGTCGAATGCTTTTTGACTTATAATATCTCGAGACATTTTTACGCCTTCTATCATAACATCCCTATCTTTTTGTTCAGCAAAGTAGTTTGGCTGAATTACAGGCGCAACACGAGGGTCGAGAGACTTTAGAGCAATATATCCTCTACTTTCTGGGCGTAATTGACAAATATGATTACTAAAGCAGTGCGACTCAGGCAGCTTTGCGCCATGATCTTGCAACAAGACACTTAAAAAATGCATTTGGATATCAGGCAAATCAAGAGAGGCATCCGTCTTCAAGAAAGTGAGGACATTAAGCGGAATCATGCCTCCAGGTCCTTTTCTAAGCGTTCCCCACATACCTAGAATCCATGCTTGCTTAAGGAAACCAAAAGGTCCCATAACATATTTGGCATCAGTCACAGGCTGGGTACATTCGTTATGCGTAAGAATATCTAAATGATCCTGCAAATTTTCTCCAACCCCAGGGAGGTCACTAATAACATTTAAATCCCATTTTTTTAAATAATCAGCTTTTCCAATTCCTGATAGAAGAAGTATCTGAGGAGAGTTTATGGCTCCACCACATACTATAACTTCTCTGTCAGCAAATACTCTCTCTAATTTATTTTTTCTTAAAAATTTAACTCCAATGCATTTATTTTTATCGAACAAAAGTTTTGAAGTAACTGAGTTGGTATAAATTGTGAGGTTTTTCCTATTTTTCACAGGCTCAATAAATGAGTATGCAGTACTTGCTCTTCTTCCATTATCAATATTTTGAGATACAGGACCAACTCCCTCTTGGTCTTCCCCATTAAAATCAGGATTATATTTATATCCTGCTTGTTGACCCGCCTCTATAAATGCATGGTGTAATGGATTGGTATCCAAATTTGGGTTAGAAACTTTTAGTTCTCCATTAGATCCATGATATAGGTCAGATCCATTTTCGTTGTTTTCACTTTTCTTAAAATAGGGCAAAACTTCTTCATAAGACCAACCTGTATTTCCAAGTTGTCTCCAGATATCATAGTCACGAGCGTGTCCTCTTATATATAGCATCCCGTTAATGTTACTTGAACCACCAACTCCTTTTCCTCTGGGAAAGAAAAGTTTTCGATTATTTAAATGTGGTTGCCCTTCAGTATAATATGCGTAGTTATAAAGTTTTGCATCGAAAGTTTCACCGGCCATAATCTTGGAGACACCTGAAGGCATCTTAATGAATGGGTGCCAATCAGTTCCTCCGGCTTCTAGAAGAAGAACTTTGACGTCTGGATCTTTTGAAAGTCGATTAGCTAGTACACATCCAGCTGAACCACCTCCTGCAATAATGTAGTCAAAATTTATTGACATTATTTCCCCTCTATTAATTCTTTCCTATATCGTTTCATATTTTCAACATAGTGCAAAGCGCTTAATTCAATTATCTTTTTTTCCATGTCTGTCAACTCTCGTTTTACTTTTGCGGGTGAACCCACAATAAGTGAATTGTCTGGAAACTCTTTTCCTTCAGTGACTAAAGAATTTGCACCTACTAGACAATTATTTCCAATTTTTGCTTTATTTAGAACAGTAGACCCCATGCCTATAAGAGAATAACTACCCACAGTACAACTATGAAGAATAACTTTATGACCTACAGTTACATAATCACCAATTTCAAGAGGCATTCCATCATCTGTGTGACAAACAGAGTTATCTTGAATATTAGAATTCTCTCCTAAAATAATTGGATCGTTATCACCTCTTAATACACTTCCAAACCATACGCTTGCATTTTTCTTAAGGGATACGTCCCCAATTACCATTGCATTAGGCGCTACCCAAAAATCTAAATTATTTTTGTTTAATTGCTTATCGCCAAGTGAGTAAATCATAGGTTTTTATTTAATAAAATATTATTTAAATATATAGTATCTTTTATAGGCAAAAACTGAAGAGAATTATGGTTGCATTAGAAACTCCTATTTGTGATTTTGGTTGGAAAGCACCTGACTTTAATTTATTAGGTACAGATGGCAATAGTTACCAATTTGACACTATAAAAGGAACCAATGGCACCTTGGTTATGTTTATTTGTAATCATTGTCCTTACGTCAAGTCAGTAATTGGAAGAATAGTTGAAGATTGCAATTTAATAAAAGACAAAGGTATTGGCATTATTGCTATCATGTCAAATGACGTCAATGATCCTAAATATGGAGCGGAAGACTCATTTGAAAATATGAAACTTTTTGCGAAGAATAATAAATTCACTTTTCCTTACGTTTATGACGAAACGCAAAATACTGGCAGAACGTATGATGCAGTTTGCACACCTGACTTTTTTGGTTTTAATGCTAAAAATGAACTTCAGTATCGAGGTAGGCTTGAAGCTTCACAGCAACAATTAATACCTAATGCAAAAAAAGAACTTCTTGAGGCAATGTTACAGATAGCTGATACAGGAATAGGCCCAAAAGAGCAAATACCAAGCATCGGTTGCTCTATAAAGTGGAAAGAATAGATTTTTATCTGTGATTATTATCACGACACAATGTTTTTTTCCTAAAATTGGAGGGATTGAGTCCTTGATGACAGGCATGGCTGAAGCTATGACTAGTGCAGGTAAGGAGGTGCTAGTTTTGTCTGACGGAAAAAAAACTTTAGATGATGAGAATAAAAATTATAAAATAAAACGATTCTCTGGTTGGAAGCCATATAGACGAAGACGTAAAGCAATTTATTTAAAAAAAATTATAGCAAATAACAATATCGAAGCTATTTATGCTGATTCATGGAAAAGTGTTGAATATCTAAAACAAGTAAATGTAAAAATAGTTGTACTAGCTCATGGTACTGAAATACCAAAAAAATATTTTGATAAATTTTACGCTTTTTTAAATATTAAAAAAAGACGCATAATTAAATCTTATGAAAATTGTCATAAAATTGCGGCTAATTCTGCCTATACAAGAGATCTCATGATAGCATCATTGAATATAAGTTCTGATAAAATTAAAATTATTCATCCAGGAATTGATATTTATGAAGATTTTATTAGTAACGAAGATAGGGAGAATGTTAAAAAAATTATTAGAGATGCATATCCTATTATTACAACTCTTGCTAGAGTTGAAAAACGAAAGGGCCATAAGTTTGTAATAAATGCAATATCAGAATTAAAATCAAAATTTCCTAACATGCTATATCTGGTTGCAGGTAAGGGGCCATACTTAGATGAAATTAAAAAATATGTAAGAATGTTGAAACTTGAAAAAAATGTAATCTTTCTTGGTTGGATTACTGAACCAGAAAAGTCATTAGTTTTACAAAGTTCCGACTTATTTATAATGACTCCAATTCAGGTTGGAGAGTCTATTGAAGGATTTGGTATGGTATTTATTGATGCTGCGTTTCATGGAATTGCCAGCATTGGAACTCTAAGTGGAGGCATTTCTGATGCAGTAATAGATAACAAAACGGGATTATTATGTGAGGAGGGTAATCAAGTTAGTATTACTAAAAATATTGATAAATTACTTAGTAATAAAGAATTGAGAGTTAAATTAGGAAAAAATGGTAAAGAAAGAGCAAGAAGTCAATACTCTTGGAACGCAAAAGTTTCTGAATACCTTAATATATAATATACTCCCTAATTAATTGCTTTGGTAGCGGGAGAGGGATTTGAACCCCCGACCTAAGGATTATGATTCCTCCGCTCTAACCAACTGAGCTACCCCGCCAAAGATTGCCATCATATACAAATTAATTAGTTTGTCGACTGGATCCATCCGCCGCCCAAGAGACGTGTTCCGTATTCATCTTTAGAATAAAAAACACATGCTTGACCAGGTGAGACACTACTTTCGGGTTTTGACAAATTAACTATAGCTTTATTATCTGATTGAATTTCAATTACTGATTTTAATAAGTTTCCAGTAGACCTTACTCTTACTAATATATTGAGATCAGATATGTCCGTGAGAAGATTTAATCTGTCAACCATTATAGTTGAAGATTTTACCTCCTCTTTTTCAGCTACTATAACCCGATTTTTTTCCGTAATTATTTCCTTAACATATAAAGGATTTTTCTTTGAAACTCCTAACCCTCTTCTTTGCCCAACTGTAAAATTGTGAATGCCTTCATGTGAATTAAGTACTCTCCCTTCAGTATCAACAATATCTCCTTTTGAATTCTTAACACTATCTCTAATAAAATCTTTATAATTGCCGTCTGGAATAAAACAAATATCCTGACTATCTTTTTTATCATATAAATGAAAATCCAGATTCTTCGCTATATTTCTTATTTCGTCTTTCTTGTGATAACCAAGAGGAAAATCCAGAAAATCGAGATCCTTCTTTTTCGTTGTAAATAAAAAATAAGATTGATCGCGGTCAGTATCCTCTGGAATATACAATCTCCACTCATTGTTTACCTTAATTTTTTTTATATAGTGACCAGTTACTAAACTCTTTGCATTTAAACTCTTTGCAAACTCGATGAGATCCAAAAATTTTACTTTTTCATTGCAATTAATACATGGAATAGGGGTACGACCCTTTTCATAGTCATTGATAAAAGGCTGTATTACATTTTTTTTGAATATTTTTTCATAGTCTAAAACGTAATGTGGAATAGTTATATCGCTAGCAATCTTCTTAGCGTCTACAATGTCTGCGCCTGAGCAACAAGATTTTGATTTAGAAATTTTCTTCTCATCATATAGCCTTAATGTAACTCCAATGACATTTTCATTTTCTTTCTTCATTAAGGCTGCAGCAACAGAAGAGTCTACACCTCCTGACATCGCCACAACTGTCGGTTTTATATTTTTTATTACAGATGTTGTACTTTGCATAATAGTTATTAAATTCAACTGGTATGTATAATATATTTGTCATATTGTCTAATCTACAAAAACTAACAAGAAAATGATTATAGACGACGATAAATCGCAAAAATTAATTGCATTAGCATTTAATGCGGGACAAGAAATTATAGAGATTTACAATAAAAAAGTTACTAAAAAGCTTAAATCAGATAATAGCCCTGTGACTAACGCCGATTTAAAAGCAAACTCTATAATATGCAAGGGATTAAGAAAATATTTTCCAAAAATTCCTATCGTTTCAGAAGAATTAGATAATAGTTACATTAAAAATAAGAAAATATTTTGGCTTGTTGACCCACTAGATGGAACCAAAGAATTTCTAAAGGGTAATGGTGAATTTACAGTTAATATTGCTCTTATTGTGAATAAAAAACCTATTTATGGTTTAATTTATATGCCAGCTAAGAATAAGTTTTATTACACAAAGAGTAAAAAATCATATTTTGCTAAGTTTGATCAAAAAGGAAAACTAAAGAATATAAAAGTTATTAAGGTTAAAAAAAGAAAGAAAAATATTTTGGTATTTAGTCGCTCACATGGACTGTCAAAAGAAAAAATATTAGAAGCTAAAAGGACTGTATTTAAGAAATTTAATGCTAATAAGATTATTAGAACAGGTAGTTCAATTAAATTATGCTATATAGCTGATGGTACTGCGAATATTTATCCAAGACATGGCAGGACTATGGAATGGGATATTGCTGCAGGGGATGCGATCTTAAGATATGCAGGTGGCTGCATAAAAACTTTAGACAAAAAAATAATGAAGTATGGTAAGCCTAATTTTAAAAATACATCATTTATCGCCAAAAGTTAGTTAAACTCAATTGGCTTTCCATAAGCATTTCTTAGAATTTTATTATTCCAAAAAACTTTTTTGCCATTAACAATTGTACCAATAGGCCAACCCGTTAATTTTTCTCCATGGAATGGTGACCAGCCACATTTACTTTTCATATCTTTATTAAGTACTTTCTTTACTTTATTTAAATCAACGATAGTAATATCTGCATCGAAACCAACTTTAATCAAACCTTTATTCTTAATTTTGAAGATTCTTCTTGGATTGAAACTGGTCAATTTTACAACATCCATTATAGAAATCATTTTTTTTGAAACTTCATTTAATAAAATAGGCAATAATGTTTGTACACCTGGCATTCCTGAGGGACTATTTGGATAAGATTTATTTTTTTCAGATTTTAAATGAGGAGCATGATCAGATCCAATAACATCAATTTTACCCTCTTTAAGAGTCTTTCTAAGATGTGCCCTATGCTTATTTCCTCTTATAGGCGGATTCATTTGAGCATACGTACCAATTTTTTTATAACAATTAGTTGATGATAATACTAAGTGTTGGGGAGTTACCTCAAAAGTTACATATTTTCTATTTCTTAGAAGTAATTTTACTTCATCAGCAGTTGTAATATGTAAAATATGAATTTTCTTTTTTGTTAAATTTGCAGATTTAATAAGGTTTCTTGTCGATCTAATTGCAGTTTCAACATTTCTCCATACTTCATGTGACTTAGGTTCATTATTTTTAATATATTTCTTTCTTGTGTTCAGAAGATCTTCGTCTTCTGAATGGAACGAAATCATTTTTTTAGTATTTTTCATTATATTTTGTATGTTTTTATGATTTGATACTAATAAAGTACCTGTGGAAGATCCTACAAACACTTTTACACCACAGCATCCCTTGAGCTTCTCAACTTTTTTAATTTCAGCAATATTGTCTTTTTCTGCACCAAAGTAAAAAGCGTAATTACAAACCATTCTATTTTTTGCCATTCCTAATTTTTTTATAAATAAAGACTTTGTTGTAATGCTTGGCTTATTGTTGGGCATATCAAATACAGATGTAACACCCCCAGCAACTGCTGCGTAGCTGCCTGATTTTAAGTCTTCTTTTTTAGTATTTCCTGGCTCCCTAAAATGTACTTGAGTGTCAAAAACACCTGGAAGAATATGAAGTCCTGAGGCGTTAAATCTTTCTTTTGACTTTTCTTTATTTAAATTGCCAATCTTGAATATTTTTCCATTTTTAATTGCTATATCAGTATTGCTAACTTTATTGTGCGAAACGACTTTTCCATTTTGAATTATGAGATCAATCATGCCATCTCCTTCTTAATTGTATTGAGAACTTTTTCAACAGATAAATTAAGAGGATCATCGATCGCCGGATAATCATGTGATTTGATAATTTTATGATCTCCCCATGGGCCGTAGACAATCTCGTTTGTAGGGCCAAAAAGTGCGAAAGTTTTGCATTTTGCTGATGCAGCCAGATGCATAAGCCCACTATCACTTCCTATGAAGAAATTACATTTTTTGAAAATAGGAATCATGTGTCGTAAATTTCCCCAATCAAATAAATTTATTATATTTAGCGATGGATCTCTCATTAATTTATTAAACTTTTCCATATTTGGAATATCTTTTGATATTCCTGTAAATATTAAAATATAGTCCTTAAAGAATTCATCTTTAAATAATTCTAAGTATTTCTCTATAGACCAGTCTTTCTTATTCCAATTTGAATACGGAGCTACTGCTATAAAAGGACCCTCATTTTTTATCTTGTTGTTACTTTCGGCTTCATCGATTGAGTCAGACCAAATTAAGGGTGATATTTTTTTTGAAGTCTTAAGAAAATTTGTAAATTGAATAATTTTATGAAAATTATCATTGCCCTTAAAAATTTTTCGAGATTTTGTGAACAATAAATAAGCTGTAATTGATGATCTTAAATCAACAACTAAATCCCATTTTTTAAATATACAAGACCGCCAAATATTTAACCAATGCAGACCATATTTTTTTTTATTTATTACAATAATTTTTTCAAGATTAGGCATTTTTTCATAAAGATCTTTAGAGAATGGACTGGCAATAACAGTGAATTTAGATTTTTTATTTTGATCAATTAAGAAGTTTATAATTGATGATGCTAAGATAGTATCTCCAATTCTTGTAGGTCCTATAAATAAAATATTCATAACTTAAGCTTACTTATATCATATCTTTATTTTGGTGCCGTCGGAGAGACTCGAACTCTCACGAACTATGTTCACTGATCCCTCAAACCAGCCTGTCTACCAATTCCAGCACGACGGCAAATTTCCCTATTTTTTAGGGATAAGTTGTATTGTTGAAATATATACATTTAACTATAATTCTAATAATAGATAATAAAATAATAATATATGTTAAGTGAAGAATTAAAATACCCTTCAAATTTTACTCCTGAAGTTCAAAATGCTACAGCTGAACTTTATAAAGGAGTAGAAAAGGTAATCCCTGCCGTGGAATGGCCATTTCATGCGCCACTGATACATGAGATAAATAAACTTAAAAAAGAAAAAAATATTGCTATTCTTACACACAATTATCAGACACCTGAAATATTTCATTGTGTTTCCGATATTGTAGGAGATTCATTAAAGCTTGCTTATGAAGCGAGGGATTCAAAAGCTGAAACAATAATCGTTTGTGGTGTCCATTTCATGGCTGAGACTGCAAAAATTTTAAGTCCTGACAAAAATGTTTTAATACCAGATATGAGAGCAGGATGTTCTCTTGCTGACTCTATTACGGCCAATGATATTAAATTATTAAAACAAAAATACCCTGGTGTTCCAGTCGTTACATATGTCAATACGTCTGCTGAAGTAAAATCTGAAACAGATGTTTGTTGTACATCAGGTAACGCAAAAAAAGTGGTAGAAGCACTAGGAACTGAGAGTGTAATATTTCTGCCTGACGAGTTTTTAGCAAAAAATGTTGCTTCACAAACAAAAGTAAAAATTATTTCATGGAAAGGACGATGTGAAGTGCATGAGAGATTCACAGCGCAAGAAATATTAGCCTATAAAGAACAACATAGAGACATTGTTGTACTCGCTCATCCTGAGTGCTCTCCAGAAGTAGTAGCTGTTAGTGATTTTGCAGGATCCACAGCTGGCATGAGCAATTATGTAAAAGAAAATCAACCACAAAAAGTAATAATGGTCACCGAATGCTCTATGAGTGATAATGTAGCCATTGAAAATCCTGGTGTTGAGTTTGTAAGACCTTGCAATCTATGTCCACATATGAAAAGAATATCTCTAAAAAAAATATACGACGCAATTCGTTTTAATCAATTTCAAATAGAAGTAGATGAAGATATTATTAACCGAGCCCGCTTATCGATAGATCGAATGTTGGAAATTGGAAGAAGCTAATTATGGCTGACTCTATTTATAGACCAGATGTGGTTATTGTGGGTGGCGGTGTGGCTGGACTAACTGTAGCACTTAACCTAGCACCTCGAAAAGTCTGCATTATAACAAAAAGTACTTTAGGCATGAATACCTCTAGTATGTGGGCACAAGGTGGCATTGCTGCAGCAGTGGGAATTAACGACAGTGTCGAAAATCATGTTGAAGATACTGTTACAACTGCAAAAGGTCTAGCTGACAAGAACGTCATTCGAAAAGTCATCAGTGAGGCAGAGAGTATTATAAGTGATCTTGAGAACATTGGGGTAAACTTTGATAAAAATAATGACGGATCTTTTGATTTAGGCCTTGAAGCCGCTCATAGCAGAAACCGAATAGTAAGATCAAAGGGTGATAGTTCCGGTATTGAAATTATGAGAGGCTTAATAAAAAAAGTTAGTGAAAGTGAAAATATTACGGTTTTAGAAAACGTCTCAATTGACAGAATTATGTCAGAAAATAACATCATACATGGGGTTATTGGAAGATTGGTACAAGAAAATGTTCCAGATAATCATGTTGTTATTGAAAGTTCAAATGTTGTGCTTGCTACTGGGGGACTTGGAGGAATATTTGCTAATACAACTAACCCAAGAAGTTCTTATGGTGAGGGAATAGCCCTTGCTGCACAAGCGGGTGCAGTCTTGACTGATATGGAGTTTATTCAATTCCATCCAACAGGGCTTGATTTTGGTTTGGACCCTACTCCACTTGCGACCGAGGCAATTAGAGGTGATGGTGCTTATCTGGTAAATCAAAATGAAGAGAGGTTTATGCTTGGAGTTCATCCAGAAAATGAGTTGGCACCCAGAGACCTGGTTGCTCAAAATTTATTTAAGCAAATAGAGCAAGGAAACTCTGTCTTTCTTGATTGCCGTAAAGTGAGGAGTAAATTTGAAGCAAAATACCCGCAAGTTGCCTCATATTGTCAAGCGGCAGGACTTAATCCAAAAATAGATTTATTGCCAATACTTCCGGTTGCTCATTATCATATAGGGGGAGTTAAAACGGACCTGGATGGAAAAACTTCAGTGGAAGGGCTTTGGTGTTGTGGTGAAGTTGCGGCAACAGGCATACATGGCGCAAATCGATTGGCTTCTAATTCATTACTTGAATCAATGGTATTTGGAAGAATTGTTGCAAAAAATATTAATAGTTCACCAATTAAAAAAATAAATAAAATTAATCCTGATTTTATTAGAATGTATAAAGAAAAAACCAAGAATAAGATCAGAGCGAAGAAATATATTTGGCAACTTCGTTCTTCAATGATGAGGAATGTTGGTATTGTAAGAAGCCATAGCTCAATTGTAAGAGGACTTCATGATGTTCTTAAGATCGAAAGAGAGTCAAAGGGGCTTTCTGCAAAACTAAATGATATGATACTCGTAAGTAAGTTTATTATTATTGGTGCTTATTTCAGAAAAGAAAGTAGAGGATGTCACTTAAGATCTGACTATCAAAATACAGATGATAATTATGTATTGCATTTTGATACGAAATTCTCAGATATAGATAACAAAATAAATGAAATCTTAAACTTGGCAGATTACAAAAATCGTAAACAAATTGTTAACTAAAAAATATATAAATCAGCTAGTGCACTCTGCTCTCTTGGAAGATATAGGAAGAGAAGGTGATATAACATCAAAAGTATTAATACCTAAATCCTCTCTGTCAAAAGCAACCATCGTCGTTAAAGAAAAGGCTGTTATATGTGGTACCGAATTCGCGAAGCAAACCTTTAAGAAGTTAGATAAGTCAGTCAAAATTAGGACCCTAAAAAAAGACGGTGAACTAGCAAACAAGGGAGATAAAATAATTACAATTTCAGGAAAGACGCAAAACATCTTAACCGCAGAAAGGACTGCTCTTAACTTTTTAGGCTTAATGTCTGGCGTTGCATCCAAAGCGAGAAAATTTTCATATATAGCCGATCCATATGGCTCAAAAATATATTCTACACGTAAAACTATTCCTGGTATTCGTAAACTTGAAAAATATGCACTTACAATTGGAGGGGCTTATATTAATAGAGAAACACTTGATGATTTCTTTTTCATTAAAGACAATCATTTGAGGACAAATTCTGACATTAAAGAGTGCATACGTAAACTAAGGCTCATGAATCGAAATAAAAAAATTACAGTAGAAGTTGATAATCTAAATCAACTTAAAAAAATAGTTAATGAAAAGGTTGATGTAGTTTTATTAGATAACATGACCCCCATCCAGGTAAAGACTTGTCTTAAAATAGTTAATGGTAGATTCGAATGTGAAGCGTCGGGAAAAATAAATCTAAAGAATCTTTTGTCTTTCGCAAAAACTAAAGTGAACCGTATTTCTATAGGTCAACTTACTCACAGCATTAATAATGTAGATTTTGGATTAGATATCTAAATGTACAGTAGGTCGATTACCCCCATGGGATTTGATGCTCCGATTGAATACATAACTAAAAAATTTGTTTTACGCCCACTCACAATAGACTATGTAAATGAAGACTATGAAGTAGTAATGAGTAGCGTGGATCATCTTTATAAACTGATGGATAATAGTGAATGGCCAAAAGGTCTTACTTTAGAGGAAAATTTAATTGACCTCGGCTGGCATCAGAGAGAATTTACCTTAGGTCATTCTTTTGCATATACTGTTTTATCCCCAGAAAGTAATAAAATTATAGGTTGCTGTTACATTTATCCATCAGCAGATCCTCAGTATGAAGTGCAAGTATTTTACTGGATTAAAGAAGATCTTTTGAAATACGGAATTGAGTCTGAATTGGGTATTGCAATTAAAAGTTGGCTAGAGGAATGCTGGCCCTTTAAAAGATTTGATTTTCCAGGCAGAAAAATTTAATTATTCAAAAATCTTTTGGTACTCAGCTATCAGTTCTTTTATTAAGACTCTTTTTTGTTGCATTGTATCGCGGTCTCTAATTGTTACAGTCTCATTTTCCAAGGTTTCAAAGTCAACAGTTATACATATTGGAGTACCAATTTCATCATGCCTTCTATAGCCTTTGCCAATATTACCTGAGTTTTCTAAAATTACTCGACCCAATCCAAGTGATTGCAAATCTTTTTTTATTATTCTCGCTTTGTTAACTAGCTCTTCATTATTTCTTTTAAGTGGAATTACAGCAGCTTTAATAGGAGATAGATGTGGTTTAAGTGCTAATACAATGCGCGTATTATCATTTTCTAACTTTTCTTCTCGGTAAGCTTCGTTTAACAGCGCTAAAACCCCCCTATCAACCCCTGCTGACGGCTCAATTACGTAAGGTATAAACCAATCTTTACTTTCAGAGTTTTGAACAGCAAGTTTTGTTGTTGAATTTTTATTTTCCATAACTTCTGCAGAAATTTTAAATTCGCTCTGATTTTTTGTATGTGAACCTAAATCAAAATCTGTTCTATTGGCTATTCCCTCTAATTCTTCTAAGCCGTGAGGGAATTCATACATCAAATCTACTGTTGCTTTTGAGTAATGAGATAAATCGCTATTTTCTACATTATATTTTTTTAGATTATTTGGATCGATTCCTTGATGAACCCACCAATCGTACCTTTGAGCAACCCAGTAGTCATGCCACGTTTCATCATTTCCAGGTTCAACAAAAAATTCAAGCTCCATTTGCTCAAACTCTCGAACTCTAAAAATAAATTTTCCAGGAGTCACTTCGTTTCTGAATGCTTTACCTATCTGTGCAATGCCAAAAGGTACTACTTTATTCGTAGAATCTAAAATATTTTTGAAATTAGTGAATATTTGTTGTGCAGTTTCAGGCCGTAAATATGCATAGTTACTACCATCATCAATCGGTCCAACTGCAGTTTTAAACATCAAATTGAAAGGTCTCGGCTCAGTTAAATCTGTTGAACCGCACTGAGGACATTTATTAGCATTATGTTGGTCAGCTCTAAATCTATGATTACAACTTTTACAATCGACTAGTGGATCAGAAAATGTATCTTCGTGTCCAGAATGTTTGAGAACTTGCTTTCCTGTAAGGATAGATGCATCCAAGCCCTCAACATCATCCCTCTCATAAATCATTGATTTCCACCAGGACAATTTAAGATTATTTTTTAATTCGACACCAAGTGGACCGTAATCATAAATTCCCTGAAGTCCTCCGTAAATCTCATTTGATTGGAATATAAAGCCTCGTCTTTTACAAAGGGAAACAAGGTCTTCCATATTTTTAGAGACCATAACGACTCCAAAAAGAGTTTTCCTTAATTGATTGAATAATCTGATCAATCAGATCATTGGAACCAGATCTGCTACTGAATAGGTTTTTTACAAATGATTTTTTTTCTTCAATATGTCTTATTTTTATCTTTTTTCCATAGTGTTTTTCAAGATATGTATTCAGATTTTCATTAGAATCGACTAGTCCAATATTTTTTCCTTGTTCTCCTGTCCAGAATTCACCATTGAAAACTTGAGCAGGCTTTATCTTCTTTTTTCTACTCTTTAGGACCAAGTTTTTGAAATTTTCAAAAATACTATCTTGAACCTTTATTAATTTTGATACATCTTTTTTTGATACTTCCTCAAAAGGATCTAAAAATGATTTACGATCTCCCTTAGTAAAAACTCTTCTTTTAATGCCAACTTTATCAATAAGTTTTTTAAATCCAAAAGATGCACTAATCACTCCTATTGACCCAACAATAGAACTTTTATTTGCCAAGAGAATATCACCTGAACACATTAGCATATAGCCTCCTGAAGCGGCCACATCCTCAGCTATGGTAATCACTTTTACTTTATTTTTGTTTGAAAGAGTTTTAATTCTATCATAAATCAACTCTGATTGAACTGGAGACCCTCCAGGAGAATTAATTTTGATTACAACAACGTTTGGTTTTTTGTAAGTAAAAGTTTTATCAAGTATGTTTGAACAATTCTCAAGGGTTAGTCCTTTTTGGAACCTACCAAGGTCACCAATTACTCCTCTTAAGCCAACAATATTAATGCGAGTTTTAGTTGAAAAGATGCTCATATTTGAAATTATTTACCAGAAATCTATAACTTTTAATAATACGAGACTATATTATAACTACACCTAAATATAAAACAAAAACATTAGTTTATTAAATGAGTCATCCTATTAATGCCCTTTCGAAAACCTTAAAATCTTCTTTGAAAAGAGTTAATAAGGAAATCAAAGACAATATAAAGGATGAGGAAAAACTCATAACTACAACTGCAGGACACTTACTCAATTCCGATGGAAAGAAAATTCGACCACTCCTAACACTTCTTACTTCCAGAATGCTTAAATATAGGGGCAGTGCTGATGTAACATTAGCGGTATGCATTGAATTTATCCATAACGCAACTTTATTGCACGATGACGTTATAGATACTGGAAAACTTCGAAGAGGTAAAAAAAGTGCTAACGAAATTTGGGGCAATAAGGTTAGTGTCCTTGTGGGTGACTATCTTTTAAGTAAAGCTTTTAAACTCATGGTCAAAAATAAGTCTCTTAAGCTCTTAGAAATTTTATCACAAACCTCGCTTGTGCTAGCGAGAGGTCAAATACAAGATGTTGGTAATACCCAAAATATAAAATTGAGTGAGAAAAAGTATCTATCAATTATTAATGCTAAAACAGCCGAACTGTTTAGAGTATCGTGTTTTCTTCCGACCATAATTACACGACAGAATAAAAAAATTCAAAAAATATTTAATGACTTTGGATATTATTTTGGTATGTCGTTTCAGTTATCGGATGATATCTTAGATTATTTTGGGCATTCAAATAAACTGGGTAAATCAATTGGAAAGGATTTTTATGAAGGAAAAGTAACTTATCCTGTGATCCGATGCTTTAAAGACTCTGATAAGAAATCAAAAGTAATTATTGCAAAACTATTTCTTAAGAAAAAAAGAAATAAGAAAGATCTTGCCGTTATACTAAAATTAATGGAAAAAACTGACTCTTATCAAAAGTCGATTGATTTTCTGCTCAAATATAATGAAAAAGCAAAGTCGATTATTAATAAATTTGAAGATAATAGATATAAGGTGTATCTTACAAATTTAGTAGATAATTTGGCGATAAGAGAAAAGTAAACCATGTCACATAATACATTTGGAAAATTATTTCGTTTTACCACTTGGGGAGAGTCCCACGGTGACGCTATTGGCTGTGTAATTGATGGATGCCCTCCAATGATTCCGCTTAATGAGAAAGATATTCAAAAATATTTGGATAAGAGAAAGCCTGGAACCTCTCGTTTTGTAACTCAGAGAAAAGAAGAGGATAAGGTTTCTATTCTCTCTGGGGTTTTTGAGGGCAAAACAACTGGTACACCGATTTTACTCCTAATCTGGAATAAGGATCAAAAATCTAAAGATTATACTGAAATAAAGAATAAATTTAGACCTGGCCATGCAGACATTACTTACTTTCTAAAATACGGAATGAGAGACTACCGCGGAGGCGGTCGCTCATCAGCTCGAGAAACAGCTAGTCGTGTTGCAGCAGGAGCGGTAGCCAGAAAAGTTATAAGTCATCTTTCAAAGAAAAAGTTATTGATACAAGGGGCAGTAACGCAAATTGGGAAAATGAGCATAAACCCTAAACATTTTAAATGGGATGAAGTTCGTAAAAATAGTTTCTTTTGTCCTGACAAAAAGATCATATCGACATGGGAAGAGTATCTAGATGTTACACGTAAAAATGGAACTTCTTTAGGAGCAAGAATACTCGTAAATGTAAAGAATGTTCCTTCAGGACTTGGTGAACCTATATACGGCAAATTAGATGCTGAATTAGCATCTGCAATGATGAGCATCAACGCGATTAAAGGAGTTGAGATTGGTTTAGGAAATGAGTCTGTTGAAATCACTGGTGATGAAAATTCAGATGAAATACGAGCTAACGGTAAGAAAATTTCCTTTTCATCGAATAATTCTGGCGGCATTTTAGGAGGTATTTCCAGTGGTCAAGATATCAATATAAGTATTGCGGTGAAACCAACATCTTCAATCTTAAAAACAAAAAAAACGATTAATAATAGATTAAAGAATACAACCATATCCACAAAAGGAAGGCACGATCCATGTGTGGGTTTAAGGGCAGTTCCTATTGCTGAAGCAATGACAGCATGTGTTTTAGCTGATCATATCATGCGCAACAAAGCTCAGTGTGGCTAAACTTTAAGGTCTAATAAAAATTCAATAAGTAAATAAGTTTTCTTATTTTTTAGATTTATTTTTTTGAAAATTGAAAAAATTTTTTGAGAAAGTTTTAATTTGTAATTCTCAAGAAACTTTTTATTTTTTACTGACATACGTGGAAAGTCTTCAAAATCATCATTTATTTGAAAAATTTCACCAATATACATTCCTATATCAGCAAGAGATTTTTGAATTTTTTTACTTTTTCCGGCACATATTGCTACTGCCTGACAACAAAATGACATTAACATTCCTGTTTTAAGTTGGTTTAACTCAATCCTTTCTTCTATTTTTGTATTTGAAGAGCTTAAATCAATATATTGTCCTAATAACAAACCTTTTTCCCCTGAAAATTCACTCAATAGCTGTATTAATTTTATTTTTTTACCTTCACTTAAATTAAATTTCTTACTCGCTATAGTTAAATAAGATTTTGTCAGAAGCCCGCAACCAGCAAGAACAGCTGTAAATTCATTATACTTATAATGAGTTGTTTTCTTCCCCCTCCTATATTTATCATTGTCCATAGATGGCAAATCATCATGCACTAATGAATAGTTATGTAGCATTTCAATAGCAGAACCTAAATTAAATATTATATTTTTTGGCAATTGAAATTCTTTACCAAATACATAAACCAAATATGGTCTAAATCTTTTACCACCAGAATTTATCGAATATTTTATTGATTGATTTAAGGTATTATTATCTAGAATAAATTTTTTTTTTAAAAATGAATTAAATTCTTTACTAAAACTTCTTAAATCTTTTTTAATGGTCTGATGCCTCATTCACTTTTTTTTTGTGATTTTTCCATCAGGCAATACTTTAATTTCGTCGAGCTTAAGGACCGCCTCATCTAATTTCCTCTGACAATGAGATCTAAGATGCGACCCTCTTGTATAATACTCAATAGACTTTTCTAAATCTATATTTCCACTTTCAAGATTCTCTACAATTTCGGATAGTTCTTCCATTGCTTTTTCAAAAGACAGTTTATTTATTTCCTCAGGAATTTTACTCATTTTTGCAGCTCACTTAGATGCGTAATCATTGAATTTTCAAGTGCTTTTATATCATAACCACCTTCAAGCATCGATATTATTTTTCCTTCACAATATTTATTTGCAATTTCTCTTAACTTACTTGTAATTAGCCTAAAATCATTTTCTACAAGATCCAGCGAGGCAAGAGGATCTTTTGTATGCGCATCAAACCCAGCAGAAATTAGAAGGAAATCTGGCCTTTGCTCTTCTAATTTTTTTACAATTCTTTCATCAAATATCTGCTGATATTTATATGAATTTGTTCCTGATGTGAGTGGAACATTAACAATATTACCTACTCCTATTTCATTTACATCACCTGTGCCAGGATATAGGGGATACTGGTGCGTTGAGTAATAGGTAACTTTTGAATTATTATAGAATATATCTTGAGTACCATTTCCATGATGAACATCAAAATCAATAATGGCTATATTTTTAAACTTATACTTGTTAATTAAATAATGTGCGGCAATTGCAACATTGTTAAAAACACAAAAACCCATTGATCGATCATAACATGCATGGTGACCAGGTGGCCTGACAATACAAAAGGCATTATGAATATTATTACTCATTATAGCATCTACCGCGTCTATTCCCGCTCCGGCAGCTCTTAAGGTTGCATCCATAGAACCTTTTGAAACTGGAGTTTCTTGATCTAAGAAAACTATTTGATCATCAGATGGGAATCTTGCAAGAGTTTCCCTAACAAATTTCTCTTCATGAGCAGCAGAAATAAGTGATTGCTCTATTTTATTAGGTTGTTTAATTATTATATTTTTAAACTCTTCTTTATTTATTAGTTCAATGATATTTTGGACACGATCGGAACACTCTGGATAATCCAAGGATTGTACGTGACCTTTAAAACAGTCGTCAAAATATACAAAAGTTTGTGTCATAGATGAATTCAAAAAAAGTAATTAAAGCCAATATAAACTCTATTAAATTAGCTGCTAGAAGTCTACTGAATGGTAAAACAATAATTATACCAACAGATACTGTTTATGGCATTGCAGCAGATGCAACTAACGAGAAAGGGGTTGAAAATATTTTCAAAATTAAGAAAAGGCCAAGAACCTATCCACTTATTTTATTTGTAAAATCCATAGAAGAAGCAAAAAAATATGCATATTTCAATGATATTGAGGAGTTCTTAGCAACACATTACTGGCCTGGACCCCTTACGCTCATACTTAGAAAAAAAAATAGAAATATCTATAACGGTGATAAAAGACTTTCAAAAATAGGCATTCGCATTCCAAAAAATAAAGATGTTATGAACTTACTTAAAGTCGTTAATAAGCCACTCGCAACTACCAGTGCAAATATTCACCAAGAAAAAAATAGTAATAATATCAATCATCTTAGCCTACTTCATAATGATGATGTTACGCACGCAATAAGCAGTCACTACAGAATGAGCTTTGCAGAATCAACTCTGGTTGAAGTGAATAAAAACAAAATAAACCTCATAAGAAAAGGTTCTATTTCAAAAAAATCAATTGAGAGTAATTTAAAAAAAAATTTGTTGCTTGAGTAAACTTATGCATCAACAAATGCATTAAAGGAAAAGCACCTTCTTTCTCCATCTCCTCTAAAAGGGTGAACGTCATGCATTAGAAATGATGGAAATATGTATAAATCTCCTACTCTGGGCTTAAAAGTCTCTCTATGTTTCACAAGCGGTGGGCTATTTCTTGGAAGAGACACACGACCATCAAAAAAAGAAATTAATCCTGCTAAATCTTTTTCTTTATTACGCTTAATTGAACTCGGTATCTTTAAATAACCTACTCCACTAATATTACCTCTATGTAAATGTGGTGGATTAAAATCTCCAGCAAACTGGCTGACGATCCAAGCTTTTTCTATTCTTATTTTTTTAACTTTAATATTAAGTGTTTTATCATAATAATCTTTTACAGACTTAATAATCTGTTTTTCAATTCCAATTTTTAAGATTTTTGAGGGTATCCTAAACTGCTGTTTCATGCTTCCTACTAATCTGTGGTCATAATCGTATCTTTTTGAAAGTCTTTTATTATTAGACACCTGCTCAGAAAATTTGTTTAAACGAGCGACCGCACTTAGTGTCAGTTTTGTTTTTCCGATTGTTGGTCCAAATGGTTTGTATATCTTCATATTTTCTTGGTGCGCCCAGAAGGATTCGAACCCTCAACCCTCAGATCCGAAGTCTGATGCTCTATCCAGTTGAGCTATGGACGCATCTATATTATTATTTCAAGTATCATGCTTTTACTTAAGATACTAGAAAAATTAGGTAGGAAAAAGGTTGTTATGGATAGAGGTCCATCGCATCCTGAATATTGCTTAGCAAAACCTTGGACAGCAAGATATTACCTCTTATTCAGAAAGAGGCCCCGTTGGTTTCCTTTTAATATATTAATACATCATATTCTAGATGATGATCATGGTGTGGGTCTTCATAATCATCCTTTTCCATATATAACAATTATTGTTAGCGGAGGATACTGGGAAACAGATATAAATAAAAATAAAACCTGGAGAGGAAAATTCTATGTTGGATTTAGAAGTGCTGATAATCTACACAGAGTTGACTTAGAGCCTGGGATCAAACCGGTCACCATTTATATTGCTGGTCCATACGGACTAAGAAAAAAAGGAAGAAGCAATTATGGCATTTCAAATTAATTTAGTTCTTAGCTGAGATCTTAATTTTCTATCTTTTTTTAATTGTACCTCTCTTTTCATTGCTTCTGATTTAGAGAATAACTCTTCTTGATATAACAATTTCCATTTAGATCCTCTTGTAAACTTTGCTCCTTTAGATTCATTATGTGCTTTAAGTCTTTTTTTAATATCATTACTCCAACCTACATATGTTCGTACTTTTGGGTATTTCGTTCCGATGATATAGACAAAGAACCTCATATTTCTTGATATATTAATTGTATTTGGCATTGAAATAAATATAGTATCTATGAATCAACAGGAGAATAAGCATGCGTACTACTCTTACAGTTTTAGCTTTTAGTTTCATGATTTCTGCTTGTACTACGTTACAAAGCATAAATGAAACTATTAAGGGCGATGGTGTTCCTTATATTCCAGGAATATAAAGATATTTAACTGGCCTCATTATGGGGTCAGTTACACCTTGTAATAATCAGTTAAAAAAGTTAATTGCCATAATCAGTTTCCATTAAGTATACTTATTTTGATGTTTAAAGTACAAATCTCGGGAACTGGACTATACACACCCAAAGAAAAAATTTCTAACGAAGAATTAGTCGACTCATACAATAAGTATGTGGATGAATATAATTTATCAAACTCTAGCGATATAAATAATGGAAGTTTAGAGCCACTTGAAAAATCTAGCTCAGAGTTTATTGAAAAAGCATCAGGTGTAAAATCTAGATATGTTCAAAATAAATCAGGAATTTTGGATACATCCTTTATGCGTCCAAGACTTATTGAAAGATCTGAGGATCAAATATCCAATCTTGCGGAAATGGGAGTAATTGCAGCAA
The DNA here is from genome assembly GCA_902554325.1 of uncultured Pelagibacteraceae bacterium. Lineage (GTDB taxonomy): Bacteria > Pseudomonadota > Alphaproteobacteria > Pelagibacterales > AG-422-B15 > CACNXQ01. The sequence goes on from CACDOH010000001.1 coordinate 52,421, forward strand.
AAGAAGCTATAAAAAATTCTCAAGTCGATATTAAAGAGTTAGATGCGGTAATTGTTGCATGCTCAAATTTAGAACGTGCCTACCCAGCAATTGCTATTGAAATCCAAAATGAATTAGGTATCGAGGGGTTTGCATTTGACATGAATGTTGCTTGTTCCTCAGCTACTTTTGGCATTCAAGCTATTTTTGATATGATAAAAAGTGGGAGTATTAAATCAGCCTTAATGGTCAACCCAGAAATTTGTACTGGTCACTTAAATTTCAAAGATAGGGATTGTCATTTTATATTTGGCGACGTTGCAACAGCTGTAGTTTTAGAAAGAATGAATGGGGAAATTCATAAAAACAATTCTTATGAAATACTTGGGACAAAACTCCTTACAGAGTTTTCTAATAATATAAGAAATAATTATGGATTTCTGAATAGTTCTTCTCCTGAGGGAATAGGTAAGGCAGACAAACTATTCCATCAAAATGGAAGAAAAGTATTCAAAGAAGTCATCCCTAAAGTTTCTAATTTAATAAAGGATCATTTAGAAGAAAATAAACTTTACGCCGAAGATTTAAAGGGAATGTATTTGCATCAAGCAAATGAAAATATGAATGTTCTTATTTCTAAATATGTACTTGGCAAAGAAGCATCTAGAGATCTAGCACCCGTCGTTCTTGATGAATATGCTAACACAAGTTCTGCAGGTTCAATAATTGCTTTTCATAAACATAACAACTCACTAAAAAAAGATGATCTGGCAATTATTTGCTCTTTTGGGGCAGGTTATTCTGTGGGGAATGTTATTGTGAGAAAAATTGCTTAAAAATTTGGCTTCTTAGAGAAAAGCTTCCTTACCTTTGGTTCAAAATATTCAAGAGAATAGGAATCATAATCTGGATCAAATGACTTTTGATCCCACTTTTCACAAAAATCCACTGCATCTTGATAGTAAGGATGATCTTTAAATTTTTCCCTAGCATTACGATCCCTCCCTATGTGATGAGCATAGTAATATTCTTGAAAAATCCCATGATGAAGCATAATCCAATATACTTTTTCAGAAACATAGGGCCTTAAAACTGAGGCAACAAGTTGACTATGATTATATGGGGCAAGATTATCTCCAATATCGTGTACAAGAGTTGCCACTACCATTTCTTCATCTGCGCCATCTTTTTCAGCTCTAGTTGCTGATTGAAGTGAATGCTCCAACCTTGTTACTTGATAACCATCAACTGAGCTATCTAAATTTCTCAAAGCGTCTAATATTCTATCAGGAAGATCTTTTGAAAACTTTTCTTCATACTTACTTAAAAGATCATAATCTTCTTTTGTGCCATCTTTCATCTGAGTAAATTTTACTTTTTCCATTTATATTTCTTCTGACAATAATTTAAACTTACTTTCTGCAGAATCATGGTCTATATATAATCCCTGCAGCCATCTATTGCCTTCAGCTGTATTATAACTTGTTCTGCCATGAAGTGTTCGATAATTATTCATAATAATTAAATCTCCTGGTTCTAAGCGAAACTTGAATATATATTTAGAAGAATTTATCATTTTGTGCATCATTCTTTTTGACGCATAAAATTCATCAAGCTTTTTAGGGTCTTGATAAAAAACAAAATCCAATCTGTTACTATACTTTATTTGCTTTATTTCTCCTCGCTCACTTAACTTGATGATCTTACCTGTTTTTTCCAATATAGCATCTTTGTCTTTAAATTTAAAATTGATAAGAGTATTCGTAAGAGTATTAAACGCATTTGGATTTTCATTTTTTAAGTCTTCTGCAACCTTAAACCCATCAACAATTGTTGAGTCACCTCCTTGGCAACTATTATGAATACAAAAAAGAAACTGAATAGAAGGTACTGGTTTTCGATATGGATTATCAGTATGAGACTCTAATTCAATGGATGTATATGCTAAATCGTTTGGTTGTTTTTGAGACTTAACGTTAAATAATTTTCCAAAATTTGTTTCTCTTATATATCCAATTTTTTTTGCAAAATTTATAATCTCACCATCTTCGGGTTTGAGTTTGCTTACAATTGCAAATCCGTATCTATGGTAATATTCTAATATCTCATAAATTTGTTTATTTTCATTTGTATTATAATCAAATTTAAACTTTCTAAGTGAGATACTGTCTTTATTCCAAAAAACTTTATCAGGAAGTACTTTGGCTCTCTTTATTTCTTTAATTAAGTTTTTTATACAATACTTGGCTACATGATTATCTGAGAATTTAATTAATAGTTTATCTTCGCCTAACTTATTTACTTCTTTGATTTCTAAATTTTCAATGATTTTCTCTGGGTCATATAGTCGTTGTAGTGAATTTTGATCGACTGCTCCTTCTTCTAATGACCGTTCTCTCATCCATAAAGGATGAAGCTTATATTGCTCATCCCCAATAGAAAACCTTATTTCTTTTGAGTCATAATTAAAATCCATAAAAAAATATAAAACTAATTTTTTAATTCTTCAATATTTTCATATTCCGATAAACAAGCAGGATTGGCTAAGGCCTCTAAATTCTTTATATTCATGCCATTGATTATATCTCTCACAGTAATTTCTGCTATTTTGCCACTTCTTGTTCTAGGTATATCACTTACTTTAATAATTTTTGCTGGTACATGTCTTATAGAATTAGAAGATCTAATATTATATTTAATTTTATCAGTAATAACTTGATCAAGTTCAATATCCTTTTGGAGTTTCACAAATAAAATAATTCTTGTGTCATTGTTCCAGGACTGACCAACTACAATAGATTCAACAATTTCATCTATTTGCTCGACAGACCTATATATTTCGGCAGTTCCAATTCTAATTCCGCCAGGATTTAATGTTGAGTCTGAACGTCCATAAATGACTATTCCATTATTTTGAGATATTTTAGCATAATCACCTTGTGTCCATACATTCTTAAATTTTGAAAAGTATGATTTAATATATTTCTCTTTATTTAAGTCATCCCAAAATCCAATCGGCATAGATGGAAGTGGTGATTTACATACCAATTCACCTTTTTGAAGCGAACTCTGACCTTTTTCATCAAAGACATCTACATCTACCCCAAGACACTTACTTTGTATTTCACCAGAGTAAACTGGCAACATTGGATTACCACCAACAAAGCAAGAAACAATGTCTGTACCTCCACTAATGGACGCCAGATGTATATCTTTTTTAATGAATTCGTAAACATACTCAAAACTCTCACTTATAAGTGGTGACCCAGTGCTTAATATTGATTGAAGTTTATTTAAATTATATTTTTCTAGAATATTTACCTTATCATTTCTTAAAGCGTCAATAAATTTTGCACTTGTTCCAAAGCATGTTATTTCTTCTTCTTCAGCAATCTTAAAAAGGGTTTCTTTCTCTGGATAAAATGGGGATCCATCATAAAGTACTAATGAAACTCCTGATGCTAAACCTGTAATAAGCCAATTCCACATCATCCATCCACAGGTTGTATAATAAAATAATTTATCGCCTATTTTGAGATCACAGTGAAGCTGTTGCTCCTTTGTATGTTGTAAAAGTGGTCCACCAGTATTATGAACTATACATTTAGGTTTACCAGTTGTTCCACTAGAATAAAGAATATACATTGGGTCATTAAATGAGTTTTCTTCAAAAATAATTTCTCCTTCATAAGTTTCTTTTTGAAAAATTGAATTTAAACTTACTTCTTCTCTTCCTGTATCCAGCTTCTTGTCTGGATAATTAATACAAATGGTATGTTCGAGTGTTTTGATATTATTGATTACATTTTTTATTTTCTTTTCAATATCAAATTTTTTTCCACCATATAAATAAATTTTAGAATATAATAATACTTTTGGTTTTATTTGATTAAAACGATCTAAAATAGCTGCCTCTCCAAAATCTGGCGAGCAAGATGACCAGATCGCCCCGATAGAGTTCACTGCTAAAAATGCAATTAGTGTCTCAGCACTGTTTACTACAACAGCCGCAATCCGGTCTCCTTTTTTAACCCCAATAGATCTAAAATAGTTAGCTAATATTGACGTTTTTGATACTAAATCTTCCTTATAATAACTTTTCTTGAAACCAAGTTCATTGATAAAAGTAATCGGGCATGAATTAAGATTAGATAAAATATTTTCTGCATAATTAACTTTAATATTTTTAAAAAATTCTTGATTATATATAAACTTATTCTTTTCAATAACTGGGTTAGAGCTTCCTTTGTACTTTATACCTAAATAATCTATTAAGCTTAACCAAAATTCAACAGGATGATTAATGCTCCAAGACCAGATTTTACTATAATCAAAACTTAATTGAATTTTGTTTTTTTCTTCTAAAAAAATAAAATAATTATATAGGTTTGTTTTTTTTACTCTTTCGTTAGATGGACTCCAAAGCAACCTTGGCATATCATAAATTTTATTATTTCTTAGGCAATGTGAAGTGCTTTAGTTTCAAGGTAATCTTCAAGCCCCATGTCTCCACCTTCTCGGCCATTACCAGATTCTTTATATCCTCCAAAAGGTGAACCATAATTATAACCACCACCATTAACATGAACACCGCCTGCTCTTAATTGCCTTGAGACCCTTTCTGCTCTTTCTTTATCTCCCGTTTGCAAATAAGCAGCAAGACCATAAGGGGTATCATTTGCTATTCTGATTGCCTCATCCTCGTCATCAAAAGGAATTATAACTAATACCGGACCAAATATTTCCTCTTGGGCAACTCTCATATTATTATTTACGTCAGAAAAAATTGTTGGTTTTACAAACCATCCTTTTTCATGGCCATCGGGCTTTCCAAGGCCACCTACTAATAGATTTGCTCCTTCATCAATACCAACTTGAATCATATTTTGTACCCGATCAAATTGAATTTTATCAAAAAGTGGCCCTAGATGGTCACCATCTAGTGTCGGATCACCTACCTTAATTTCTTCAGCAGTTTTTTTTGCAATATCAATTACTTCATCGTAGCATTTTTTTTCTACCAGTAACCTTGTAGGAGCATCACAAGATTGTCCTGTATTAAACATACATTCATTTACTGAATCTTTTACTTTTTCTTCTAAGTCACAATCTGCAAATACAATATTAGGCGATTTACCACCTAATTCTAAAGTTACTTTTTTTACAGTTTCAGCTGATTCAATGGTAACTGACTTACCTCCTCTTTTTGAACCAGTAAATGACATCATTTCTATATCTGGATGCCGAGACATCGACACTCCTACTCCTTCTCCATCTCCATGTACTAAATTAAATACGCCATCAGGAACTCCAGCTTCATCAAGAATTTCAGCGTAAACCATCGCTGATAAAGGTGTATGCTCAGATGGCTTTAAGATACATGTGCATCCTGTCGCAATAACTGGAAGGACTTTCAACGTTATTTGATTAATTGGCCAGTTCCAAGGAGTAATTAAACCACAAACTCCTATTGGCTCTTTTAAAAGTACATCCGAATTGGAAAGAACAATTTTTTCTTCATGCTTCTTTAACGCATCAATAAAACCATCTAAATGTCCTATAGCAGCATCTGCCTGTGCATCTCGAGCCATTCTATGAGGAGCTCCCATTTCTGATGTCATCGCATTAGCAAGATCTTCAAATCTTTTTTCAGAGATCTGCCGAATTTTATTTAGTAATTCTAAACGATCATTCTTTGAAGTTTTAGAAAAGGTATTAAATGCATTTTTTGCAGCACTCACAGCCATATCTACATCTGTGGAATTACCAAGAATTATCTCACCTATCAAATCTTCGGTTGCGGGGTTGAGAACCGCCATTGTTTTAGTTGAATTGGGTTTTACCCATTTACCGTTAATATAAAATTTTTGAAGATTTTCCATTTTGTTTTTTATTACATACTATACTATTCAAATTGTAAATTCTTTTTAATATTGTACCTTCATTATCTTATGAATAAAAATGTTATCATTTCTTGTGCAGTTACCGGATCAGGGGACTCTGTTGGAAAGCATCCTAATATTCCTATTACTCCTCAACAAATAGCTGATGCATCTATTGAGGCTGCTAATGCTGGAGCTGCTATAGCCCATATTCATGTTAGAAATCCTGAAACTGGAAAGGGATCTCGAGATAATGAGCTTTACAAAGAAGTAGTAAGCCGAATTAAAGATAGCGGGACTAATGTGATAATTAATCTCACAAGTGGAATGGGAGGAGATATAGAAATTGGTCCAGAAGATGATTTATTAAACTTTGGTTCTAATACAGATTTTGTAAATGCACTTGAAAGACTGAGTCATGTTGAAGAACTACTTCCTGATATATGTTCCTTAGATTGTGGTACTCTAAATTTTGGTGATGGAAATATGATCTATGTTGGAACCCCTGAACAACTAAGAATAGGTGCTAAGAGAATTCAAGAATTAGGAGTTAAACCAGAACTTGAAGTCTTTGATACAGGTCATTTATGGTTTGCAAATCAGATGTTAGAAGAAGGCTTACTAGATCAGCCATCATTGTTTCAAATTTGTCTAGGTATACCCTACGGTGCGCCTGCAACAACTGAGTCAATGAAAAATATGGTTGATATGATACCTAAAGGAAGTAACTGGGGCGCATTTGGAATCGGAATTAATCAAATGCCGATGGTAGCACAAGCTGTTTTATTAGGAGGCAATGTTAGAGTTGGACTTGAAGATAATCTTTATTTAGAAAAAGGTGTTTATGCTACGAATGGATCACTTGTTGAAAAAGCTACTACAATAATTAATAATTTAGGCTCAAATGTAATGGGTCCTGATGAAGCAAGAATACATCTTGGATTAAAAAGTTGAAAAAAAAAATTGTTTCGATTATTGGAACAGGTGTAATTGGTGCTGGATGGGCGGCACGATTTCTCGCTAAAGGCTATATTGTTAAAGCTTATGACCCAAATATTGACTCACTTGAGAAATTAAAAAAAAATATTCGTTTTGCATTTAAAAGTCTTAAAAAGATCGGTTTAAATAAAAATGCTTCATTGAAGAAACTTAAAGTTTTTACTAACCTGAATGACGCTTTACATGAAACAATCTTTGTTCAAGAAAACGCACCTGAAAATGAAAAAATTAAAAAAAATATTCTAAAAAAAATTGATAATATCATTCCAAAAAATATTATAATTGCATCCAGTTCCTCTGGATTACTACCATCAAAAATTCAATCTACATGTAAATTTCCTGAAAGGGTATTAATTGGACATCCATTTAATCCAGTATACTTGTTACCACTTGTTGAGATTGTAGCTGGTAAAAAGACTAGTCATACAAATGTAAAAAAATTAAAAAAAATATATGAACATATTGGTATGCGACCCCTTATTGTTCGAAAAGAGATAGAAGGATATATTTCAGATAGACTTCAAGAAGCTTTATGGCGCGAGGCCTTGCATATAATAAATGATGGCGTAGCTTCAACTGAAGAAGTTGATGACGCTATTGTGTACGGGCCTGGATTAAGATGGGCTTTTATGGGAGTATGTTTAACATTTCATTTAGCTGGTGGAGAAACAGGAATGAAACATATGCTAGAGCAGTTTGGTCCTGCTCTAAAGCTGCCTTGGACTAAATTGAAAGCGCCTGAATTATCGAATAAACTAAAAGAATCAATGATTTCTGGCACGAAAAAGCAGGCTGGGAAATTTAGTATCAAAAAGCTTGAGGAACAAAGAGATTTATTTTTGATTGAAATTATGAAAACTTTAAATAAAAATCAAAAGAATAAGTTTCCAAATTGGGACAAAAAATATAACAAATTTAAATAAGCTATGAGTCAAAATCCATCTATATCATCATTGAAACGTAATGGAAAATCAATACTAGTTGATTGGAGCGATGGTGAACAAAGTAAATTTAATTTTTTATGGCTGAGAGATAATTGTCCATCAGAAGTTCATCCAACCGCAAGAGAGAGAACTTTCAACCTTTTAACGGTTACAGATGATATTCACCCAAAGTCTTATAAGATAAATGATAAAGGGGCGCTTGAGATTGAATGGAGTGAAGGTGATCATATAAGCTACTATGATAGCGATTGGCTAAGACATAATTGCTACACACTTAAAAGTAAAAAAACATATATTTCGCCATATTTTCTATGGGATCATAGTATAGAATCTAATTTTGAAGACATTCAAATAGACTATAAAGAAATTATTAGTGGAGATGATGGAATTAAAAAGTGGCTTGAGCAGCTTCACTACAAAGGTATTTCTATTGTTAAAAATGCACCTACGGATAAGGAATCTGGTTTTGATGTAATTGCTAATATTAGTCACCATAGAGAAACATTTTTTAAAACACCTTTTGAAGTTATTGATATTCCTAATCCTAACAATTCTGCTTATACCGCAGCTGCATTAAGGAACCATTTAGATCTTCCATACTATGAAATAGCACCAGGATATCAATTTTTGCATTGCTTGATCAACAATGCTTCTGGAGGCGAGTCTGTCGCAGTAGATGGATTCAAAGTTGCTAGTTACATGAAAGCAAATTATACAGAATATTTCGAAACTCTCTTGGAGACGCCTGTTAAATTTGTAAATAGAGATTATACTTCAAATGCTATAAGGGTAATGCATAAACCTCTATTTTCTCTAGATCATAATAATGATTTTAACGACATAAGGTTTAGTGTTGCCTATATGGGAGTTATGGACTGTGACCCCAACCAAATGGATAAGTTTTACGAAGCTTACCGAAAACTAATCGCTTTACTTCACGATCCTAAATTTGAAATAAATTTCAGACTTAAAGCTGGGGATATATTCAGCTTTAATAATAGACGGGTACTTCACGGTCGAAAAGAATACGATGCTAATTCTGGTGAGAGACACTTGCAGGGATATTATATTGATAGAGATGAAATAATAGGAAGGCTTAATTTTCTAAATAAAATTAATCCTTAGATTTTCTTAAGATTTCAGCAATATTATTCTTGGAAATTACACCAACAAAATTCTTTTCACTATCAACGACATTAAGACCCGACTCACTTTCTAGCATAGTTGGTAGACAGTTTTCTATACTTTCATCGATCATTACCGATGGATTAGACTCATTCTTATTTCCATCCGCGTTCATTATAGATCCAATTTTCAAAACTTTAATTCGATTCACATCTTTAACAAAATTAGAAACATAATCATCAGCGGGATTGAGTAGTATTTCTTCGGCGTTACCATCTTGAACAAGTTTACCACCATTTAGGATAGCAATTCTATCTCCTAATTTAAGAGCCTCATCTAAATCATGAGTTATAAAAATAATTGTTTTTTTTAGATTTTTTTGCAAATCTAGAAGCTGGTCTTGCATATCAGTCCTTATAAGTGGGTCTAGTGCGCTAAATGCTTCATCCATTAATAAGATATCAGGATCTATAGCAAGTGCTCGAGCCAGCCCAACTCTTTGTTGCATGCCACCGGATAATTGATTTGGAAATTTATTTTCAAATCCTGTGAGTCCTACTTTTTCAATCCAATACATTGCTTTATCCTTTGACTCAGATTTGTCTAAATTTTTTATACTTAGTCCAAATTGAACATTGTCCAATATGTTATGATGGGGAAAAAGAGCAAATCTCTGGAATACCATTCCCGTTTTATTTCTTCTAAACTCAAGTAAATCTGATTTATTCAGTTTAGTTATATCTTCTCCATCAACCAATACCGTTCCTTCTGTTGGTTCTATCAAGCGATTAATATGACGAATAAGAGTCGATTTTCCTGAACCAGATAAACCCATTACAACTTGAATAGACTGTTCATTTATATCAAGATTTATATCGTCCAGTCCCAATACATGATTGTATTTCGCGAGGAGTTCATCTTTATCAATCCCACCTTTTACTTTATTAGTGTACTCTCTTGCCCTAGGTCCAAATATTTTATACAAATTTTCAATTTTGATTTTAATTTCACTCATTTGCGCCTGCTCTATGCTGTTGCATTCTTTTCCCATAAGATTGAGATACTCTATCAAAAATAATAGCCAGTGCTACGATGGCTAAACCATTAAGTAATCCCATCGTAAAGTATTGATTTGTTATTGCCTTTAAAACTGGTTGGCCAAGGCCCTTAACACCAATCATTGAAGCGATAACAACCATGGCTAGTGCCATCATGATTGTTTGGTTAATCCCAGCAAAAATTGTGGGCAAGGCTAAAGGGAGCTGTACTCGAAATAATTTTTGCATTCTGTTAGCCCCAAAAGCGTCAGCCGCTTCTAAGACCTCTTTATTGACTTCTCTTATTCCTAAGTCAGTGAGTCTAATCACTGGAGGTATGGCATAAATTATTACAGCCAATAAACCGGGAATTTTTCCAATACCAAGTAACATAACAACAGGAATGAGGTAAACAAAGCTAGGCATAGTTTGCATGACATCCAAGATGGGGGTAATCATTGCTCTCGCTCTATCGCTACCAGACATAAGGATACCAACAGGAATTCCGAATCCAATGGTCAGTGCAGTACAAACACCAATTATACTCACAGTAGACATAGTATCATCCCACATTCCAAAATATCCTATGAACAAAAATGCAAATAATGATCCAATAGTTAGATAAATACTTCTACTTCCTAGGTATACCAAGCCAAGTAAAGCAAGTATTACAAGTGGCCATGGTGAATTATGAAGAAGCTTTTCAAACCAAACTAAGAAATAAAGAACTGGATCAAAAACAGCTTCAATAGCATCTCCATATTTTGCAGAAAAATTCCGATAAGCGCCATCAACTGACTTTTTAAAAAGTCGAAGATTTTCTGCGCTCATTTCAGGGAATGCAGTAAAAAATTCTATTAAGTTCATCTTAAAAAAAAAGCGGGCTAAAAAGAATTTAGCCCGCTGTTATCAGCTGTTATATAGCTGCTTCTATTTGTTTACGTGTATCAGCATCAACCCAATCGTGCCACTCACTATAATTTTTTAAGAAGTATAGTGCAGCATCCTCACCTGAGGCTTGCTGATCAGCCATCCAAGCTAACACTTCGTTAACAGTTGTGTTAGGCAATGCTCGTTTCTCCATGTAATCCATGGCGCCACTACCCGCTTGATTTTTAAAGCGATCTGTTACGTAAGTGAAGACTTCGGATAAGACCCAAGAATTCTTTTTTGGATCGGCACAATCTTGAGATGTGCAATTAGCCCATTCATCGGCATCAAACGGAACTCCAAAATCTAGTCTTTTCATTGGATACTTTCCAAGAATTGCTGTTGGGGCCCAGTAATATCCCATCCAACCTTGTTTTTTATTATACGCTTCTGCGATTGAGCCATCTAAACCAGCTCCAGAACCAGGGTCAACAAGTCTAAAACCTTTCGACTCAGCGTCAAACGCCTTAAATAAATTGCCAGTGCTTATTTGACAGTTCCAACCCGACGGACAAGTGTGAAGGGCTCCATCACCACCTTCAGGGTGTGGGAATAAATCTGGTCTAGCAAGCGCGTCCTCAACTGTTTGAATATCAGGATTTGCGTCAGCTAAATATTGTGGAATCCACCAGCCTTCTTCACCATAACTTGAAAGAACCATAGCGCCATAATGAAGCTTGCCTTCATCAACAGCTTTATCAAGTTCAATTCTATTTGCATTTGCCCACATTTCAGGTGCTACATCTGGCTCACCTTTAGAAACCATTGAAGCTGTTGTTGGTTGCGTTGAACCAGGGACTAATTCTACATCACATCCAAATCCCTTTTCTAAAACAACTTTGTCTAAATTAGCAAACATTTCTGCTGATGCCCAATCCATTTCAGCGACCGAGATGGTACCACAATCAGAAACTTCTTGATTTCTGTCACAACTGACAGCGAAGATCATTGCAAAACCTATGAGGAATGTTGCAATAATTGATCTCTTAGAGAATAAACTCATTCTTAACTCCTATTTTTTTATTTTTCTAATTATTAATTGAAACATATATCCATCCTTCTATCTAGGTAAAAAGGTGGAAATTTTAGTAGTATGTAGATAATCCTAAACCACTGATTTATTTAATTTATTTCCTGCATATATTTCAATTAATGGAGCGCTCATAACAAACACTGCGCCAATAAATTCTCTCATTGTAATAATTTCATTGGCTAATAGATATGCAGATATAATGCCAATAACAACTTCGAACATAAGTAAAATTCCAGCTCTTCCCGGATCTACTTGATCTTGACCGAAAGTAATAAGCCAATATCCAGGAAGCAACCAGATAAAAGCAAATATTAAAATAATTATATAAGTATTAGATAATATTTCAGTATCGAAACCTGCGAGCACCTGTCCAGCTGGCAATAGAGTTGCGATGATAACAAATAACCCCCCTATGAGTATGAAGATTGAAGTTCCAAAATTAACATCCAATTCCTTATTTATTCTTATTATAGTTGCACAAACTGACCACAAAAAACCAGAAGTAATGCCAAATAAATCAGCAAGAGAAGTTGGCAAAATATTACCTTTGTCTAGCCCAGTTATAATAAAAAGACCAGTGAATCCGGCTGCTATGGAAAAAGCCCTGTATATAGTTAAAGGAGTTCTTAAAAATACAATCTCAATAATTGTACTCCAAACAGCTGTAAGGTAAAAAAATATTAAAATCCTTGCAACGTTACCACGTAACAATCCCTCATTATATAGACACATTGCCGCCGCACCAGCAGTCGCTGCAATTATTGTAAGAATTATATTTTTTTTAGTAAATAAATGTACGTTCTTTAGCGAGAAACTTAGAAGAAAAAAACCAGCAAGCATAAAGCTTAATGCTAGAGGTATTGCATTATTGCTTGCATACTCATTTAACAAACGAAGAGGATACCACCATGTTCCCCAAAGCAGAGTAGATAATACTATTGCCAAACTTGGATTTAAGTTTTTTAACATTATCTAATGTTGTACTATAAATACAATGTTTGATAAAATCATTTCATGAAATTAAATAACTTTGATTATATTATAATTGGAGCTGGTAGCGCAGGTTGTGTACTTGCTAATCGCCTTTCATCAAATACCTCTATTAATGTCCTGCTAATAGAATCGGGACCTTCAGACAATACTTGGAAAACTGCAATGCCTGCGGCACTGCTCTATACAATGCACGATCCAAAATATAATTATCTTTATGAATCTGAGCCAGAACCATTTATGCATAATAGGACTATGTTCTGCCCCAGAGGTAAGATGTTGGGAGGAAGTTCCTCACACAATGGAATGGTTCATGTAAGAGGCAATGCAAAAGATTTTGATAACTGGGGCCAGTTAGGTTTAACAGATTGGACTTACGATAAAATTTTGCCCTATTTTAAAAAATCTGAGTCAGTTGAGGGCTTGGATGCAAATTTTCGAGGAGATTCAGGACCTCTGAAACTTTCAAGATCCACAAATGGCAATATTCTTAGTCAAGTTTATTTAAATGCCGCACAACAAGCTGGGTATCAAATAAATAATGATATGAATGGCAAAGAACAAGAAGGTTTCGGTTTAATGGATACAACTATTTTCAATGGAAAGAGACAAAGTACAAGCGTTACGTATCTTCATCCAATAAAGCACAGATCTAACTTGGAGATATTAACAAACGTAACTGTAAATAAAATACTATTTGAAAATAAAAAAGCAGTTGGAGTTGAATGCAAAGCGAATGGTAAAAATATCAAGTATTTTTCAACTAAAGAAGTCCTTCTTTCTGCTGGGGCTATAAATTCACCTCAATTACTCATGCTTTCTGGAGTTGGCCCAGAAAAAGAATTATCAAAACATAACATTGAGCCAGTAGAGTGTTTGGAGGGAGTTGGTAAAAACTTACAAGATCATCTTGAAACCTATGTTCAATATAAATGTAAAAAGCCTGTCACACTTCACAGTGCTCAGAACCCATTAAAAATGGCATTGATAGGTGCCGAATGGTTTTTGTTTAAAACAGGTGTTGCTGCGCACTCTAATCTAGAAACAGGTGGCTTTGTGAAGAGCAACGAAATGTCTGATTATCCAAATATACAATTCCATTTTTTTCCATCTTTAGTTTTAGATCATGGTAGAAAGAGTTCTAGCTGCCATGCTTTTCAAGCCCATGTAGGACCGATGCGACCTACCAGCAGAGGATCAGTAAAATTAAAATCAAATAATCCAATCGATGCACCTTCCATCCAATTCAATTATATGCAAACTGAACATGATCTTAGAGAAATGCGAGAAGGAATAAAAATTGCAAGGGAGATATTTAATCAAAAGGAATTCGATGAATATAGAGGAGATGAAATCTCACCAGGAAGCAATATAAATAATGATGCAGATCTTAATAATTTTATAAGAGATAAAGGAGATACTGCATACCACCCATCGTGTACGTGTAAAATGGGAAAGGATGATCGATCAGTGGTAGACGAGGAACTCAAAGTATACGGGATAGATAGTTTAAGAGTCATTGATGCATCAATTATGCCAAATATCATTACAGGTAATTTAAACGCATCAACTGTAATGATTGCTGAAAAAGCGTCTGATTTAATTGTAAATAATTAATTAATTTCAGTAATAATCTGGTTCTTCTTAGAGTCGTAAATATGTACTGGACCATCAAAACATTTGATCAATATTTTTTGATCTTCAAGTTTAATGACATCTTCGATGCCTGATGTTCCACATGTACTATGAAATTCAGTATCAGTAGTATTTTCGAAAAAATCTACATTTCTTGATCTTTCAATAACTGTTGTGATTACCACGGTTGTGCCAACAATAATTAAAAATCCTAAAAAAATAACTATGAATAGTAATATTCTCTGGTTCATTTAAAATACTCTTAATGACCTATGAATATAAAGTCAATAATATCAAGTATAACGGGTTAAGACTTGATAAATACATTTCATTAGAGCTGAGTCATCTGAGTCGATCAAAAATTAAGCTTTTAATAAATAATAAAATGGTACTAGTGAATGGCAAATGGGAAGATCCGGACTATAAAATTTCTCTTAAAGATAAAATTAAAGTTACAGAAGAAATTAAAAATGAAACTTCTTTAAAAAGTGAAAAAATTGACCTTAATGTTGTTTACGAAGATGAAGATTTAATAGTAATTGATAAACCTGCTGGCATCGTAATGCATCCGGGTGCCGGCAATAAATCAGGTACCATTGTAAATGCTTTAATAAACCATTGTGGAAATAGTTTAAAATTTGTAGGTGATTCCCAAAGACCTGGGATAGTTCACCGAATAGATAAAGATACAAGTGGACTCGTTGTAGTGGCAAAAAATGACTTCAGTCATCAACACCTTTCACTTCAATTTGCCGACCACTCTATTAAAAGAGAATACATAGCTGTCTGCTGGGGATCAATAAAACCTGCAAGTGGAAAAATATCGTCTTTAATTTCAAGAAGTAATAAAAATAGAACAAAAATGATGAGCTCTAAGATAAAGGGTAAAGAAGCAATAACGAATTATAAAACCATTGAAAATTTAAAAACTAGTAAAGGCAATGCAATTGCAAGTGTAATTGAATGTAAGCTTCATACTGGCAGAACTCATCAAATTAGAGTTCATATGACTGATAAGGGACATCCTCTCATAGGAGATAAGACCTATGGAAGGTCCCCTCAAAGTAAACTGAAACAATTATCTGATAGTGCAATTTCTGCGATTAATGCACTGCCAGGGCAAGCTCTGCATGCCAAGAGTCTTGGCTTTGTTCATCCTCAAAAAGAAAAAATTCAATTATTTCAGTCTGTTATCCCAGATTACTTGAGCAATTTAATAAATTCTATTAAAAGCTGAGCATTGAAAAAAAGCATATAAGTACCATATTTAATATATGACTAACAACAATAAGCTACCTGTATTGTCAAATGAAGGAAGTCTAACACACTACCTCCAGCAAATTAAAAAGTTCCCAATGTTAACTGAAAAGCAAGAAGTTAGCCTTGCCAAGAAATGGAGGGACAAAGGAGATACGAGTGCAGCACATGAATTAGTTACTAGTCATCTAAGGCTGGTTGCAAAAATAGCAATGGGATACAGAGGCTATGGACTGCCAGTCACAGAATTAATTTCTGAGGGCAATATTGGCTTAATGCAGGCTGTAAAAAAGTATGACCCTGACAAAGGTTTTCGTTTAGCAACATATGCGATGTGGTGGATCAGAGCAGCTATACAGGAATATGTCTTAAAGTCTTGGAGTCTAGTTAAGATTGGTACAACTGCAGCACAAAAAAAATTATTTTTTAATCTTAAAAAATTAAAAGGCAAACTCAGTGATTACAATGAGGGTTCATTAAAGCCTCATCAGGTGACTGAAATTGCAAGTCAATTAAATGTTTCAGAAAAAGAAGTCTCTGAAATGGAAGGACGAATGTCAGGAAATGATTACTCACTTAATGCAATTGTCAGTGCTGATGGTGAAGAAGAGTGGCAGGAATGGCTAGTAGACGAAGATGCAGATCATGAAGTTAAAATTGCTGAAAAGGAAGAAGTAACCAAGCGAAAAGTACTTTTATCAAAAGCTATTGATGTACTGAATGAAAGAGAAAAATACATTATTCAAGGAAGGAAATTATCAGAAGAACCTAAAACTCTTGAGGAACTTAGCAAAGAATACAATATCAGTAGAGAACGTATTAGGCAGATTGAAGAGAGAGCATTTCAAAAATTACAATCCGAAATGTTGAGCCTGGCAAGAGACACAAAACTAATCCAGGCCTAATTAAATAATTTATTTATCAAGATTGTATCTTCGCGACGAGGACTTGTTGAAATCAGATCAATTTTTGTATGGGTCAATTCGGTAATTCGCTCTATATATTTTTTAGCATTAACAGGAAGATCGTCATAATTATGGATACCAGTCGTGGTACTTAACCAGCCTTCAAACGTCTCGTAAATTGGCTCCAGTTCTTCCTGGTCTTGTTCTGAACTTGGATAAAAATCAATATCTTCACCTTTTAATTTATAGCCAATACACATTTGTATTTCTTCAAAATGATCTAATACATCAATTTTTGTAAGAGCAATACCTGTTGCACCTGATTGAGTCAGTGCCTGACGAACCAACACAGCATCAAACCAACCACATCTTCTCTTTCTGTTCGTAACAGTCCCAAATTCGTGACCAATTTCACCGAGTTTATTGCCGACTTCATTATCTTGTTCAGTTGGGAAGGGTCCATTTCCCACTCTTGTAGTATAAGCTTTAGTTATTGCTAGTACATGATTAACTACTTTTGGGCTCAAGCCACTGCCAATTGAAGCATAACTTGCATGAACATTAGATGATGTGACGTATGGATATGTACCGTGATCAATATCTAATAGAAATCCCTGGGCTCCCTCAAATAGTATCTTTTCATTATTATCTTTTATGGTACCAAGAATTTCATTAATTGTTTTTGCAAATGGTTTCGCAAACTGTCCTAATTCATAGATCTCATCAAGTATATCAGCTGCTTTATATTCCTCATTACCTAAACCTCTCATTATTGCATTATGATGATTCAATAATGTATCAATTTTGGTTATTAATTTTTCTTTATCAAATAAATCACACAATCTAATTGCTCTTCTTCCAACTTTATCTTCATAAGCTGGCCCTATTCCTCTTTTAGTTGTCCCTATTTTAATAAGATTATTATTTTCTCTTATAGCGTCTAGTTTTTGATGGATGGGCAATATAATTGTTGCCCTATCGGAAATAAATAAATTATGTGGAGAAATTTTCACACCTCTATCAACTAAACTTGTTATTTCTTTCTTAAGAGCAGATAAATCAAGAACAACTCCATTGCCAATAATAGAAATTTTGTCTTCACGCAAAATGCCTGACGGTAAAATATTTAACTTGTATGTCTCATTATTAATTACAAGAGTATGGCCAGCATTATGACCTCCCTGGAAGCGGATTACGAGGTCAGCTTGACTTGAAAGCCAATCCACAATCTTTCCTTTCCCCTCATCACCCCATTGGGATCCTACAACTACTACACCTGTCATTTTTTATCCTAAATATTAAGAAAAATATTTTGTAACGTTTTCAGTTAATTCATCAATTTTACTCTGATTTTTACACTCTATCATAACTCTCAAAAGTGGTTCAGTGCCAGACATTCTAACAACGATTCTACCTTCACCTGCAACTTCTTCCTCACACTTTTTAATAAAATTCTTAGTTTCATCACTTTCCAAAATATTCTTAGTTTTAACTTCAAAATTAACTAGGTTTTGGGGATGTGGCATAAATAAATTAAGAATTTCACTAGCTTGTTTTTCTTTTTGCATAATAATTGCGAGTACTTGTAGGGCAACAATAATACCATCACCAGAGGATGTATAATCCCTCATGATAATATGACCTGATTGCTCCCCACCTAAATTTAGATTTTCATTAATCATTTTTTCTTTGACATATCTATCGCCAACATTTGCTCTAACTAATTCAATATTATTCTCATTGAGTAGATTTTCTAACCCAATATTGGCCATTGAAGTCCCAACAACTTTATTTTTTTGAAGTAAATTTTTTTTGCTCATATGTAATGCTAGCAACGCAAGGATCTGGTCGCCATTAATGACATTTCCTTTCTCATCGACTATTGCTAAGCGGTCTCCATCTCCATCTAATGCAATGCCTATATCAGCTTTTTCCTCTATTACAGTTTTTGCTAATAAATCAGTATTTGTTGAGCCGCACTTATCATTGATATTTATTCCATTTGGCTGAGTTCCAATTTGAATTACCTCTGCTCCTAACTCCCATAAGATAAGAGGAGCTGATATATATGAAGCACCATGAGCGCAATCAACAACTATTTTTAAACCATCAAGTCGTTGCGTCTTTGGAAATGTATTTTTCAAATATTCTATATACCTTCCATTTGCATCTTCTAACCTTTGAGCTCTTCCTATGTTTTCAGGCTTGGCTAGAGATTCTTCAAGTTTACTTTCCATTAGATTTTCTATCTCTAGCTCTGTCTCATCAGAGAGCTTGTTACCAAGTCTATCAAATATCTTTAAGCCGTTATCTTGATATTGATTATGAGATGCTGTGATCATAATTCCAAGGTCAGCTCGCATTGACTTTGTTAACATTGAGACTGCAGGAGTTGGGATCGGGCCAAATAAAAAAACATCCATGCCCATTGAAAGTAAACCAGATGTTAAAGCCTGTTCGATCATGTAACCAGATAGCCTAGTATCTTTTCCAATAACAACCTTATGCCTGTGATCTCCTTTGGTAAAATATTTTCCAAGTGCCATCCCTAGATTAATTAGGGTAGGTCCATTTAATTTATCGCTGTTTGAGCTTGCTCGAATTCCATCTGTTCCAAAATATTTTTTTTTCATATCAATTTCGAATAGACTTTTATTGCTTGGTTTGTCTCATATACGTCATGCACTCTGAATATTTGAATACCTTGAGACAGACCGTATAAAACTGAAGCTATCGATCCCCCTTTACGATCATCGTATAATTCATTTTTTTGAATCTTTCCAATAAAACTTTTTCGAGAACTGCCTAACATTACCGGTAGACCAAGTGAGTGAAGTAAACTAATTTTTTTTATAAGTGTCAAATTTTGTTTCAGAGTCTTACCAAAGCCAATGCCTGGATCAATAATAATTTTATTTTCAGATATTCCTTTTGATTTACATTTTTCTATTTGCTTTTCTAAAAAATCATAAACATCTAGTAAAACATCTTTATATTTAATTGATTTTTGCATTTTCGCAGGATTAGAGATTGAATGCATTATAATGAAAGGAATTTTAGCATTATTTAAAAAACTTATAGCTTTACTGTCATACCTTAATCCCGAGACGTCATTGATAAAATCAATATTATATTTCATTACAGCTTTCATTACTTTAGATTTTCTTGTATCAACTGAAACTAAAGAATTTCTCGAATTACTTTTGATTTGATCAATAACTGGCATTATTCTTTGAAGTTCTTTTTTAGCTGGAACTGTCTTTGACCCAGGTCGCGTAGACTCTCCTCCAACGTCAACTATGGCAGCGCCCTCTTTCTTTAACTTTTTGTATTGTGCAAATGCGTCATTAACTGATAAAAATTCTCCTCCATCAGAAAAACTATCTGGGGTGACGTTTAATATTCCCATTATTATGGGTTTATTAAAATTTAAATTTTTAATCTTCTTTCTGGTTTTTGTTATTTTTTTGAGTTGAATATTGATTATCTGACTAATGTCTTTTGATAGTCCATTGACCTCTTTTAAATGGAGATATTTTGATGAAATTTTTTTACCATCTCTTTTAATTAATTCAATTCTATCAAAATAAAATTTGGAAGAGCCAAGTTTTAGAGAGTCTTTATTTTTATTATTATTAAATATGGGTCTTACGTAATACTTAACAAGTTTACGCGAAGCGGTCATATTTAATTTAGTTTAACTAGTCTGTGGTTTGGGCTTGAAACCAGGAACAACTGTTGAAGGTTTTCCACTTTTAGGTACTGATGGACCAGCATTGTTAATTTCCTCTTCCGGGTTTGGTCTGTCAATTTTTCCATCCTTAAGTAACGACAATATTTCGTCTCCATTCAAAGTTTCATATTCAATTAAGCCTTTTGCAAGAGCATGAAGATCTTTAATTTTATCATTAAGAATCTTCCTTGCTAAATCATAGCACGTATCAACAATTATTCTAATCTCAGAATCAATCAGTCTAGCTGTGTCTTCTGACACATTTTGATGTTTCTGAACTGATCTACCTAAGAAAACTTCTTCCTCGTTTTCACTGTACTGAAGTGGTCCTAGTTTTTCACTCATTCCGTATTTAGTGACCATATTTCTTGCCATTTTAGTCGCCATTTCGATATCAGAAGATGCACCTGATGTTACCTTGTCGTCACCAAAAATTATTTCTTCTGCTACTCTTCCTCCCATAGCAACAGTGATATCAGCAAGCATCTTCTCTCTTGCCATTGATAACTGGTCTCGTTCAGGTAGTCTCATAACCATTCCTAGGGCTCTACCACGGGGTATGATTGTAGCCTTATGAATTGGATCTGATGCGGGTTGATTTAAAGCAACAATAGCGTGACCACCTTCGTGATACGCTGTTAATTCTTTTTCTTCTTGACTCATTACAAGAGATCTTCTCTCTGATCCCATCATGACTTTGTCTTTTGCTTCTTCGAAATCTACCATTGTCACAATTTTTTTATTTTTTCTTGCAGCAAGTAATGCAGATTCATTAACAATATTAGCTAAATCAGCTCCTGAAAAACCAGGAGTTCCCCTTGCAATTGTTCTAATATCTACATCAGGGGCAACTGATATTTTTTTAATATGAACTTTTAAAACTGCTTCTCTGCCCATAATATCTGGATTTGGAACTACTACTTGTCTATCAAACCTACCAGGTCTTAATAAGGCTGGGTCTAATACATCTGGTCTGTTTGTTGCAGCAACTAATATAATACCTTCTTGGGTATCAAAACCATCCATTTCTACAAGAATTTGGTTTAACGTTTGCTCTCTTTCATCATTGCCACCGCCAAGACCTGCTCCACGGCTTCTTCCAACAGCATCAATTTCATCAATGAATATTATACATGGAGAATTTCTTCTTCCTTGCTCAAACATATCTCTAACTCTTGAAGCTCCCACGCCAACAAACATTTCTACAAAATCAGAACCCGAAATTGTAAAAAATGGAACGCCAGCTTCACCCGCAACAGCTCTTGCTAAAAGTGTTTTACCTGTTCCAGGGGGACCAATTAATAAAGCACCTTTTGGAATTCTTCCACCAAGCTTTTGAAATTTTCTTGGATCCTTTAAAAAGTCTACAATCTCTACAAGTTCCTCCTTTGCTTCATCTATTCCTGCTACATCGTTAAAAGTTACCTTATTTTTGTTTTCAGTTAAAAGTTTTGCTTTTGATCTACCAAAACCCATTGCTCCACCTCTACCACCTTGCATTTGTCTCATAAAGAAAATCCATACACCTATAAGTAATAGCATAGGGAACCATGAAATAAGCACTCCCAGTAGTGAAGGATAGCCATCGTCAAGAGGAGCAGCAGAGATATTCACACCTCTTTCATTTAATCTGTCTACAAGCGTAGGGTCGTTTGCAGCATAAGTTTTAAATGAACGCCCATCATCAAATGCGCCATTAATATTGCTGCCTCTTATAACTACATCTTTGACGGACCCAGCTTCTACTTCATCAAGAAATTGAGAATATGTAAGATCAATTACATTTCTTTCGCCACTGGTGTTGCTGAAAAGATTAAATAGACCGAAAACGATAAGGGCAATAAAAAACCATAGTGTAATATTTCTGAAATTCATTTTTTTTTAATTGTTCATTATATTAAATAATTACTATTTTACGTCATGCAAGAAAAGAAAGGTATAAATTTTAACAATATATATCAATTGCTTAACACTAATAATGCTCTATTAATTTTGGCCAATTCTTATTTTTAAGAATAACTTTGAAATTTTGTCCCGAATGTGGGCTCCCTCTTTTTTCTTTTGATATTAGAATTTCGTCACTTTTAATCATAAATATGCATCCATTTAAAGTATGACTTTTAAAATCTCCAGTATTAATTTTTTCAATAAGGTTTTGGAGCGACTTAGATCTGGGAACTTTATCCTTATTGCCCATAAGACGGCACAGTTTATTGATAACTCGGTATTGTATTTCAACTGGCGCTTCTTTAAATTTTTTATTATTAAACTTTAAAGTGCTATTTCTACCAAGCGAAATACATTTTTTTAAATAGTTATTAACTGATACAGTAATTGCTTCATCTGCTTTTTTTAAATTTTCTATAACTTCTAGAATTCTTTTCTTATCCAACCCCTCAGTAATTAAATTTTCAGCAATAGCTCTAATACGAGACCTATCGTACTTCATATCTTGATTTGTGTTATCATATATATAAGGTTGCTTCATTTTTGCTAAATACTTAATCAAACATTTCTTTGAATATTTTAATAAAGGTCTAACAATTTTAATCTCTCCTCCTTTATACTTAGAAACTGGCTTTAAAGATGATAGACCTTTTATTCCGCTACCTCTAATTAACCTCATTAAAAATGTTTCAATTTCATCGTCTAAATGATGTGCAGTTAATAAATATTTAAATTTATTTTTTCTACAAACATCTGCTAATAGTTCATACCGATGTTTTCTAGCTGTTGAAAGTGTATTTGAACTACTTATTTTTTTTATAACTTTTTTTGATAGAAATCTTACTTTTTCTTTTTTCATTAGCTTCTTTATCCATTTAATTTCTATAGATGAATCTTCTCGCAACCTATGATCTATTGAAACAGCAATAAATTTTAGATTATTTTTTTTTGCGAAATTTTTAGCCAGATATAAAAGAGCTAAGCTATCTGGACCTCCAGAAAGAGCAACGGTAAAGTTTGCATTTACACCAAGAAACTTGAGTTGTTTTTCAAAATCTGCATCGGTGATCTTCTTTATATTTTTATAATTAATTGGCTTAACTAATTTCACAGCCATTTCTTTTTAATTCTAGATTGCTTCTATCAATGATCGAGGGATTAGCTTCAGGATATGACTCTTGCAGTTGTATAAATGTAATACATCCCTGTTCTTTTTGTTGCATGTTTACTAATGAAATTCCTAATTTTAATAGCGCATCTGGTGCCTTTTTTGCATTTGGGAAAGTTTGATAGAGATTCAAATAATTTTTAGCAGCATCTTTGAAGTTTTCTCTTACGTAATAAGTCTCAGCTAGCCAAAAATGTGAATTACTTAAATAATTTCTATCATCCCCAATGGTAATAAATTCTGTGAACGCTTTTTCTGCTGTTTCATAGTCACCTTGCTTAAGTAAATTAATGGCATATTCATACTGACTTTTTTCATCACTCTCCGGCAGTATTGTTAAAGGCGTTTGTTGTTCCCCAAGGGATACAATATTATCTTGCGATATTGTATTTATAATTTGTTGCTCTTCACCTTCATTATTAATTTTTACTTCAAAAGGTGAATTTTCTTCTTCAGGTAAGCTTGACATGTTTATAGTTCCAAGTGATTTTGGCTCTAAATCTAATTCATCTTCATTAGCTATAAACATTTCGCTTTGCATTACACTTAAAGTGTTAGGTTGGGCATTATTTTGAACTTTTTCTATATTCTCAGCTTTAGTGTTTAAATCTGTAAATCTATACTCTGCATCTTCTTTGAATGTGTTAAAATTATTTACAGTAGATTGCATCGTAAAAATCATTTCTTCAATTCGAGCTGTTAGAGATTGAATTTCATTTTGAAGTTCTGATATTTGAATAGATTGTTTTGCAATTATTGATTGATAATCATCAAGACTTAAATTATTTCCTTGGTCAGAAGTTGTATTGTTAAATGTTGCTTTTTCAAGAACCTTTATTCTACTTTCGATTGTTTCTAGCTTTTGAAGAAGTTTATCTAATGGAATTTCTTCTGCATAGAGAACAGGATTGAATAATGTAAGAGCTATTTGAGTAACACAAAAATATAGATAAATCTTATTGATCATAAAAATAAATAATTTTTATAAGCCTAGACTTATCTTTTGTCTAAATAAAGGCGTTAATAATTAAATATCGATTTAATTTGTTCTTACAGTTACTGATCTTCTATTTTGTGCCCAGGCCTTTTTATTTGAGCCACTATTCACGGGTCTTTCCTTGCCAAAACTGATAGTGGTAACCCTGCTAGAACTAATCCCTTGTGTCATCAAATAATCTTTAGCAGCGTTAGCTCTTCGATCACCAAGTGCTAAGTTATATTCTCTCGTTCCTCTTTCATCAGCATGACCTTCAATCGCTATTGTAACTGATCCATTTGCTTTCAACCATTTCGCCTGTTTTTCTAATGTATTTTGAGCAGCTTTAGTAAGTGAATGGCTGTCGTATGCAAAAAATATTCTATCAGGAACATCGATCGCTAACATTTCAACAGTATCTGATCCAACATACACACCGTCTTGTATTTCTACAGCTGCGGTTGATGATGATGATGATGATGATGATGATGTTGATGATGATGATGCAGTATCTTTTGGCACAGTTTCACAAGCTGCCAAAAACAAAGCAAATAATATAATTACCAAATATCTGGTATAATTCTGAAAGGTTGAAACCATTTTAATAAACTCCCGTAATATTTTCAAAGCCGTTAGTACTCTATTAACTTAACTTGCGCAAGTCTAGGATAAAGTTATTACATATTCTTTAAAATATGTCTAATTTCCAGTAAAAATTGCCCTTATTGTATTAATTTTGACCAAGATGGGTCGGATGCATCAACCGGTGTAATAATTTTTCTCTCGTTAAACCCAGTCAAATCAATAGACCAAATGGATGAAGAGTGACCGTCCCCTGCATCATTTGCTTTTGTTTCACGATAAAATATTAATACCCTCCCATTAGATGACCATGATGGTGCTTCTTGATACCAATTTTCAGTTAGTAATCTCTCACCACTTCCATCAGTTCTCATGACGCCAATAAAATATTGACCCTGATAAAACTTTGTAAAAGCAATAAGATCACCTCTTGGAGACCAAACAGGGGTTGCGTAATTACCTCCTTGTTTTGAAATTCTCTTTTGATTTCGCCCATTGCTGTCCATTACATAAATTTGCTGGGACCCTCCTCTATCAGAATTGAATGTAATTTTTTTACCGTCAGGAGAATAACTTGGAGATGTATCGATTGCTGGACTGTCAGTTAGTCGTTCAACAACACGATTTGTTAAATCCATGACGTACAAGTCAGAGTTGCCCTCTCTTGCTAAGCTCATAATAATTTTTCCTCCATCTGGAGAAAATCGTGGTGCAAAAGTCATACCCGGAAAATCACCCACAACTTCTTGTATTCCTGTTTGAATATTTAATAAATAAACTCTGGGCAAATTTTTAAAATATGAGAGATATGTAATCTCTTGTCTTACAGGGTTAAATCTTGGTGTTAAGACTAGTTCTTTTCCACTTGTTAAAAACTTATGGTTAGCTCCATCTTGGTCCATGATTGCTAGTTTTTTTATTCTTTTATTTTTTGGACCCTCTTCAGCAACATAAACTATCCTTGTATCAAAGTAACCTTCCTCACCTGTAAGTCTCTCATATATTTTGTCTGCAATCATATGACTAATTCTTCTCCAATTATCAATTGTTGTAATAAGAACTAATCCCTCTATTTCTTTTTCCGCAAATGTATCCCATAAACGAAATTCTACTCTTAACCTATCGTCTTCAATGGCAAGTTCTCCTGTAAGCAAACCTTGGGCTTTTATTAACCTCCAATCTGCGAATCTAGGTTTTAAATGCATGGCGCGATTTGTTTGAATGAATGCCTTATCATCAATTGATGAAAACAAACCACTTCTTTCAAGGTCATCTGAAATTACAGTTCTAATATTTTCTGTTATTTTCTTGTCTATTATTTCTTGGTTATTGTCATGAAAGAACTCACTGATTGCAAGTGGAAGAGGTTCTCGATTACCTTCAGTTATATCGATTTCAATTATCGCAAATGAAATATTAGTGAATAATATTAAGGGAAATAAACATACCAGTAATCTTTTCATATTTAACCTCTTAGTATCTCTCTAGGATCAAAATTCAACTGTAAATTTTTCCAATTATCATAACGCTCAGCTTCTGGTGCCTTTATAGGGTCACATCGTCTTACCGCTCTAAGAGCACTCTCTGCGAGTGTTCTAAAATATTTCTCGCCTGGCTTATTCATCCGTTCATGCTGGACAACTTCTGGTGGTTTTAAAAGCGACCCATCTGTATTTAAAAATATTTTAATTTTTACTATCATTGTTTCATCATAAGGAATTCCGAGTGGAATACTCCAACATTGCATAAATTGTGCTCTGATTGCGTCCTCCTCACTTAGAGTCAGACGCTTATCGAGACTTGGTGTTGAATCAAGGGCTTCATAATCCTTTTCAACGATATCTTCTGGATTTGTTTGTTTTGTATCTTTTTGCTTGTCAATTAACTCAGCTAGTTTGAGAGGATCAAATTTATCTTTCTTTTTTATCTCTGGCTTTCTGACTGGCATATTTTGTATCATTTTTTCTTCAATTTTTTTATTTTCAATTTTCTCTTCTGTGGACGGATCTTTTACTTTTTCATTTGATTTTTCTTCTTTTGGTTTTTGAATTGGTTGATTTAATTTTTGTTCTTCTTTTTTGTTTTCTTTTTCTGGTTTTTTATCCTCTTTCTTTTTACTAATCTGAGGTACATTTGTTTTTTCTGCTATTTCGATCAGTTCAACTTGAATAACAGGTGGCGTTTCAAGTTCATCATTATTAAATAAAGGGAGTGAGACTATTGTAAAAAGAAGGATGAACAAGTGAAGTGATACTGATCCTACAACTGAAATTCTCATATTTAAGTCCCATTAATTAATTGCTTATGGGTTTTGTAATTAAAGAAACTTTTGAAAAGCCTGATCCAGATAACTCCCCAAGTACTCTCATTACTTTTCCGTAGTCAATTGCCTCATCTCCTCTGACGTATATCTTTGTATCTAATCTATTATCAGTTATTGCTTTTATTTTAGGAATTAATTCACCCAGTGCTATTTCTGTTTCTTGAATATAGATTATACCAGTCTCATTGATTGTTACTTCCATTGGCTCATCATCAGATTGCAGGGAGTCAGCATTGCTTTCAGGAAGATCTACTTGTACGCCAACTGTTAATAACGGAGCAGTAACCATAAAAATTATAAGCAGAACCAACATTACATCAACAAAAGGTGTAACATTTATATCGCTAAAGGGTTTTGAACGAGTATTTCTAATCACTTAATAAATTTCATGTTTATTTTGCACTTAGTCCTCTTGAGAAAATGACATTAAACTGCTCTTTAAATCTATACATTCGGGCATTCTCGTCATTCACTTGGCTTGTGAAAATATTATAGGCTATTACAGCTGGTATAGCTGCCAGAAGTCCTAGAGCTGTAGCAAAGAGAGCTTCGGCAATCCCTGGTGCCACTACTGCTAAGGATGTATTTCTTGATATTGCAATTGACTGAAAAGAATTCATTATCCCCCAAACCGTCCCAAATAGACCGATGAAAGGTGTTGTTGCGCCTATAGTTGCGAGATAGCTAAAGTATAGTGAGAGCTTTTCATTTTGATAATCAATTGCGGCTTCCATAATTCGATTAATTCTATCAGTAATGCTGTCGATATTTTTTTTAGTATCTTTATTTGATTTTTCAATTTCATCTACTGCCTCAAGAAAAACATACTTTATAGGACTCTCTGAGAGATGATGGGTGGTTGATGCAATTTCTTTGATGGTACGTCCTGACCAAAATTCTTCCTCAAATTGTTTGCTGATTTTTTTTAAAGACCTAAAAAGTCGTATTTTATGAATAATTATTGTCCATGAGAATATTGATGCTGCAAATAATATAAGAATTACTAACTTCACTACTAAGTCAGCCCTAAAGAAAAGCGACATTAAGGTGAACTCATCGTTTATTTGACTTGTACTAATCAGAGCTTCGTTTTCCATAATATTATTTTAAAACCAAAAATTGTCTTAAATAGGGCATCAAGTGTTAGTCTTCTTGCTTTCAAGTAAGATTTTGTATAGCTCCATAAAGTCATCTAACCTTAAAACGCACAATGAATTACCAGTTGTTTCCCTATTTCTTCTTGTAATTACCACAGGAAATGAGTCTGATTTAGATGTTTCAATATTTTCTTCGACTTGCTTAATTGACTCATGGATTTTAAATTTTTCAGTTCTCTTTGCCTCAACGTAAATATGAGGAGTGTTTTTTAAATCACTTCCTCCTGATGATTTTATTGCTCCACCACCAGACAGTGGCATTCGTTGTACAAGATCATCTCCACCAAAAACTTTTTCGTTAAAATATTTCGCTAACTCTCTTTCATATCCATCACCTTTTCTTTTTGGAGAGCTACCTGGCATAAAAACGAATCAAATTTATCAATTCATTAAAGACTAATTAATATATTAAGATTTTAAAAGTTAATTAATTAAGCAATTCTGCTTAATTCTTCATCGCTTGCCTCAAAATTTGAAAAGATATGTTGAACATCCTCGTCACCATCAAGCTCATTTATTAGATTTATAAGTGATTTTAACCTATCACCTTCAACTTTAACTAATATATTTGGTCTCCACTGAAAACCAGATGAGACGGGCTCGCCGTATTTAGAAGCTAACAAGTCGTAAAACTTTGACAATGCATCAGGTAAGCATACCGTTTCATATTCATCCTCTTCTAAAAAACAATCTTCCGCACCATTTTCAATTGAGAAGTTAAAAAACTCATCCTCATTTGCAATATCTTTATTGAATTTCAGAAAACCATAATGTTTAAATGCATGAGAAACCGACCCTGTTTCACCTAATGATCCACCAAACTTTTGAAACGTTGATCTGACATTAGATGCCGTTCTGTTTCTATTATCAGTCAGTGCCTCAACAATTATAGATGTACCTGCTGGGCCAAATCCTTCATATCTCATCTGGTCATAATTAATAGTATCTTTCTCTAAAGACTTTTTTATAGCACGGTCAATATTCTCTTTTGGAAAACTCGATGCCTTTGCAAGTTGAATGGCCGATCTCAATCTAGCATTTTGATTAGGGTCTGGAGAACCTAACTTTGCTGCAACAGTTATTTCTTTAGATAACTTAGAAAATAGTCCTGCTCTTTTTTTGTCTTGCGCTCCTTTTCGATATTGAATATTTTTAAACTTAGAGTGACCCGCCATTTAATTTCCTATTTTTCCCCCAATACGAATTGATTGAATATTTTTAGCAAGTAAATTGTCATGCTGCGATTCTATGATTACTCCACATAATGTGCCTACCCCATCGGCAGGTGGTACTCTTTTTCTTTCAGTGTCTTGTGTTGCAAATTTTCTTACAAATTCTTGTTTTTTCGTTCCTATTACAGAGTCGTAATCACCACACATACCTGCATCTGTTTGATAAGCTGTCCCATGTTCCATAATAGTAGCATCAGCTGTTGGAACGTGCGTATGCGTCCCTACTACCGCGGTTACACGTCCATCAAGATGATGACCCATGGCCATCTTCTCACTCGATGCTTCAGCATGAAAATCTACAAATATGAATGATAAATCTTTTACATCAATTTTTTGCAATACCTCCTCGATTTTGAAAAAAGCATTGTCACAGGAGCGCATAAATAGGTTGCCCATTATATTAATAACTGCAATTTTTTCCTTATTGTCCAACTCATAAATATTAAAGCCTAGTCCAGGAGATCCTTCAGCAAAATTATAAGGTTTTAATAGATTTTGATCCTTGTCGATGTAATTAGTGATTTCTTTTTGATCCCACAAATGATTTCCTGTAGTAATGACATTTACACCGTAAGAATACAATTCATTACATATACTTTCTGTAATACCAAAACCACCTGCAGCGTTTTCACCATTTGCTATTACAAAATCAATATTATTATCAATAATTGCTTGTGGCAGATGATCTCTTAAGGAATGCCTGCCAGATCTACCCATTACATCCCCTAGGAATAAAATTTTCATATTACTTTATATAAATAACTTTCTGTTAAAATCCAATCAAGTTTTTGATCATGATCTTCAATTGGAATTTTATAAACATTTTGAAAAGAAAATCCTAATCCTACTCTAATAATTTCTTTTTCTTCTTGAAAAGAAAAATATTTATCATAAAAACCTCCACCATATCCTAGTCTAAAACCACTTTCATTAAATGCTAGTAAAGGCACTAATACTAGTTTTGGAAAAATAATTTCATTAGTTATCTCAGGTTCTAAAATATTATATTTATTTTTAATTAATTTAGTTCCAGTACTATATTTAAAAAAATTAATTTCATTAGTTTGATAATCAATTTTAGGTAAGCAAATATTTAAATTTTTTTCAATCAGGTATTTATGTATAGCATTAGTACTTAATTCAGAATTATAATCGATATATGAACCTACATAATCATTATTCATATTATTTAATAATGGACGTAAATGTACGTGAGACATATTTTTTTCTTCATAGTCTCTTGATAGGTGCTTTCTTCTGTTGATTAAAAATTTGCGTAATATTTTTTTTTCTAGATGATGCTCTGTATTAATCATTAATATTAATGATTAGAAATTTCTTAACTTGCCTGTGAAAGCTTAGATAGTAAATCTGTTAATTTTTCATTATTAGTTTCAATGTATTTTTGACTTTCCATTTGTTGTTGGTCTAAAATTTTTTCTTTTGAATTAATACTTGTTTGAAGCTCTTCAATCTTAGTCAAATTTGCACTTAATTTTTGATTAAGGTCGTGTATCTCATCAGCAATCAGCAACGAAGCCATTACCATGAGCCTTGTTTCACCTATTTTTCCAAATCTTTTGGTCAACTCTCTGACTTTAAAGTCAATTCGCGAACTAAGTTGCTTTAAGTGATTTTCTTCACCAGGATCGCAAACTATCGCATAATCTTGATCATTAATATTTACAACTATTTCAGGCATCAATTATGAATCCAATATGTCTTTAATTGTATAAATATTTTCATCAAGCTGAGATGAAATATTTCCGGCAATATTTTTGAGCTCTAGAAAATCAGATTTTAAGATTTTAATTTCGTTTTCAAGGTGGTTATTTTCACTTAGAAGTTTTGCATTTTCATTTTCTAGAGACGAAACTTTTTTTGCTTCTTGTGACAATTTTTCAATCTCTCTGCCAAGGTTAGCAATGGTGTTACTGAATTGATCTTTAGTATCTTGATATGTTGACATGTCGCACCCTTAATCTTTAGGGGGAGTTTAACTGTCTTTTTTATTCCCAGTCAACTTTTAAAATCACAAAAAAAATTAAATTTTTTTTGTGAATAAGATATTATAATCTAAGACTCTTTCCACTTTATTGCTTATATTAGGCTCATTATTGGTATTATAAATAAATGTCTCAAAACTTAAATTCATCTTCTATCCCTCACGAGAATATGGCAAATGCCATAAGATTCTTATCGATAGACGCAGTGGAGAAAGCTAAGAGCGGACACCCTGGATTGCCAATGGGAATGGCTGATGTTGCTACTATTCTTTTCACTAAATTTCTGAAATTTAATTCTGCTGCCCCCAAGTGGCATGATAGAGATAGATTTGTATTATCTGCAGGTCACGGCTCGATGCTTCTGTATTCACTTCTGTATCTCACTGGTTACCGTGATATGACCATAAAGGATATTAAAAGATTTAGACAACTTAATAGTAAATGTGCAGGTCATCCAGAATATGGACATGCTCAAGGTATTGAAACAACTACTGGCCCTCTAGGTCAGGGAATAGGAAATGCTGTAGGAATGGCATTAGCTGAAAAAATACTGAACAGCCAATTTGGAGATAAGACTGTCGATCACTATACGTACGTAATAGCCAGTGATGGTGACTTGATGGAAGGCATATCTCATGAGGTCGCTTCATTTGCGGGTCATTTGAAGTTAAATAAGCTAATTGTTTTTTTTGATGATAATGGAGTTTCAATTGACGGACCTGTTAAACTCTCGAATTCTGAAAAGACAACTGACCGCTTTAAGGCCTATGGATGGAACACAATAAAAATTAATGGGCATAATAAAGATGAAATTATAAAAGCGATAACAAAAGCTAAAAAATCAAAAAAACCTACTCTAATTTCTTGTAAAACAAAAATTGGATTCGGCTCACCTAACAAACAAGGTAAATCTTCCTCTCATGGTAGTCCACTTGGGGAAGAAGAAGTAAGCTTAACTAGATCCAAACTAAAGTGGCCCCATAAGCCCTTTGCGGTTCCAACAGATGTATTAAATGAATGGAAAAAGTCTGGCAAGAGATCAACTGATGCATATAAAAAATGGAAAATAGATTTTGAAAAACTGTCCAAAAAGAAAAAAGATGAATTTGTAAGAAGAATTAGTGGAAATACTCCAAAAAAAGTTAATCTGCTTTTAAGCAAGTTTAAAAAAAACTCAATAAAAAAACCAATTGATATAGCAACACGGCAAGCCTCTGAGATGGTGATTAACCAAATTGCACCCATCATGCCAGAATTAGTTGGTGGATCTGCAGATCTTACCGGTTCAAACAATACCAAAGGTAACAAAGTGGATGTTATTAATTCAAAAAATTACCGAGGTAATTATATCTATTATGGAATAAGAGAGCATGGAATGGCAGCCATTATGAATGGCTTATCATTACATAGGGGCATAATACCATTTGGAGGAACATTTTTAATATTTTTAGATTACTGTAAGCCTTCTCTTAGACTTGCGGCTCTTATGAAACAGAGGGCTATTTATATTTTAACACATGACTCAATTGGCTTGGGTGAAGATGGCCCAACTCATCAACCAATTGAACAGCTGGCATCTCTAAGGGCAACGCCAAATGTAAAAGTATTCCGGCCTGCTGATGTTATTGAAACAGCTGAAGCTTGGGAATTGGCTTTATCAAATCAAAAAGGTCCATCTGTTATTGCCTTAACTAGACAAAAGCTGCCTATGCTTAGAAAGAAATATTACACAAAAAATATTAGTTCTCAGGGTGCATATGAAATTAAAAGTAACTCTAAAAATCCAGATGTTTCAATCTATGCCTCAGGTTCTGAGGTAGAAATAGGTATACAGCTAATGAGTCTACTAGAAAAAAAGAAAAAAAATGTAAGAGTGATTTCTGTGCCCTGCATGGAGCTATTTAAAATTCAAAATAAGACATATCAAAAAAAGATCAGAGGGAATTCTAAGTTAAATATATCAATTGAAGCAGGCTCTAGTTTTGGATGGAGTGACATCTCTGGAGGGAATACTGTGAATATATGCATGAAAGATTTTGGAGCCAGCGCTCCCTATCAAAAACTTTATGATTACTATGGCTTCACAGCAAAAAAAATATTAAAGCAAGTAATTAAAAAAATATAGGAGTTATCAAAATGGCAGTAAATGTTGCAATTAGTGGGTTTGGAAGAATTGGTAGATTAGTTCTTAGATCAATTATAGAGAGTAAACGTAAGGATATTAATGTTGTTGCAATAAATGACTTAGCGCCTGTTGATACAAACGCATTCTTACTAGCGAATGATACGGTGCATGGACCTTTAAACGAAAAAATTTCTGTAAAGAAAAACAAAATGACCATTGGAAGGAAAACTATTTTAGTGCTTAATGAAAGAGATCCACAAAAACTTCCATGGAAAAAAATGAAAATTGACGTAGCACTTGAATGTACTGGTTTATTTACCTCAAAAGAAAAAGCATCTATGCATATCAAAGCGGGAGCAAAAAAAGTTCTTGTCTCTGCCCCCTGCTCTGAAGCTGATAAAACAATAGTATATGGGGTAAACGAACAAGAAATAACTCGCAATGATCTAGTTGTTTCGAATGCATCTTGCACTACGAACTGTTTGGCACCAGTAGTTAAAGTTCTTCACGAAAAATTTGGAATTGTTCATGGATATATGACTACCATTCATGCATTTACAGGTGACCAAAGTGTTTTGGATACATTTCATCCTGATTTAAGAAGAGCTAGAGCTGCTTCAATGTCAATGATACCTACATCAACAGGTGCCGCCAAAGCAGTTGGGTTAGTGATGCCAGAATTATCAGGAAAACTAGATGGAACGGCAATTAGAGTGCCAACTCCCAATGTATCACTTATCGATTTTAAATTTGTATCAAAAAAAATAATGAAAGTTGATAGCGTAAATAAAGCTATGACCGCTGCGTCACGATCCAATAAATTAAAAGGCATACTTAACGTTAATTCAGAGCCACTGGTTTCATCAGATTTTAATCATAATCCTGCTTCGTCAAATTTTGACCTGACTCAAACACAAGTCATTGATGGAAAATTTGGAAGAGTTTTAAGTTGGTATGATAATGAGTGGGGTTTCTCAAATAGAATGTGTGATACTGCAGTAGCAATGAAAAGATCAAAATAGTAATGCTAGATGTCTCTAATCTAAAAAAAATTACTGAGAAAAATAAAACTATATTAATAAGATTTGATCTTAACGTTCCACTAAATTCTATTGATGAATATATTAGTGATAGAATAATCAGAATTAAAAAACCTATTTTAGATCTTTTGCATGAAAATCATAAAGTCATTATTTTATCTCACTTGGGTAGACCAAAAGGAGAAATAAAGGATGAACTATCATTGCAACAAGTAGTTCCTCAGCTAGAAAAAGTTCTTGAAAAAAAGATAAATTTCTTACCAGATTGTATCGGAAACGAAATAAAAGATAAAATTAATTCCCTTGAATATGGAACAGTTATTTTATTAGAAAACTGTAGATTCTATAAAGAAGAGGAAGAGAATGATCATGACTTTGCAAAAAAATTATCTGAGTTAGCTGATGTTTACATAAATGATGCATTTGCCTGTGCGCACCGCGCACATGCATCAATTGAGGCAATATCGCATTTCATGCCTTCATATTGTGGCGATCTTCTTGAAGAAGAAATAATTAATTTGCAAGAAGTGATACATGAACCTCTTAGTCCTGCTCTCACAATAATAGGAGGTTCTAAAATATCCACAAAAATTACTGTTCTTAAAAATTTATCAAAAAAAATGGATACCATTGTCATAGCTGGCGGTATGGCAAATAACTTTTTGAAATACCATGGATATAATATCCAAAAATCATTGCATGAGGAAAATGTCGACCACTTAATTACAGAAATATTGGATTTTTCGTCAAAAAATAATTGTAGGTTAGTTTTGCCAATTGATGTGGTCACAGCAGATAAAATTTCAGACAAGACAGACACTAAAGAGTCTGAAATTGATAATATTGAAGAACAAAATATGATTCTGGATATAGGCAAAAATACATTGAAGTTAATAAAAAATGAAATTAGTAAATCTAAAACTGTATTCTGGAATGGTCCACTTGGAGTATTTGAAACTTCTCCGTTTGACAAAGGCACTGTAGAAATTGCAAATTATATTGGCACTCTAACTGAAAATAATAAAATTAGGTCATTTGCTGGCGGAGGTGATACAATTTCTGCGTTGGATTTAGCCCGTGTGAAAGATAAATTTTCTTATGTTTCTACTGGCGGTGGTGCATTACTTGAGCTAATAGAAGGTAAGAAATTACCAGGCCTGGTCGCATTAGGAATTTTATAATAGGAGATGAAAATGATACCAAAAACTCTAGAAGATATTGCAAGCTATATTGTAAAGGACGGCAAAGGAATACTAGCAGCTGACGAAAGCACTGGAACAATAGAAAAAAGATTTAAGTCAATTGACGTGGAGTCAACTGAAGATAACAGAAGAAAATATAGAGAAATGCTTTTTAGATCTCCCGCTATGGCAGAGGCTATAGGTGGGGTAATTTTATTTGATGAGACCCTGAGACAAAAAGCAAAAGATGGATCATATTTAAGAGACGTAATTTTAAACCATGGGTCACTTCCTGGAATTAAGGTAGACCAAGGAGTAAAAGAACTGGAAGATAATTCTAATGAAAAAATCACAACTGGATTAGATGGCCTAAATGAACGTTGTAGAGAATATGATGCATTGGGTGCTAAATTTACTAAATGGAGAGCGGTAATCAATATTAGCGAAGGCATGCCATCTACAAAATGTATCAATGAAAATATGTTAGCTTTATCCGAGTACGCCCTTATAGCTCAAGAAAATAATATGGTCCCAATAGTTGAACCTGAAGTCATTATGGATGGTCCGCATACAATAGATCAATGCTATGACGTTACTAAAAATACATTATCTATACTTTTTGAAATGCTTGATAAAAAAAATATAAATATTAGGGGCACCCTTTTAAAACCTAACATGGTAGTTTCAGGAACAGAGAATAGTCATCAAGCAAATTATAAGGAAGTTGCAGAAAAAACTCTTGATTGCCTCAGTTTGTCTGTGCCTGATGAATTGCCAGGTATCGTTTTCCTATCGGGTGGTCAATCTGATATTGATGCAACAGCACACTTAGATGAGATGAATAAAATTGGAGGGTTTAAATGGAAACTAAGTTTTTCTTATGGAAGAGCATTGCAGCAAGCAGCATTGAAAGCTTGGTTAGGTAATGACAGTAATCTAGAACATGCCCAAAAAGCATTTGGCCATCGTGCAATCATGAATATGAAAGCTTCTTTGGGTGAATGGAGCGAGTCACTTGAGGCTTAATTAAATGAAAATTAATGGAAATTCTGTAAAACCAGGCATGATTTTAGAGCATAAGGGTGAGTTATGGACTGTTGCCAAATCACAATCTGTAAAACCAGGCAAGGGTGGAGCATTCAACCAGGTTGAAATGAAAAATATTAAAACTGGAACAAAACTTAATGAGAGGTTCAGAGCCTCTGAAGAAGTGGAGCGTGTACGGGTGGATGAAGAAAAGTACCAATATTTATATAAACAAGATGGTAAACTAGTTTTTATGAATACGGACTCATATGAACAAATAGAACTGGATTCAGAAATTGCTGGAGATCGAATGGTCTTAATGAGTGAAAATGACGAAGTTATAATTGAAATGTACAATGATAAAGCTATAGGCATACAACTTCCAAAGACACTCTCCTTTACTGTTAATGAAACGGAGGCGGTTGTGAAGGGTCAAACAGCTGCATCTTCAAATAAACCTGCAATATTAGAGAATGGTATAAGAGTAATGGTGCCGCCGTTTATTGAACAAGGTGAAAAAATTGAAATCAATACAGAGGACTTAACCTATTCTAAAAGAGCTGACTAATGAGTTACTCAGATCCTCACATAAATGCGATATTCCTTGCTTCAAGAAAAGTAAGTAAAAATCTCATACGAGACTTTGGAGAAGTTGAAAAATTACAGGTATCTTTAAAGGGAGTTTCTGATTTTGTTTCTTTAGCAGATACCCGAGCAGAGAAGCAAATAATAAAAGAACTTACTTATTCATATCCTAAAATAAATATACTTGCTGAGGAAAATGGAACAATAAAGAACTCAGACGATAATATGAGATGGATAATCGATCCTCTTGATGGTACGAGTAATTTTGTTTTTAGTATCCCCCATTTTGCGATTTCAATTGCTCTGGAAAAAGACAATGAAATTATTGTAGGTGGAGTTTATCAGCCACTGACAGATGAGTTTTTTTGGGCTGTAAAAGGCAGGGGCGCTTTTTGCAACAACCTAAGGCTAAGAGTTTCATCAAGGGAAAACTTAGAAGACTGCATGATTGGAACAGGCATTCCTCACAAAGGAATGAAAGGACACGAAGAGTATCTACCTGGACTTAAAACAGTAATGGAAAATGTATGTGGTGTTAGAAGATTGGGCGCTGCATCTTTGGATCTAGCATATGTTGCTGCTGGCAAGTATGACGGTTATTGGGAAAAAAACTTAAAGCTAGTTGATATCGCCGCAGGATCATTAATTGTAAAAGAGGCAGGTGGAAAAGTAACTGACTTTGAAGGAAGAGAGGAATATCTTAATTCAGGAAGAATTCTTGCAACTAACTTTAGAATTCATGATCAACTTCAAAAAGTAATTTAATTATATTTTTATACCAAATCTATTTAAAATTTTCTTTTCAAATTTCCAAAAATATTGAAATTGTCCAAAAGGAATGGCAACTAATAATAATAATATTTGATATATAAAAAATAAAAGAATAATTCTAATTGGCCAAAAAAAAATTGGATTAAAGTTTTCCTCTTTCAAGCCGATGATTTCAAAAAATTCGACTGTTATATAAAGTGATACAGATCCTGTGATTGCAAATACAATCATTATCAATATAAACTGCCAAAAACTGATAATATTGAGCCTTTTCATCATTGCATTAACTATTCTCATAGAAATTCACTAAATAATCATTGATCAAGATTATTATATAGTTTAATTAACCTCAAAATTAACTAAATAAAATGAAAAAAGATAAACATCCAAATTATCACACAATTAACGTTGTCATGACAGATGGTACGAAGTTTGAAACGAAGTCCACATGGGGAAAAGAAGGAGACACAATGTCTCTTGATATAGATCCTTTATCTCATCCTGCATGGACCGGTGG
This sequence comes from uncultured Pelagibacteraceae bacterium, assembly GCA_902554325.1. Taxonomy (GTDB): domain Bacteria; phylum Pseudomonadota; class Alphaproteobacteria; order Pelagibacterales; family AG-422-B15; genus CACNXQ01. Next base: position 91,506 of record CACDOH010000001.1, read on the forward strand.
GCAGCAAAAAATTCAAGATAAAGGTCAAGTAAGCAGATTTAAGAAGAGATTTAGCAATCTTAAAACTTAAACTTCGAACCTTGAAATCAAGATAATCATCACAATATGAGTCTTGTTGGTGGCAATAATGCATCATCAAAAATTGCCTAGCTTAATTTAAGTAGGCCAAAACTTATAATCGCTTAAGGAGGATTAAACTATGACTACATTTGACTTATCGCCATTACTGCGCTCAAGCGTAGGTTTTGACGCATTTGACAATATTTTTGACTCTGTCTTTAATATGAATGAGACTGGAAGTGCTTACCCGCCTTACAATATTGTGAAATCAGGTAATAATTACACCATAACACTTGCAGTAGCTGGTTTTTCAATGTCTGACTTAGACATTTCTGTACAAGAAAATGAGCTAATAATCAGTGGTAAGACCAATGACTCTGAAAATAACGTTGAGTTCTTGCATAAAGGTATTGCTGGGAGAAGCTTTGAAAGAAAGTTTCGACTAGCTGACACTATCAAAGTATCTGATGCAAACTATGAGAATGGTTTATTGCATGTATTTCTTGAAAGGGAAATTCCAGAACATCAAAAACCAAGAAAAATAGAAATTAATAATAAAATTAATTAATTTTAATAAGGAGCTGCTAATAATACTTAGCGGCTCCTCTATATTTTTATGAAAGCAATTACTTTTGATAAATTTGGAGGCCCTGAAGTCCTATATTTATCTGACAACATAGAGACACCAGTTGTTAGTGATGAAGAAGTATTAATCAAAGTTCATGCAGCAGGGATAAATAGACCTGACATATTGCAACGCATGGGGCAATATCCACCTCCTAGAGGTGCTTCGGAGATACTTGGACTAGAGGTTTCAGGATGTATAGTAGATTGTGGTAAAGGTATTGATAAAGAATTTCTAAACAAAAATGTTTGTGCTCTTGTAACAGGTGGTGGATATGCGGAATATGTGAAATGTCATAAATCAACAATACTACCTATTCCTAAAGGCATTTCGCTTAGTGATGCTTGCACTATCCCTGAAACTTTTTTTACAGTATGGACAAATTTATTTGACCTTGCGAAACTTAAAAGGGATGAAACCCTGCTTATTCACGGTGGCGCTAGCGGTATTGGTTTAACTGCTGTTTCAATGGCAATGGCCTTTGGAGTGAAATGCATTGCTACAGTAGGATCTGATGAAAAAGAAAATTACTTAAACTCTCTAAATATAGAACGAGTAATTAATTATAAGACTGATGATTTTGAAAAAATAATACTCAACGAGTATAAAGGTATTGATGTAATTTTGGATATGGTAGGAGGAAATTACTTCCAAAAAAATCTAAATATAATGAATCGTTTTGGGAGACTAATAAATATTGCTTATCTTCAGGGCTCAAAGATTGAAGCTAATCTTCTTCCAATTATGCTAAAAAGATTAATCATTTCGGGATCTACTTTAAGAACAAGGGCAAATAAAGAAAAGGCAGAAATAGCCGAAAATCTTAAAAAGAATATTTGGCCTTTGATAGAAAATAACAATATTAAACTTCATATTGATAAAAAATTTGATATGAGTGATGTCTCAAAAGCACACCAATACATGGAAAATAATAAAAATATTGGCAAATTACTGCTAAATTTTGAGTAAAGCTTTGAAAAAATGATAAACTAACATATAAGAACTTTTTTAATTACAGATTATGAAAACAATAAAATTACCACTTATGCCAAAGGCTACTGCAATTTGGCTTGTAGATAACACTTCCCTCTCTTTCAGACAGATAGGAGATTTCTGTGGCATGCACGAACTGGAAATTAAAGGTATAGCTGACGGCGAAGTGGGTGTAGGAATAAAAGGATTAAATCCAATTACTAGTGGCCAATTAACTAAAGAAGAAATTGATAGATGTGTTGCATCCGAAGAAGAAGAGCTTCAAATCATTGAAAATGAAATCTCTGAAAAAACAGAACAATCAAAGAAAAAAAAGAAATATACACCCCTATCTAAAAGACAAGATCGACCAGATGCTGTTTATTGGTTGATTAGAAATCATCCTGAATTAAAAGACTCTCAGGTAGCTCGTTTAGTTGGAAGTACAAAAAATACTATAGACGGAATAAGAAAGAGAACTCATTGGAATATGGCAAACATCAGACCTCAAGACCCAATCGGTCTCGGTCTATGTAGGCAAATAGAATTAGATGAAGCTCTTGAAAAAGCTGAGCGCTCAATCAAACGTGCTGAAAAGAAAAAAGCAAAAGAAGAGAAGCTAAAATTAGAGGAAATGAATATTCAAAATGAAGAGAATCTCTCCTCTACAAATACAACTATAGACGAATAAGTTTTATCGATGAAAAGTTTGCCACTCGTTAGCATAATAATGGGAAGCCAATCTGATTGGTCAACAATGAAACATGCATCAAAAATTCTAACTACTTTTAAAATTAAACATGAAGTAAAGATTATTTCAGCCCATCGCACTCCCAAAAGATTATTCACATATGCTGAGGAAGCTGACAAAAGAGGTATAAAAGTAATAATTGCAGGAGCTGGGGGAGCTGCTCATCTTCCTGGCATGACAGCATCAATAAGTAATTTGCCTGTGCTGGGTGTTCCAGTTGAATCTAAAAAATTAAAAGGATTGGATAGCTTATTATCAATTGCTCAAATGCCTGCAGGTGTTCCTGTAGGATCGCTAGCTGTTGGTGAATCAGGTGCAAAAAATGCTGCCTTATTAGCAATCTCAATATTAAGTGGTGAAGATAAAATTCTTAAAAACAAGTATAAGAGTTGGCGTTTAAAGCAAACCCGGTCAGTAAATATCAAACCTAAAAAATGAGTTTAAAAGTTAAGACAGTTGGCATCATTGGTGGTGGACAGCTGGGCATGTTCTTAGCTCATTCATGTAATAAATTAGGACTTATAGTATTCGTTTACTCAGACAGCAAAAGAGTTCCCGCAGAAAAATATGCTGACAAAATGTTCTACGGTTCTTTTGAAGATGTCGAAAGTTTAAAAACTTTTAGTAGTGAAGTAGATCTTATAACCTACGAATTTGAAAATGTATCAACTAAAGCTCTAAACAAATTAAAGGGAAAGAAAATATACCCACCTATTTCTGCACTAATTATTAGTCAGGATAGAAAAAAAGAGAAACAATTCTTCTCAAAAAATAAAATTAACCATGCAGGAATTGGTCTTCTAAATAATAAGAATAGTTTGAAAAGACTAAAAACTTCAATTCAGTATCCTGTAATATTAAAAACAACTAGATTTGGCTACGATGGTAAAGGACAAGCATTAGTAAAAAATACTAAAAATTTAGAAAGACAATGGAAAGAGAATGGATATCAGGAATGTATTATAGAAAGGAAGATTAATCTTAAAAAAGAAGTTTCAGTTATATGCGCAAGAGACATTAAACGAAATTCTTATTTCTATCCAACATTCACTAATGTACACAAAAACCACATACTTTTTGAAACAAAATCACCTAGTAGTATTGATGCAGAAATTGAAGGTAAATTATTAAAAATATCAAAAAAAATTATTACAAAGCTTAATTATATTGGATTATTAACGATTGAATTTTTCATTGATAAAGAAAATACTATTTATGTTAATGAAATTGCTCCAAGGGTTCATAATTCTGGGCATATAACACTTGATAATGCGAACATAAGTCAATTTGAGTTGCATATAAAAGCCATTACAGGAAAAAAAATTCTGAAACCCAAACTACTTAAAAAAGGGCTTATGAGAAATCTTATAGGCAATGAAATAAAAAGAGTGAAAAGTATAAAATCTATGAGGAAGTATAAAGGCTTCAAAAAAAACGTAAAGTATGACTATGGCAAAAAGATCGTAAAAGGTGGCCGAAAAATGGGTCACATTAATTTTATCTCATAATTGAATATAGTTTTATTTGGCTAGACAAAGGAATTCCAAGATGGTAAAAACCCACAAATTTTAAGTGCTCTTAAGGAGGGCAGTACCATAGTTGAAGTAAGTGTAAAAGATAACAACGTTGAAGGAGCTTTACGTATCCTTAAGAAAAAAATGCAAAGAGAAGGTATTTTTAAGGAAATGAAAATGAGAACTTACTTCGAAAAACCTAGCCAGAAAAAGTTAAGAGAAAAAGCAGAAAATATTCGTCGTTCTCGAAAAATGGCTAGAAGAAAATTATACAGCTAAAATAACTACAAAGCCTTAACAATACCCTCAACCATTTTTTTAGCATCAGAGAAAAGCATCATGGTATTGTCTCTGTAAAATAACTCATTATCTACCCCGGCATAACCTAAGCCCCTACCCCTCTTAACAAATAAAACTGTATTTGCATTCTCTACATCAAGGATTGGCATTCCATAAATTGGTGAAGAAGGATCAGTTTTAGCTAAAGGATTGGTTACATCATTCGCACCTATTACAAATGCCACATCTGCTTGAGAAAATTCTGAATTTATATCTTCCAATTCAAAAACATCATCATATGGCACATTAGCTTCGGCTAACAAAACATTCATATGGCCAGGCATTCTTCCTGCAACTGGGTGAATTGCAAAAGTTACTTTAACTCCATTTCTTTTCAAGGCATCAGTCATCTCTTTTAATACGTGCTGAGCTTGAGCTACTGCCATTCCATAACCTGGTACGATAATAACAGATCCAGCATTTTTCATGATAAATGCTGCATCATCAAAGCCGCCCTCTTTTACAGGTCGTTGCTCTACATCTTTATTAACTGCGATATCATCACCGCCAAAACCTCCTAATATTACACTTATGAATGATCTATTCATTGCGGCACACATTATATATGAGAGTATGGCACCAGATGATCCAACTAACGCTCCAGTAATTATTAGTGCTGTATTTCCAAGTGTGAACCCAATGCCTGCTGCAGCCCATCCTGAATATGAGTTAAGCATAGATACGACTACTGGCATATCTGCTCCACCAATCGGAATAATAATAAGAAAACCTATTAAGAATGATAGTGCGATAATTGTTAAATATATCTTTTGATCCTGATTGAAGCAAAAATACACAATACCAGCAATGATTACAATCCCAATAAATAAATTGAGCATATGTTGTCCTCTAAATACTATCGGAGAACCAGACATTATTCCTTGAAGTTTACCAAACGCAATTACAGAGCCAGAAAAAGTAATTGCACCAATCACTGCCCCCAAAGACATTTCAACTAAACTTAGAGTTTTTATATTTCCCAAAGTCCCAATTTTAAATGCCTCAGGCGCATAAAATGCAGCTAGAGCAACAAATACAGCAGCTAAACCAACAAGGCTATGAAAACCTGCAACTAACTGTGGCATATCTGTCATAGCAATTCTTTTCGCAATAATAGCACCTACTATTCCACCAATAGCAATTGCAACTATAACAAATACAATCGTTTGAATATCTGAAGTAAAAAAATTAACCGAGAACAAAGTTGCTAAAATAGCAATTACCATTCCTAGAATACCAAAAATATTTCCTCTTCTCGAACTTTCCGGGGATGAGAGTCCTCTTAATGCGATAATAAAAAATACACCCGATACAACATATGCAATGGCGACTAGATTTGTAAGCATTTATTCTTTATCCTCTTTTTTTGGTTTTTTCTTATACATTGCAAGCATTCTTTGTGTAACTAGAAACCCGCCAAATATATTCACAGCAGCTAAAAGCACGGCAAGAAAGCCGAACCCTTTAGAAAGATTTCCTAAAAGTGATAGATCGCTGCTGAGAACTAGAGCAAATAACCCGCCAACAATTATAACTGATGATATTGCGTTAGTGACTGCCATCAGAGGTGTGTGTAAGGCAGGTGTAACGCTCCATACGACATAATATCCTATAAAAATCGATAAAACGAATATTGTTAGTCTGAATATATTTGGATCAACTAATTCCATTATTTAAACTCCTCATTAGTTATTTCTTTATTCTTAGTGACAAGTATGCCTTTTACAATCTCATCTTCCCAATCAATGCTTAGTTCCTTTGTCTCACTATCAATCAACAAATCTAAAAAATTTAAAACATTTTTAGAAAAAAGGGATGAGGCATCTTGCGAAATAGTTGATGTAATATTTTTTACACCTACAACTGTCACCCCGTTCACATTATTTGTTTCACCCGCAGCTGAGCATTCACAATTGCCTCCACTTTCTGCAGCTAAATCAATAATTATTGATCCTGGCTTCATAGAATTTACTTGCTCTTTTGAAATTAGTAGTGGGGCTTTTTTACCTGGTATTAAAGCTGTACATATTGCAATGTCTTGGGATGCTAAGGTTTCAGAAATTAGATTTGCTTGCTTTAATTTGAATTCTTCACTCATCTCCTTTGCATATCCTCCAGATGTCTCAGCATCTTGACCTTCATCATCTTCAACCATTACAAATTTGCCACCCAAGCTTTCAACCTGTTCTTTTGCAGCCATTCTGACATCAGTTGCGGACACGATTGCTCCTAATCTTTTTGCTGTAGCAATAGCTTGCAGTCCTGCCACACCAGCCCCAAATACCATGACTTTGGCAGGAGCAATTGTTCCTGCTGCTGTCATCATCATAGGCATTGCTTTATTAAAAAGATAAGTAGCATCAATGACAGCTTTGTATCCTGCTAAATTTGATTGCGATGACAAAATATCCATAGATTGAGCCCTAGTTATTCTAGGCATTAATTCCATTGCAAAAGATGTTACTCCTTTATCTTTTAACTTATTAAGTGTATCACTATTATTATATGGATCGAGCGATGCAATTAGCACTGATCCCTCATTCATATGTGCAATTTCATCTTCATTTGGTTTATTAATCTTAAGTATCAGATCAGATTTACTTATATCAGTAATTTCATTCGATATTGATGCTCCACTTTTAATATACTCTTCATTAGAAAAATTTGAGTTTAATCCAGCATTGTCCTGTATAACTACATTAAGACCCCAGTCCTTCATCTTCTTTACAGTGTCTGGAGAGGCTGCCACTCTAGAGTCAGAATTGCTTTCTTTAAGAATATAAACTTGCATAATGAATAGAATTTATAATAAGAAAATTGCCATAAATACTAGGACTAAAATCACACCCACTGATCCCCAAACAATTAACTTTCCAAAAAATGAGTAGGTTTTTTTTTGTTCCGAAATGTCCATAATATTCAATGTAATATATTTCTTAATTTATAATTTAACAGCATTATTTTTATATAACTTTTAGTATAAAAATTTATTTTATTTAATTTTTACAATGCTTTAGAGGGCTTAGAATGATCCCAATCTATAACGAGAGATCTTAAGGCTGCTACTAATGCTAAAGGTTGGTCTACCATAATATGATGGTGGGCTTCAGGAATATTTATTATTGGAGATTTTTTGTCCATGAGCTCATGCATATATTTTGCACTTCGACCAGGAAAAAGAAGTGACTTCTCACCTCTAAATATAGCAACCCTACACTTCAAGCCCTTAAGCTTATTTCGATACATTGCTTGCCTTTCAGCGAAACTGTCACTATTAAAAATTTTCATATAGTTTGGATCAAACTTCCATGTCCATCCACCTCTAACTTTTTTAATAGATTTTTCTGCAATATAATCCATTACGTAATCAAGTGCATCACTTTGTGACGGAACAAGTCTGAACCTTTTTCTTATATCTGATTGTCTTTTATAAATTTTATTAGCTCTTATTTTTAAGTCAAATTTAGGTGGTTTTTCTGAAGGAGGCATTATCGCAGTATCTACGATGACGAGGCCATAAAGAGTTTTTTTCATAGATGAAGCGGCAATTACACTGCACATACCTCCTAAACTGTGACCAACTAAAATTGGTTTCTTGAGTTTCTCTTTTTTGCAAACTCCAACTATTTCATCTCCCCATGACTCTATAGAGTATTTTTTTTTCCAATCACTCTCACCCATACCTCCTAAATTCATTGCTATAACCCTATGCGTTTTTGCAAAATACGGTCCAATAAAATTCCACCACTCGGCGTGTGCCATTCCACCGTGAACAAATATTAGTCCGGGATTTTTTTTATCGCCCCAAGTATTATAGACTATTTTAGTGCCTTTAACTTTGACGGAACATATTTCTGGATTATTGGCGATTGAATCTTTAAACCATTGAGGTGTATTAGTATTCATGAAGTAAGTTTTTTTAATGATTTAACTACTGTTTTGTGTAATAGCCTTGAAACTCTTTTTATCTTAGTTGGGTTTGAAAGTAAATCATTTCTGACTTCTATTAACGCATGTGGGAGCTTATTTTTTAAACCATGCCTATACATACTGTCTCCGATCAAATTTCCTCTGTATGGCTTATTGTCTCCAACATTTAGCTTCTGCAATTTAAGTTGGTCAATAATTATACTACTTAAATTTTTGTCTTCATTTGAAAGTATGCCAAATTCTAAAAGTCTTCTTTTATTCTTAAATATTGGATTAAAAGAATGTAAAGATAAAATAACTTTAACTTTTTTATTTTTTATAGTTCGATTTATTTCGTGATGATATTTATTATAAATTTTTTTAACCCTTAATCTTAATTCACTTTTACTAAGCCCTATATTCCCAGGAATTATTTTTCCATCTACTATTTCTGGAATAACAGTTGGATCATTTAAATCTCTATTTAAATCAATGAGCAGTCTTGAATATTTACCTTGAATGACTTTACATTTTAATCGATTTGATAGATCTAAGCTTAGTTCTTTTACTCCAATATCGAAAGCAATATGCTGATTTAAAAAAACACTTGTTAGGCCGAGTTTATAATATTCTTTAGGTAAGTAGTTAGAAGCGTGATCAGCAATTATTAAAACTTGATTGCTTGAATATTTAACCAAAAGTTAATTAACCTTGGCGAGCTTTCATTCTTGGATTTTTCTTATTAATCACGTAAAGACGACCCTTACGTTTTATAAGCTTATTGTTTCGATCTCTGGTTTTGAGATTTTTTAGTGAACTTCTTACTTTCATGATTGCTGCTCAACCTGAGGCGCATTAGCCTCCTCAATTCTTTTAAGTCTAACCTTTTTCTTGCGAATGTTATTCTTTTTCGAACGTTTTTTATTTAATCTTGCTTCTCTAATTTTGTTCGGCTTTTTCATATCTAATGCGATCTTTTATATAAAAAGTCAAAAAAAACAACACATTATTTCTCTGGTGGGCACGGTTGGGATCGAACCAACAACCCCCACGATGTCAACGTGATGCTCTACCACTGAGCTACGTGCCCTATGATAATAAAACCATATATATCATTATTTATTAGCTATCCATACTTATCGAGCAAACCTTTTTAAACCTTCAGGTGTAAACATTTTTATGTCATGAGGCTCATTTAATTTCCATTCTACTTTAGGTATATCTTTAGATCTAACGCTTTGTAATTGATACCTTCTGGTGACAAAGTCGTAAGTGGCGGAATGTATAGATAAGCACATTGGTTGATCATAAAAGTTAATGATTGGGAACTCTCGATACGCCATTATAAGGTTCATATCATCATATGTTTCCTCAGACAACATATTATGACTATCAGCATCAAAGTACATTATTCTTTTTGGAATTATGTGACGTTTATCATCTTTGAGTTTTGCTTCAACTACATTTACTTTAACTAGTTCATATCTTAAGAAATCCTGATTTACATGATAAGGGGTTAATATTTCTTCAATATTTGTTTCATAAAACTTGTATGCATTGTATGGCATTAGTCTTAATTGATCGCCAAGATCTAACCAATGATATCTATCCTTAGCGCCATTAAAACCATCTACCTGATCCACAGTTGTTAATCCCTGAGAAGCACTGGGCATATAATCATAACTAATATCTGGAGCTCTCCGCACTCGTTTTGTGCCAGGATTATAAACCCATGATTTACGAGGTGTCTTAAAAGAATTAAGTGATTCAATAACTAAAGTTGATGCATCTGCCAACCGGGGTGGACTTGTTACTTTTGTCATCAACATTCCTTGTAGACCTGCATCTTCATTTATTATATATGGATTCCAAAAATTTTTAGCAATGGCCTCACCAGCTCCATATATTTGGGTTCCATCTGGATTAACTATGTAAAATGGAGATGCACCATATATTTCAACACCCCTATATCTCAAGATATGGTTCCAAACATGATGAAGGGCTTCAGATGGATTTGGGAAAGGTATACTTCCAACTACTCCTTCTATTCCTTCTCCGTCGTCAATTAATAATGCATTTTTTTTTGTAAGTTCCAAAACTTCAGATGGTACAGCACAACTTCTTCGTGAAGGATAAATATTCATTTTGAATGTCTCTGGGTAAGTTTCAAACATTTTAATTTGGCCAGGGGTCAAAAGAGTTTCTTTAAATGAAATATAGTTTTCAGCATCTATAGTAAGAATTATTTGGTCAGGTTGAAATGGATCAGGATAGGAGTTTAATTCAGAGTTAAATTCTGCCAAAGGGTTTGTAATTGGCAATCTTTCGCCAATAGTTTCTATAGAGAAAATTAAGTCTGCAAAAACATAAATAGGAGCAAATAAAAATATAGCAAAAATATTAATTTTTATAATCATAATAATTATGTTAAAATTTTATAAATACAAATCAATAAAAATATAAAGTTTATATGAAGGAGAGTATTCATAATTTTGTCAAAGTTGCAAACTATATGGCTGATGATGCTAGAAAAATTTCGTTAAATTATTTTAAGAAGAAATTAAAAATTAAATCAAAAGATAAAAAGAGTTTTGATCCAGTTACAATTGCAGACATCAGAGTTCAAAGAAAAATCAATAAAACTATTAAAAAGTATTTTCCTAAACATTCAATTTTAGGAGAAGAAGAAAGTGTGAAGAATATAAGTGATTTTCAATGGTGCATTGATCCTATAGATGGAACTAAATCTTTTGTTCAGGGATTTCCTATCTGGGGAACCCTAATTTCATTATCACAAAAAAACAAAATTATATTAGGAATTGCAGATATACCTGCACTCGATGAGCGTTACATTGGGTACTCAAAATTTTCGTATAAAATTAAAAATAGTAAAAAGACAAAGCTTAAAGTAAGAAACACAGATAAAATCAAAGATAGTATTTTGAATACAACCTCACCATATGTATTTGCAAATAAAAAAGATCAAACAATTTTTGAAAATTTAGCTAAGGAGACAAAAACTGTCAGACTTGGGGGAGATTGCTATAGTTATTGCCTTTTGGCGGATGGCTATATTGATTTAGTAATAGAAAGTGGACTCATGCCGTGGGACATTAGAGCTTTGGAACCAATAATTGAAAATGCAGGCGGAATACTAAAAACTTGGGAGGGAAATAAAATATTCCGAGGGGGAAGAATTATTGCAGCAACAAATTATAAATTATATAAGAAAGTTAAATCCAAAATGAATAAAAAAAACCCAGTTAAAAAATAACTGGGTTTTGAACTAAATTATTTTATGTAATATATTATCCTAAAGCATCCATTACTGATTGTAATTTCATTGCAATAGACATATCTCCAGAAACTTTTAATTTCCCTTGCATAAAAGCAGACGTTCCATCAACTTCTCCTGATCTCATCTGTTCAAAGGTTTCCATAGACATTGATAGGGTACAGTCTGCATCCTGATCTTGATCTGAGACAGTATTGGGATTTGATTTTCCATCTAAAAAAATGCATCCAGCACCCTCAAAATCAAATTTTACTGTCGCCCCAAGGCCGGTATCTTTGCCTTCAATACCTTTTTGGAACTCAGCTAATAAACTTGCTACGTCAGCCATATAAATTCTCCATTAATTAATTTTAGTATGACAATAAATCAATTTAGATTATATATGTCAATACGAATTTTTGACAACTAGATATGAAAAAACCAATTTTTTGGGAACAGGCAAAAAGTGACCTCTCATATAAAGATAAAGCTCTTGGAAAAATAATACGAAATTATCCAAAAGACTTTCTTTTTTCTAAATCTGATCCGTTTTATACACTAGCAAGGTCTATTGTGGGACAACAAATTTCAGTCACAGCAGCTCAAGCTGTTTGGGATAGATTAGAAAAAAAAGTAAAATCTATTAAACCAAAGAATATATATAAGACACATTATATGACTCTTAAGTCTATCGGACTATCACGTCAAAAAATAAAATATCTTAAATCCCTTTCAAATGCGATCATAAATAAAGATATAAAACCTGAAAAATGGAAAAATATGGAAGACAACTTAATCATTGAAGAATTAGTTAAAATTAAGGGCATTGGAAAATGGACTGCAGAGATGTATCTAATATTTAATTTATGTAGACCTGATATTTTTCCCGCTGATGATCTAGGTTTAATCAAAGGTATTTGTAAATGCTACAATCTTAATTATCCAATAACAAAGGATCATGCCATAAAATTATCTTTAAAATGGAAACCATGGAGATCTGTTGCAACCTGGTATTTTTGGAGAAGCCTTGATCCTATACCAGTAGAGTATTGAAATGGAAAAAATCAAATTTACTTACGCTTCAAAATCTGAGCACAATATTGCTCAAAGACTAATTATTCAAACTATCGAAAAAATCACAGGTAAAAAGAAATTAGAGAACCTCTATCAGGAATATAAAGATAGTCATAATAATCCAGTAAATTTTTGGCAAGATATAATAAGTCTTATGAAAATTAAGATAATTAATAAGTCAAAAAATCCATTAGATATTCCCAAAGAAGGAAGTCTGATTGTAATTGCTAATCATCCATTTGGGATAGTTGATGGTCTAATATTGTGTTCATTGGTATCTAAGTTTAGAAGTGATTTTAAAATTATGACACATGAAACATTACAATTTTTACCTCAATTAAAAAAATTTATTCTTCCTGTTGACTTCAGTCCAAAAAATAAAAATTCAAAACGGTTAAACTTAGAAACTGCTCAATTAGCAAAAAACCATCTTAAAGATAATGGTGCTTTGATAATCTTTCCGGCTGGAGGAGTATCAACTGCACAAACTTTACGTTCAGATGCAACTGACGAGGAATGGAAATTGTTCCCTGCAAAACTAATACATTCAACGAAAGCTAGTGTGCTACCTATCTTCTTTGATGGCAAAAATGGTATACTTTTTCATCTTTTTGCCTCTAAATTTAAAAATCAAACTCTTAAATACTCAACATATATTCACGAAACAAAAAAGAAAATTGGAAAAGAAATTACAATCTACACAGGGAAAACTCTCAGGTATAATGAATTGAGTCATATGAAAGACAGAAAATATCTAACAAATTATCTAAAAGAAACGACATACAAGCTTAAGAACACCGATTTATATGAAAAATAATTTTGTAATTTATACTTTTTATAGATTTTTAAAAATAAGGAATAAAAAGTATTTCAAAAAAACATTTGACTTATATTTAAAAAAAATTCCTCTAAAAGGTACAATACTGATTGCAGATGAGGGCATTAATGCTTCAATTTCTGGAAAAGAAGAAGAGGTATTTAAATTTATTAAACATATAAAAAAAGAATTGAAAATAAGGAAAATTCAGCCAAAAATTAATTTTGCCAATTTTATACCTTTTAACAAAATGAAGGTAAGAATTAAAAAAGAAATTGTTTCACTAGGAATGGGTGATTTTGATATAAAAAAATATACAGGAAAAAATATCCATCCTTCAGATTGGAATAAAATTATATCAAAAAAGACGGTCAAATTAATTGACACTAGAAATATTTATGAAATTAATATCGGAAAATTTATCAATTCAATAAACCCTAATACAAATAATTTTAGAGAATTTCCAAAAAAACTCTCGAAAATGAATATAAGTAAAGATGACGAGGTTGCTATGTACTGCACAGGTGGAATAAGATGTGAGAAAGCTTCAGCATATTTGAAATTAAATGGTTTTACAAATGTCATGCAACTTGAAGGTGGTATTATAAATTATTTAGACTTTATGAACAAAAAAAAGAATAAATCAAAGTCTAAATGGAAGGGCGAATGTTTTGTATTTGATAATAGAGTGACTATCAATAACAATCTTAGTAAAGGAAAATTTATTCAATGCTTTGGCTGTAGAAATCCTATAACAATGAAAGATACTAAATTAGAAAGTTATATAAAAGGTGTTTCTTGCAAATATTGCTACAATAAAAGGAGTAAACTTCAAAAACAAAGATCAATCTCTAGACAAGTGCAAATTGAACTAGCAAAGGATAACGGTCAAAGTCACATATAACAATTACTGCAAATATCTTTTTATTATGAATTAGATTGGTTTATTGGGTAGACTTTCTGTAAATAAAAACCAACTGGCAAATAATAAATAATATTGATCCAATTATTGAATAAGTTTTGGGATGGAAAAAATGGCCACAAAGTTAAAAGGAAGCATGCAATCAGAGCTATCTCATAGTCAGTGAGTGTATTTTTAGATAAAATAATTTTATTATAAAGATGCACTAATATTTTTTGAGATAGGTAAATCAATAAAAATAAGATGAAACCTAATCCGACTATTCCTATTTCTGATAAGGCTTGAATATAGTTATTATGAGGGTGCGTACTACAACTGTTATCATTGAATTTATATTTATGATTACTACACAATACTCTGTAAAGTTTTGGCCCATGACCAAATAGAGGCTTATCTTTAAACATATTTATCGCAGTCATAATTAATGGATGGTGCCCCGGACTAAAGATTACATTTGTATTATCAACTTCATCATTTGAGGGATTAGTAATTTTGCTTGTCATTTGATTAATAGTACCTTCAATATTTCTCTCTCTAATATCTGGAGATAAAATAGTAATGATACTTATAATTATTATAGAAACAATTAATGCAAATAATCTTAATAACTTGTATTCATTAATTACGAGAATTAAAAATATTGAAGCAAGAGTTAAGAGACCAAATGAGGTTCTTTCACCTGAAAGATAGACAAGGGTGTCTATAAATATAAAAGTGAAAAATAAATAAATGAGTTTTAATCTCGTGTTATTGAATGAATAAATCACAACTGCAAATAATAGTGGGAAGACTCGTGCTAAAAAGCTTCCTAAGGTTAAATTGTCGTTAAATGTTAATGACATTCTTGTACCGGGACTTTCAAAGCCAAATATATTGTTGCTATTATTAAAATATTGATAATAACCATCTGTAATTGCAATCAATAAAGTGATTATTAGAAATAAAGAAAATTCTCTAATAAAATTCTTTTTATTTACTATCAGAAACCAAGTAGCTAATGCAAAAAGTCCAAACCTAAAGTAGAACAGTGAGCTTTCAAGTGATAAATAGGGATTTTCAGAAAAAAAAGATCTTAAAATAAGGTAAATATAAAAGAGTAAAAAGAATTTTGAAAAATTATTATTATAATATAACCAGTCTTTTTCCTTTATGGAATAAAATAAAAAAATTAAAATTATTAAAAGTAATATGATCTCTGGAATAAGGGGGCCAGTTAATAAACTAATCGGTAGTAAATAATATATAGTTGATGAAAAATTTATTAATAATTTTTTATCAATCATTTATTAAATAGATTTTTTTTCGAGAAGTTTTATTTTTTTTTTCCAATTTTTATATTTTCCCCAGTCATCTTGACTAATGATATAGCCTATACATTTTTTTGATCCACACTCACAAATGTGATCAGTGAAATCTTCTTTGTCAAATTCATATCCATAGTCGTATGTAAATTCTTCACCTATTTTTATTTTCTTTATAGAAGAAATCCATATCTTCCCTTTTATAATATCTACCTCACAATTAGGATTGCATGAATGATTTATAAAGCGAGCTTTATTGTATGAATATGAACCATCGATATCGTATCTTGAATTAAGCTCAAAAATATATACTGATCCTGTTTCTTTAGAATTTAAGTATTTTTTTATTCTTCTTTCTGACCTTTTATCTCCTTCTTTTTTTGTAACTTTTTGACCAATATACTCAATAATTCTTGTACCTTTTGCAATATTTTGTGTTGCAAATACACCCGTGCCGTGAATTTTTGAGGTCTTTACCATCCATATCTTTTTATTATTCTGCATATTAAACTATTTAGAGAGAATTTTATTGTAAGAATTTTATTTAATTTATATATTTTTAAGTATATTTCTAGTCATAATATAAAAGATTTATTGATAAAAATAATTATTTAAAAAAAAAATTTAAGAAATAAAAAATAAGAGCTGTATAATGAAAATTGCTTGTATAGGAGCTGGATATGTTGGTTTTTCGCTATCAGTTCTGCTATCTAAATATCATTCATTAAAAATTTATGATGTCGACAGTAAGAAAACTAAATTAATTAATAATAATCTTTCACCCATTCAAGATAAAGAAATAAGTAAATATATAAAAAATAATAAAACAAATTATATAGCATGCGACTCACTGAATGAAGCAATATTTAATGCAGAGTACATTATAATTGCAACACCAACTGACTATAATGAAAAAACAAATGCATTTGATACGTCCTCAGTAATACAATCATTAAAAACAATTATACGTTCAAAAAGTAAAGCAAATATTATAATAAAATCAACAGTGCCTGTAGGTTTTACAGAAAGAATGAAACAAAAACTTAAATATAAAAAGATATTTTTTTCTCCTGAATTCTTAAGAGAAGGTATTTCTTTGTCAGATAATATGAATCCCTCTAGGATAGTTATAGGGTCGACAATGCAGGAAGGCAAAAAATTTGGGAAATTGCTCCAACAAATATGTAAAAATAAAGCTCAAGTACTTTATATGAGTTCTAGTGAAGCAGAGGCAGTAAAATTATTTTCAAATAGCTTTTTGGCAATGAGAATTGCTTTTTTTAATGAACTTGATAGCTTTTCCATTGCAAACAATATTGAAACAAAAAAAATCATAAAGGGTGTTTCTCTTGATCATAGAATTGGTGACTACTACAATAATCCATCATTTGGGTATGGAGGGTATTGTTTGCCCAAAGATACAAAACAATTACTCTCTAATTATGAGAAAGTTCCAAATAATATTATTAGAGCAATAGTTGATGCTAACAGAACAAGAAAAGACTTTGTATCAGATCATATTTTGTCTTTAAAGCCAAAAAATATTGGAATCTATAGATTAACAATGAAAAATAAATCTTCAAATATAAAATCAAGCGCAATACAAGGGATTATGAAAAGAATTAAATCAAAAGGAATAAAGATAACTATTTATGAACCTTTGATTAATGCAAAAAAATTCTTCAATTCAAAAATAGAAAAAGACTTAAAAAAATTTAAACAAGAATGTGACCTTATTATTGCAAATAGAAATCATAGAGATTTAAATTCTGTTAAAGAAAAAGTATATACGAGAGACTTATTTAGAATTAATTAAATCTATTCAATAATCTTTTGATTGTTATCTCGTCCTCAATTTCCATAGATTTTAAAAGATTTTGATACAATAAGTCTAAATCAACTTTATCAATGAGTTCTAGCTTATCTTTAAAAATGCTTCCGTGCTCAGTATTAGAAAGATTATTATTAACAGATAATTCTTCGGTTATTTTTTCATAACTAGAAATACCAGTTATTTTTATTTCAATATCACCTTCAGGATTTTCATTATTTTTTTCACTTAAGCCTGAAAGACGAATAAGTCTTCGAGCTAGATCGATAATTTTAATTGGGCTTCCCATGTCTAATACGAAAATAGAACAATCATTTGACAACTCTGTAGATTGAAGAATTAAATTTACTGCCTCAGTAATTGACATAAAATATCTTTCTACATCTTTACTGGTTACAGTAACAGGGCCTCCCATACTAATTTGCTGATTAAAAAGTGGAATTACAGACCCAGAAGAGTTAAATACATTTCCGAATCTAACAATAGAAAATTTTGGACAAGTTAATTTCTTTTCTGAAAGGTCATTATAAACAGATTGTATATATAATTCAGCAAGTCTTTTGCTGCAGCCCATTATTGTCTTAGGATTTACCGCTTTATCAGTAGATACAAAACAAAACCTTTCAATATTTCTCTCAGTAGCTATATCAACTAAATTTTTTGTCCCATAGAAATTATTTTCAACAGCCTCAAAAATATTTTCTTCAAGAATTGAAACATGCTTATATGCAGCTGCATGAAAAACATAATCTGGTTTATGTATTTTGAAAATACGTTCTAATTTTTTCTTATCCTTAATATTAACAAGCAGTGAACTAATAATTGTATCTTTATTATGTGCATCGTTTAAGTTGCTAATCTCTTTATTAATTGAATATAAGTTATATTCAGAATTATCCAACATTATCAATTTATTACAATCACTTGCGTAAATTTGCCTAACTAACTCAGATCCAATAGTACCACCAGCACCTGTGACAAGAATTTTTTTATTTTTAAAAAGATATTTAATATTAGTACCCCTCATTTTTTTTCTATTTACTAGGTCTTCTAATGACAGAGGTTCTGAATAACTGCTTCTTAAATAGGCTTCTGTAATATTTTCTAGATTCGGAATTAACCTTATTCTCAAGTTATACTTTTCAAGTGATCTAATTATATTTCGTTTCGTATTTAAATCGTATTTATCTGAAATAATTACCTCATTAGGTGAATATTTTTTTATTAATGTATCTAGGTGCTTTGTATGTTTAATTGGCACGGTACTAATACTACTTTTATGATATTTTGAATCATCATCAATAAAAAATACAATTCGATTTAACTTCGTATTATTTAGTAAATTAAATAAATTTACTGAATTTTCAGTCACTCCATATAAAAAAATTGAGCTAGCTAAATGATTAGAATTTTCTCTAGATATATATGAAATGAAAGCCAATCTAGAAATAATAACCATCATAAAAAATGATAGCGACTGAAATAATATAATTTGCCACTTAAGTAGATTGAATTCAATAATTTTAAGAAATATTAAGTTTAAAACTAAATATATAAAAAATGCATAGAGTATATTAACGATATTGTTAAAACTAAAATATCTAAATACTTGCTTATACAAACTAAAAATTGTGAATGAGATAATAAAATTAATTATAAAAAATGAAAACACTACAATAATGTAAGGATTAAAGAATATAGATATTTCAAAGTACATGAGTACAGCAAAAGAAGTTGCAATAATTGAAAGGACTACATCAAATGTTATCGCTAATAACTTTTTTTGTAATCTTGACAATGAATTAATAACGTTTTTCATTTAGTGTTTGATATCAGAATTTTTAATAATTTTAAAAAAAGTTAAAAATAAAATATAAATGTCAAATTTTATTGATCTTCTCTTAATGTATTCAATATCTAACTCAACTTTCTCTTTAATATTTAAGCTATCTCTTCCATTAACTTGTGCCCAACCAGTAATACCTGGCTTTATTTTATGTACATTAAATTTTGTTCTCAAAATTATTAAATCATTTTGATTGAATAATGCCGGTCTAGGTCCCACTAAAGCAAGATCTCCTTTAATGATCGAAATAAGCTGAGGCAATTCGTCAAGACTGTACCTTCTTAAAAAAGAACCACAAGGGGAAAATTTTAGATTTTTTTCATTAATTAAATGTGTAGCTAGCAAAGGAGTATCTTTAGCGAGAGTTCTAAATTTTGGCATTTTAAAAATTTTATTATTCATTCCAATCCTATCAGACCAGAAAATAGGGGAGCCCTTTGTGGTTATGAAAACAAAAATATATATTAAAATGATAGGAGCTGTTAATATTAGAACCAAAAAGATTACAAGTAATATTTCTATAAATTTATTCATTAATTCATATTTTATATAAATTTAGTTGTTTTGAATTAATCATATTAATATCAAATACTTTTTCAGAAAATATTCTTGCTTCTTTTCCCATCTTTATTCGCATATCTCTATTCAATATTAATAATTCAATCTTATCTACAAGATCATTAACATCATATAATTCAACTAATAAACCCGTTTGATTAACCTTTATTGATTCATTACAACCTGCAACATTAGTTACAATACATGGCCTACCACATGCTGAAGCTTCTAAGATTGCTTTAGGCATACCTTCTCTATAGCTTGGTAAAACAATAATATGTGACTTGTGATAAATTGATAATGTGTCTTCAACGTGACCTCTCCAATTTATGATTTTTTTATTATTCCATTCATTTAATTTTTGAATAGGTATGGAACTAGGATTATGTCTATCAGGATCACCGTAGAGATTAAATTCAATACCAATATACTTTTTTTTTAGAATAATAGCTGCTTCAACAAACTCTCTAATACCCTTGTCATAAATCATTCTAGCAACTAATGATATATTTAAATTACCTTCAGATTCTCTTACAGGATAAAAATATTTTGTGTTTACCCCTGATCCTTTAATTAAAACTACATTTTTTCTTTTTAATTTTTTTCTTATAAAATTATTTACTATTTTTTGATCATTACTATTTTGAACTATTATGAAAGAATCTTTTCTATTTATTGCTAAATTAAAGGAGATTGATAGGATTTTTCTTGCAATTTTGTTAATTAAATTTTTCTTTATGAATATGTAACCTAGGCCTGAAACAGCTAAGATTATTTTTTTTACACCAAGAAAATTAGCTAGAAACCCACAAATGATATTATTTTTATTTGAAACTGAATGAATAATATCAGGCTTAATTTTTAAAACGGTAGTTACAAAAGAAAAAACAGCAAAAATATCTTTTAAAATATTAAAACCTCTACTCAAATTACTCTCGTAAATTACAATACCTTCATTTTCAATGTATTTTTTGTAGTCTGTTATATTTGTCATTAAATGAACCTCGTAACCCTCAGATAATGCTTTTTTCGCAAGCTCTAATCTATGTGATAAGAAGCCCCTATCAGTATTCACATAATACAATAAAACGTACTTTCTTTCTTTCATAGCTAATTCAATTTAAATATCAGTTTATTTAATAATAATTAAACTATTTATAGTTGCGAAATTTTAACATTATTTTTTTTAGCATCAACGACACTTAAATTTGATTGAATATCGTAAAGTATGCCAGAGGTATTCAAAAGTTTTTTGTATTTTAAAATTTTATATTTTTTTAATTCTTTATGAGATACGCCATAAATTATTGCATCCGAATCATTTGGAAGTTCATTCCATTTATAAAGCTTTATTTTGTGAGAACGGTAAATATCTTCTTTATTAATGTAAGGATCATAAGCGAATATATTAATATTATAAGATCTTAAATAATTATACACTTCTATCATTTTAGAATTTCTTATATCTGATACGTTTTCCTTGAATGTAAGTCCTAAAATTATAATTTTTGACTCGCTAAATTTAAGATTGTTTTTTGCTAGCTCATTAACTACTTTACTCGCTACGTGGAGGGGCATTCTGTCATTAATTTTTCTTCCAGATTGGATTACCTCTGTATGAATACCCAGCTCAGAAGCTTTATAAACCAAATAATAAGGATCTACTCCTATGCAATGTCCACCAACTAGACCAGGCTTAAAGCGCTGAAAATTCCATTTTGTTGAAGCCGCTTCTAATACTTGTGAGGTATTTATGCCCATCTTTTCAAAAATCAAAGAAAGCTCATTCATCAAAGCAATATTTATATCTCTTTGGGTATTTTCAATTACCTTGGCTGCTTCAGCAACTTTAATACTTTCAGCTTCATATACTCCCACTTTGATTATTTTTTTGTAGATTTTAGAAATTATTTGTAAAGTACTTGGTGTGTCTCCTGATACTACTTTAATAATATTAGTCAGGGTTTTCTTTTTATCTCCTGGATTTATTCTTTCCGGGCTGTAACCCACAAAAAAATCTTTCTTCCATTTAAACTTTGAGGATTTTTCTAATAGTGGTACACATACTTCCTCAGTCACGCCAGGATATACGGTAGACTCATACACTACAATGCATTTCTTTTTCATTACTTTTCCAACCAATAAAGAACTATTTTGTAAATAACTTAGATCAGGTTTTCTAGATTTATCTATTGGAGTGGGAACGGTAATTATAATTATATTTGCTTTTGAGAGTGTCTTTGAAGAGTTTGTAAAAGTTAAATTCTTTGATTTATAAAATTCTTTTGAAGCAACCTCTTTATTTGGATCAAGCTTTTTCTTATAACTACTTATTTTAGTTTTAGCTAAATCAAATCCGATTGTTTGAAAATATTTACCAAATTCAATCGCAAGGGGTAGTCCTACATACCCTAGTCCAACAATTGCAATTTTGATTTTTGCTTTCATCATTTTTTACTTGTTATATTCTAACCATAATTGAAATACAATTATATTCCATAGAAAGTAATGCCAATTTTTTTTGCCTGATAGATGTTCATTCCATTTAGAGATCACAATTTCCGAATTGAAATATTCTTCTTTGTGATTTATTGCAGAATATATTTTTTCACTAGCAAATTCTTTTAGTGGACCTCTCAACCAATTTGCAATTGGAACAGCAAATCCCATTTTAGGTCTATTAATTAAATTATTTGGAATATAATCTGAAAGTAGTTCCTTTAAAATAATTTTTGACCTACCTCGATTTACTTTTTTTTCAACTGGCAAGCTCCAAGCAAACTCAATTACTTTTTTATCTAAAAAAGGAATTCGCGTTTCTAAACCCACTGACATAGATGCTCTATCTACTTTACATAAAATATCATCTGTCAAATAAATCTTTGAATCAAAATACATCATTTTTTCGATTATATTTGATACATTTTCCGGGATTTGATATTTCGAAATTATGTCATTTCTTTCGTTAGAATTTAAAACAATATTTTGCTTTTGATAATCAATATAATTATACAAAAGATTTTGGTATAACTGATCAAAATCATCTTTATCTAAAAGAAAAGATAATTTATTAAGTTTATCTGATAGTTGGTAGTTTTGGTTTATTAAACCTGAAAAAATTCCAATGTCTTCAATTTTTCCGACTACATTGCCTGATAATTTTCTAAGTGTATAAGCAAGAATTTTCCTAATTTTTAATGGCATGGATAGAATTCTTGAGGACCATATATATCTATTATAACCTCCAAATAATTCATCACCACCATCACCTGATAAAGCAACGGTTACTTTACTTCTTGCAAATTTTGATAATAAATAAGTTACAAGCTGAGACGAGTCAGAAAATGGCTCATCATATATTTCTGGAATAAGTTGGATTATATCTTGTATGTGTTTATATCCAATTTTAACTTCACTATGATTTGATCCAATTGTATTTGCAATTTCTCTAGCATATAATGACTCGTCAAATCTTTTGTCCTCAAATCCAATTGTAAACGTATTAATCCTATTAGGTGAGGTTTCTTGCATCAAACAAGAAATTAGCGAAGAGTCTATCCCTCCAGACAAAAACGATCCAATAGGCACATCTGATAATTGTTGTTTGGTAATACTTTCAATCAATATTTCTTTTAATCTTAATTTACTATCTATATGAGTCGTTATCTTTCTTGATGAAATAATAGATTTTAAGTCGTAATATTGGAATGTTCTCGGACTTAATTCATTATAAAGCTGTAAGTTGAGAAGATATCCTGGCTTTAATTTGTAAATTTTTTTATATATCGAATAAGGACATTCAATATATCCAGATTTTATAAAAGAAGATAATGAATTTCGATTAATTTTTAAGTCTAAACCTTGTATCGCTTTAAATGCTTTTAATTCAGATGCAAAAAAGAATTTATTGTTTAAATGGCCATAGTAGAGTGGTTTTTGACCTAATGGGTCTCTGACAAGAAATAGTTGATCTTTTTTTTTGTCATATAATGCAAAGGCGAACATTCCTTCTATTTTTTTTAAAGTTTGCTCTAATCCAAAATATTGAATACTTTCGATAAGCGTTTCAGTATCAGTAGAACTATTCCATTTTATTGGAATATTTTTCCTAATTTCGCGATGATTATAAATTTCACCATTAAATACAATTGTATATCTACCACTCTGTGATTGCATTGGCTGCCTTCCATTTTGTGATAAATCAATAATTGAAAGTCGAGTATGCGCAAATCCAATATAATCAGATTTCCAAATTCCCTCATCATCAGGACCACGATGAGATAAAATTTTATTCATTTTAATTAACGTGTCTGGATCTACACCTTTTTGATCATAGTACCCTGCTATACCACACATAACTTTTAATAATCTTTAAATTCCCCAAATTTTAGAATATTTATCTACCATTTCTTCCATTGAGTATTGTTTTTTAATATGATCAATAGAATTAATTTTTTTTCTATTCCAATCATCCTGATTGCTCATTTCACTTATAGATCGACGCATAGCGTCGACAAGTTGAGAGACAGTATTTTCTTGTATTATAAATCCAAAATCACCAACTATTTGTAATGCATCTCCTGAATTTGTTGCAATACATGGGGTTCCACATGCCATTGCTTCACATAGAATATTTGGAAATCCCTCTCCTCTTTTAGCGCATAATATATTGATATCGGCAGAGTTGTACAGCGTCTCTATTTTATCAATTTCACCTAGCAAATATATATTTTTTTTACTCTTTATATTATTTATTTCATTTAAAAGTGAATTATTCTTCTCATCAATATTGGTTCCTGCCATAAATAAATAACACGTAGTTTTAATGTCGTTGGAAAGTATATTGAACGCTTTTAAAACTGTTAAATGGTCTTTTTGTGGACTCCATCTTGCAACCATCGAAAATAAAATACTGGATTCATCAATTGCATATTGCTTTCTGAAAAGTGTCCTTAATTTTAATTGATTTTTGAATATTTCAATGTCTACACCATTATTAATTGTAATAAATTTGCCTGATTTATAACCTATATTTTTATGCATTCTAGTTGCAGAGTTCGAGCAAGATATTATTTTAAATGGTACTATATAAGAAAATATAGCAAGAAAGGATATAATTAATTTTGTGGAAGTTTTTAGTTCTTTTGAACCATTCCTTATTCCCCAGAAAATTTTTGTAAAGGGAAATATAATCTTTAAAAAAATACTTAAGAAGTCTGCATGATACATCCATGTTTGTATGACTTTTGGTTTTAATTGTGAAATTAAGTAAATTATTTTAATAAATTTTATTATAAAATTTAATTTATTTATTTTACAGTTGTATAAACTTATTCCTTCCTTTTCTATTTTTTCTGAAAAAAATTGTTTGGTTGACAAATTAATTATAAATATTTTTTTGTTTTTCAGATTTTTACTCAAATTAAATAGAGTTTTTTCGGACCCCCCTAGCGCTAAACTTGAGGTTATAAAAACTGTTTCAACTTGCTTTAGGTTGTTGGAAATTTTAGAAAAGTCTTTCAAATTGCTGCCCAATATTTTCAAAAGAGTATTGTAATTTAAACTCACTTAATAGATTTATTTTAATCTTACTTGATACAATTTGATCAATTTTGGCCGCAAAAACTGAACTATCATTTGTATCAATTGTATATCCACATTTATTGTTATTTAAAAGTTCTTCAACACCACTTATTGCTCTCAAAGCTAGTATTGGTGTTTCCAAAGCTATTGATTCTAAAACTGCATTAGGCAGTCCTTCTACAACTGAAGTAGATAATGAGAGCACCGCTTTAGAAACTATCGCATGAGGGTTTTTTACATGGCCCATAAGTATTACCTTATTTTGAATTCCCAGCTTATTTATTTGTTTTAAAATATTATTTCTTTCACTCCCCTCGCCTAGTATTAAGAGTTTTAAGTCTTTAGTTTCAATTTTGCTAAAAGACTCAATTAAAAATTTAATATTCTTTTCAGGTGATAGTCTAGAAACCGCAACTGCATACTTCTTTGGTATTATTTTATTTGCATCTACATTTTTACTTGCTTCAATGTTTAATGCATTAAAATCAATCGGATTGTAAATTTTTTCTATCTTATCTCTAAAGTTAGGATAAGAAGACAGAAAGTCAATTCTAACATCCTCTGCAGGACAAATTATTTTTTTTGATTTTTTATACAAAATTGGCGTTAAATATTTTATAACATATTTTTTAAGGAGAGGCTCTGTATCAATAAGTAAGTTATAACATGTAGATTCTCTTAGAAAAAAATCACTTTGATTAAATGTTATTAACTTTGCAACCAAAACAATTAAGTTTATATGTCTTTGCGACGATATGACTGAGTTATGCCTATTTTTTACAAAATACTTAAATAAATCAAGCAAACAATAGAGCGATCTGGATTTACCAAAGATAATAACATTTACTTTACTATCTATTTTAACTTTTTTTTTGTCATTACTTAATATGATTAAGTCTACTGCGTAACCCAATTGAGAAAATAAATTTGCAAAATTACAAAGTACTCTTTCAGACCCACCTCCACTATAAGCGTGATTAATAATAGTAACTTTTTTCTTTTTAATAAAACTCATATTTGAATGTCAAATTGGTTTTTTATCATCTTTGAAAAAAAATTATAAAAATATTCATCTTTATTCAAAAAGTTTTTTTTATCATTATAAACATAATCTTGTTTCATAATTAATTTAATTTGGCGTTTCATTTCAAAGAAATCTCTATCTTTAAATATTAATCCACTTTTTCCAGGTATAATATATTCACAAGTCCCACATGTTGAGGAGCATATTACAGGTATATCATTTGCAAGTGCTTCAATCACCGAAATGCTCGCTGGCTCAGCAGTTGCTGGCAAGATAAAGAGGTCGGTCTTATTATAGAAATTGTTTATATTTTTATGTGGTATATTAATATAAATTCTCAATCGTGAGTCTTTTTCGCTAAAATCGTATTTTACAAGAGCTTTATTTAAGTTCTCAAAGTGCTCTGGAGTAAAAACTTCACTGACTATGTCTAATTTTACATTTTTACCTTCATTGATTAATTCCTCAATGATTTCAATCAATTCAATGAGGTTTTTACGTTTAGTAAATTTACCAATAGTAAGAATTCGAAAATATTTTTTGTCATTTTTCTTAAGGTTATATTTTTTTGCAATGAATGGTACATAATATGTATTCTTTAATTTATTTAATCCCTCAGATTCCATTCCTTTAATAGGAGAAATAAAGGCAGGGTTAAATAAGATGCATACAATATTATGCAATAACTTTCTTCTAAAATTAAATTTATTATAAATTTTGTTCTGTGAGTAAACGACTATCTTTGTATTCATAAACTTTGAAAGAAATAATGCAAGAATAGAAAACCAGCGACTTAAGTCTCTAATTATAATAATTTCAGGATTTAATTTCTTAAAGTATTTAATAAAAATAATAATTTCTGGAAATCCTCTTTTTAAATTCTGACCACCGTCTCCAAATATGAAATTTATGATTTTAGAAAATATGGAAAGCTTAAACTTTATTGGCGTTATCAATGAATGGTCTTCAGTTTCATGTGATAAAAGAGTACTCATAAATATTTCATGTTTATTTTCTTGTAAGGTCCTGATCCACTCAACCATATTCGTATGAAATCTAGGAGCTATAAATAATATTCTCATGAACGAAATAAAGTACTCCATTGATAATAAGATAAAGCAAGATACGGAGTCCAAAAGCACATTACTAACAATCTCAAGTCTTTTCTTAAATCCCATACAGCATATGCAAGAAAAGGTACGAAACCAGCCCATAGTCTATTTGCAAAAGGCATCATTAAATTCATAATAGAAAACCAAACCAATATAATAGTAATAAAGTAATGCTTTTTAAGGTATTCTCTTGGAGAAATCATTATTATTGTCAGAATAATTAACATTATGATGGTATCAACCTCTCTACCAAATTGGTTGTTTAAAATAGCATTTTGATAAACATGCTGTGTTTTATCTGGAACAAATGAATAAACAATTTCATTAAAGAAAGTTGGTAATGTGGCAATAATAATTCCTGTAAATACTATCGCTGCAAGAATAAATACTTTTGATCTTAATCTTTCAATAATAAAATCTTTTACAGTAACAAAAAATAAACCGCATACTGCGGTAATATGCCAAAATGGTGCAAATGCAAGAAGCGAATAAGAGATGATTTTAATTGGAATCATTGTTGCTACAATAATAGTAGAAAATGCAATACTATTTCTGATAATGCTAATAAGCATATCTATCGCGAAAGGATGGAGTAAAAAAAGTAGTGCAAAAAAGATATTCATTCTAGAAATGCAGAAATATGACCAAATAAACATAATAAAACCAGAAATAAATCTAAGTACTAATTCTGAGTCATTTAAAATAGTTTTGAGTTCAAATAAAACGAAATGGAAAAGGTCTTGATTTGTATAGCTAAATAAATTTACGGTTTCATATTTTCTATCTATCCATTCAGCACTTTCAAGATGACTAAAATGTGTTCCGTAGTCAGATGACATCAAATTTGAGTTTATAAGTTCCCAAGGAAACAAAAAAACAAATACTCCCATTAAAAAAGAGTAAATAATATTTTTAATGTAAAAAAATTTCATAATAATTTTTGAGCTATTGCATATCCTCTTTGTTCAGAAATTTCTATATGCTTAATTGAATATTCTTTTTTTTTCTTAACTTCTTCAATAGCTTTTACTACGCCAGGAAATAAGTTCACCGTTACATCATCAAAAACGATAATATCCCCTTTTTTTTGTTTATTTCTAACATAATTAAATTCACTTATTACTTCTTTATAGTTATGAACTGCGTCTAAGAAAGCAAAATGAAATCGTTCTATTTCTAGGTTTTTAAATATCGTTTTAGACTTACCCTCATAAAACCTTATATTTTTAACTTCATTTTCCCAATAACTTAGCAACTCTTTTCTAGTTTTTTTGGAGTCCAGATCATCAATACAATTCCAGTATATATTCTTATTATGTGGGATAATATCACAAGTATGAATTAAACCTTTTTTACCAATATCATTTATTGCTTTTGACATACAAATTGAAGAAAATCCTCTTGCAGTCCCTGTTTCAATAATATTTACACTGTTGCATGAATTATCATGAATATATTTAGATAATGTCGCGTACAATATCCGACCATGTTGATAATTGAGTCTAGATTTTTTTATACAAATCTGTGTATGTAATGCTAAATTTTCAAAATAATCTCGATCTATTTTGAATCCACTTGACTCTTCAAACTTATCTATAACGCTAAATTTTTCTAATTTGCAATCTTCATGTAAAGCAAGGTATTCTTCTCTTGTTGCAAGTGGTCTATATGTAATGTAAGAAAATCTCTTTTTTAGTTTATTATAGAACCTATTAATCATTAATGAACCCTTTCATAAATAATTGCCACAACTTCATTTGAGCAGCATAAGAATTATCTTCAGCAGTTTTTCTAGCGTTCTTAAGTATACTCTGAATCGAATCCATTCTATTAATTACATCTAATGAACAATCAGTTAATCCAGCTACATCTCCAATATCGATAAGCCAGCCATTAGCATCGTTCTCTATAAGATCAACGGCTTGACCAACCTTAGTAGATATAATAGGAACTCCAATTGCCATAGATTCAAGAACAGCTCTTGGTCCACCTTCCTCTCTTGAAGTTACTAAATATAAGTCCAACGCGTTATAAAGTTTAGAAATATCAATATAATTTTTTAGATATATGTGAGTAAATTCAACATTTATTTTTGATAATTCTTCTTTTACATATCCTCTTGACGGTCCACTTAAAAGTACATGAATTTTTTTATTTTTTTGACTTAAGTTTTTTATTGTCTTTATAAATATATCAGGACCTTTTATTAATTTTGGTATATTTCCCTCACCCCAACCATCAGAGTCTTTTTGAAAAGATCCAATAACAACAGCATCCTCAGGAATTCTTAGTTCTTTTCTACTGTTAATTTTATCTAAACTATTTCTATAAGGAAAAAACTCTAAATCAATGCTAATAGGAATACGAAACACTTTAGATGCGTCAATTCTTGTATCTAAAATTCTATTTTTCATATGCAAATTAGAAACTTGTATTCGATTAATATATTCATGTTTATTTTTAAGTGTTTCAAACATTTCTTTAAATAAAACTGATTTGTGAGTTTCATAATTTTGAGGATCACCATGAAAGTATGATAACGCTATACGATGCTTCGGATTTTTCCAATTTAACAAAACTTCATACCTTGAAGTATAAAAAATACATTGATTTTTTGTTGTATATAAACTTCTAGATGGCAAAGTTTCTATATTTAATTTTTTACATAAATTATTCATTTCTTTTGCTATTGAAGATAATACCCAGTTATATCCATCTCCTCTTATTATCAACTTAGAATAAGGACTTAATTTCATTGATTTGATTCTATCAGAGATATAAAATTGGCTTAATATTCTCTCTTTGTTTAACATTTATTGTCGCTTATAAATTTAGATTACGAAATTTGTTCTCAATCATTTCATGCACAATTTTTTTAAGATTATAAGTTGATTTCCACTTAAGAATTTTCTTTGCTTTTTTGGTATTTCCTTTGTTACAAATTATATCTAGTGGTCGTTTTAATTTTTTATTTATTTTAACATGGTCCTTCCAATTCAAATCAAAATATTCAAATGCCAATTTAATAAAATCCTTTAATGGATATGATTTACCAGAAGCGATAACAAAGTCCGATGGATTTTTTTGCTGAATAATTAAATACATAGCCTCTACATATTCAGGTGACCATCCCCAGTCCCTCTGGATATCAATTGAACCTAATTCAAGAAATTTTCTTTTCTTATTATATATGTCAATCACATTTGAGATAATCTTCTGAGTTACAAAACTTTTGCTTCTTATTGGAGACTCATGACTAAATAAGATTCCTGAAACTGCAAAAATATTATATGCTTCACGATAATTCTTAACTATGTAAAATGCAGAGGTCTTTGCAACTGCGTAAGGGCTTAAAGGATTAAATCCTGAAGTCTCGTCAACTAGTTTCTTTCCAGTATTTCCATAACATTCACTCGAACATGCTGAAAAGAACTTTATATCAGCTTTTATATCATGAATGCTTTCTAAAATATTTATAGTACTATTTACGATGCTAATATAAGTTGCAGCTGGATATTTAAAAGATTTTGCAACCGAACTTATCCCTGAAAGATGGTAAATCTCATCAGGTTTTATCTTTTTAATTAATCTTCTAGTAGCATTAATATCGTCTAAATTACATTGGAAGATTTTACAGGAATTTTTAATATTTAATGTGTATAAATTTTTTAAATTTGACTTTTTTTTATTTCTAGTAATTCCAAATATAATATAATTTTTTTTTAACAAAAAATTAGCTAGATAGGATCCATCCTGACCCGAAATTCCTGTTATGAGTGCCTTCTTTATCATTTTATTTATAAGTCTTTTCTAAATCTCATTATTTGATCTATAATAAATTTCCATCTAGTAAGATAAGTATTTTTTTCCCAAGTTTCTTGATCAATTGTCTTTTTCTTATTAGCTTTAATTATATTACTTATTTCTTCAACAATTCCGCTAATATTCTCTGGGTCATTCTTGTAGAAACTACAGTTATCTTCATTTAACCCTAATTCCCTTATTTCTGGGCAGTCAAATGTAATCATGTTAGATCTAGCTCCAATACATCTATAAGTATCCCAATTTAATAGCCAGTTTGTATCTTCTAATTCTTTTCTGCTCATTCCCCAATTTAGATGAACTCCAGTTTCACCAAGCTCATGAAAAGGCAAATGTAATGAATATTTGCCAACTCTATAGTGTTTTGACTTTCCGAATTTATTTACAACTTTAAAATTACTAAATATTTTTAACCCTTTTAGTAAATCAGCCTCAAAATGTTTATTAGTTCTACCATTATAATTTATTATTGAGTATCCCTTTTCTAATAAACCTAAAAGAATATCTCTTCTATGAGTCTTAGCTGTTAATCTTCTTGACCTATCCAAAGTACCATTAAAGACAATGTCATAACGAGTATTATTTGGTTCTTTAATGCGAAAATTACCTTGAAATGCAAGTGGAGTATAAAAAACTTTATTTTTATTATTGTAAAATTGCCTTAATTCTCTATTGCTTTGTTCAAATATTATATCTGTATTTGCAAAAATATGATTTTCATTAACCCATTCCATTTGATTAAAAGACCATGTGTATTTATGAATATTTTTTTTATTTTGCAAAAAATTAATTGAGTCGCGAGTTAAACCTATAAAAATCACTCCATTATATTTATGATAATTTTTTAGAAACGAGTTAATATATGTTATATTAAATTTAATGTCTGTATTTTTGCAAACTTTACTTAAACAATATCTAGTGTGCAAATAGTCATGTTGGCTTCCATAAGCGTATGCATATTGACTATGCCAAGAAACCTTGGGTACAACAGCAAGCTTGTAAGTTTTATTGTTTGTAGTAAAAATCATTAATTCTCTCACATATATTTTTAATATCAGTTTTTTTTAAATCTATTGAAGATGGCAACCACAATCCTTCTTTCGCTATCATTTCTGAAATTGGAAAATCCCCTCTACATTTATATATTTTCTGAGAATTAATTGATGGATACATTAATCTTGTATTTATGTTAAAATTCTTAAGATACTTAACTAAATTTGTTCTATTTTTAGCAATAATCTCTACAAACCACGGTGCAGTATCCTTTAGAGGGTTATCTAATATTTGAATGTTTTTATTACACATTAGAAATTGTTTATATTTTCGAAAAATCATTTTCTTCTTAGAAATTCTAACTCTAATTTTTTTCATTTGCTCTATTCCAATTACAGCTTGAATATCGGTAAATTTAAAATTGAAGCCAAAAAAATCATGAACATCATTTCCTCCACTTCTTCTGCCAAAATCCTTTAGAAGCATAATCTTTTTTGCTAGTTTACTGCTATTAGTTACAATAGCTCCTCCCTGCCCAGTACTAATAATCTTAGCAGGCGAAAATGAAAAAGATCCAATATCTCCTTCAGTCCCCATATGGCTACCATTAGGATAAAATGAACCTAATGATTGCGCAGAATCTTCAATTAAAAAAATTTTTTTCTTCTTACATAAATTTCTTAATTTACTAATATCATATGATGGATAGCGTCCATTTGCAGATACTAATACTATAGCTTTTGTTTTTTTTGTAATACTTGAAACAACCTTGTTATAATCTAAACATAAAGTTTTTTCTTCAACGTCAACTAAAACAATTTTTGCACCCAATAACCTGAAGGCGTTAGGCGTTGCTATCATTGTAAAATTAGGAACAATAATTTCATCTCCATTTCCAATTCCACAAGCAAGACCTGCAACTAAAAGACTTACCGAGCCATTATTGACTAAAAAGCAGTATTTTGAACCTGTATAATTTCTAATCATACTTTCTAACTCTCTTGTTTTTTTGAACTCTGTAACCCAACCGCCTTCTTTCATATATTTGTTTAAAGCTACTCTCTCTTCCTTTCCAAAACTAGGTTCAAACTGTGAAATTGATTTATATTTAATATTTTTTTTCATATTTTTATTACTTTATTGCTGAAATATTTAAACTAATCAATATACCATCTTGATCTAGATGAGGTACGTATGCTTTACTATAATCATCAAACTCTTCTCCAAATTCTTCTAATGGATTAAATTTCTCAATATTTTTAAAGTTTATACTTTCTAATAAATTCTTAAGTAATTTAAAATCATAAGCTGTTTTATGATAAATAAAGTCGCCATTATCTAGAGACCATTTACCATATAAAGGTCCTAATATGCCTCTATGATTAAGATCATTATATTTTAAGTACACTTTTACTATTGACTCAAAGTTTGGGACAGCAAGTAACAGAGTGCCGCCAATTTTTAATACTCTTCTCCACTCAGTCAAAACTAAGACCGCTTCCTCCTGATTAAAATATTCTAACGTATGAGAAGAATATATTTTATCTACGGAGCCGTTTTCAAACATAGATAAATTTTTAACATCACATTTATAATCTATGTGTGGTCCATCATTAACATCAATATGTAGATAATCTTTTAAATACTTTTCACCACAACCTAAGTGAATTTTTATCATATTAAAATTTCTTCTTATCTTTATCTACATCGGTAAATGGGCCATTTTTTGACTCAATTATTTTAGTATTATTTTCTAAAATTTCATATCCATGCCCACCATAGGCAAATACAGCTAGGTCACCCTCATATAATACAAACTCATCAAAAAAATTTTGTTCTTCATCAAATAATGTAACCTTCATGGATCCTGATTTCACATAAGTCATTTCCATTGTACGGTTTGCAATTCTTTGAAATTCGTTATGTAAATGAGAATCAAGAATTTTTCCTTTTTGATACCACCAGGATCCAACTTGTATACTAAGTTCATTGGGTGTAATAAAATTTAAACCTTCCTTCCAATCATTATTCCTATAAATAATACTAAATATTTTGTTGTCTTTTTTTATTATCTGCACTCACTTATCCCTGTCATTTAGTATTGGATCATCAATTAACCAATCAATTTCTAATCTACTGTCATTCCATTTTACTACAAATTGATCTTCTACATCAAAATATTCTCCTATGTATGCTAATTTATAATGATAAACTACATCATCACTTAAAGCGCAGTATCCATTCGCAAAATTAGGTGGAACAAGAATTACTGTTTGATTTTTATCATTAATTATAAATGATTCCCATTGCAGGTAAGTTTCTGACTCAGGCCTAAAGTCAACTACTACTTGTTGTATTTCTCCATAAACACAGGTAACCAGTTTCCATGTTTTAACATCCCCGTGTAAGCCCCTTAGAACATTTTTCTTTGAGCAGGAAAATTTATCGTGTATAAATTCTAAATCCTCAGGAAGATAATTTTTAAATTTTTCTTTTAAATAAGTAGTATAAATTGAACCTCGAAAATCATTGTAAACTGATAACTTAAATGCATGTAAGTCAGCAATTTTGTTTGGTTTTATAAGCTCTAGATCGCTAGATTGATCAAAAGACATATTTTTTTATAAATTTTGTTTTATTTTTTCAAGATCTGATTTAACCATAATTGAAACTAAATCTTTAAATTTTGTTTTTGCTTCCCAACCTAAGACTTTTTTGGATTTTGAAGGATCTCCTAATAAATAATCTACCTCAAGTGGTCTATAATAGTAAGGGTCAATCTTAATAATTTCTTTGTTTGTTTTTTTATCAACACCACACTCATCAATACCACTATTCTTCCAAATTACTTCAATCTCTACCTCCTTGAATGCGGCCTCAATAAACTCTCTAACTGAATGCATTTCTCCCGTGGCAAGAATGTAGTCATCTGGTTTATCTTGTTGCAACATCTTCCACATTCCTTCAACATATTCAGGTGCGTATCCCCAATCTCTCTTTGCTTCCAAATTTCCTATATAAAGGACTTCTTCAATGCCTAATTTAATTTTAACTGCTGCAGTTGAAATTTTTTTAGTAACAAAAGACTCACCTCTTCGTGGAGATTCATGATTAAACAGTATGCCGTTTGTAGCATGTATATTGTAAGCATCTCGATAAGTAACAATAGACCAGTATGAAAATAATTTTGAAACAGCATATGGAGACCGAGGATTAAATGGTGTCTTTTCAGTTTGAGGAGATTCCAAAACTTTTCCGTAAAGTTCACTTGTGGAGGCTTGATAAAATTTAGAATTAATCCCAGTAGATTTGATTGCATCAAGAAACTTTAGTGTTCCAAGAGCATCAACATGGGTGGTATACTCTGGGATATCAAACGATACTCTAACATCACTTTGCGCAGCTAGATTGTAGATTTCGCTTGGCTCAACTTTTTCAAGAATTCTATTAAGGTTACTTGTATCTGTGATATCTCCATAATATGTCTTCAAATCATGATTGTTTATTATTTGAGATATTCTTGAGGTATTTAATGAACTGCTTCTTCTAATAATGCCATGTACTTCATAATTTTTTGAAAGAAGAAACTCGGCTAAATATGAACCGTCTTGACCTGTAATACCAGTTATAAGCGCTTTTTTCTTCATCTTAATATCTTATAGCACTATAACAAAAATTTAATCAATCTTTTTTAGAATAATGAAGTAGCCAGTATTGATGTATAATTTACTTTTAGAAGAAAATCTATCGAGGAACCTAAATAAAAAACTAAAAATTAATAGAAGTCTAGATAAAAAAAAACTCCCATTTAGATGAAAACTTGTTCTCAATAAATCGTATATTACTGAACTGGTTCCTCCCATTCTTATAAACTTTTCCAATTTTAAATTAT
Source organism: uncultured Pelagibacteraceae bacterium (assembly GCA_902554325.1). Classification (GTDB taxonomy): domain Bacteria; phylum Pseudomonadota; class Alphaproteobacteria; order Pelagibacterales; family AG-422-B15; genus CACNXQ01. Next base: position 127,725 of record CACDOH010000001.1, read on the forward strand.
AACTTTTAAAAGTTCTTTTTAAGAATGACTCTGTATATCTAATCTTATCAATATCTGCGTCTCCATGTATCGAATGAATTAATGGAACACTGATTATCATATAAGAATTAATTTTTAATATTCTTGAAGCCTCTTTTAATACTTGATTTATATCTTCTACATATTCTAATAATTCCAACATCAATACTGTATCTACAGAACAATCCTTCAATGGTAAATTATTAGCATCTGCTAAAATGTCAGGGTTAGATGAAGCATTATTATTTAAATATTGCCAAGTTAAAAATGTACAATCCTTATTAGAAAAAGACCCACGCGGATTTTTTTTTATGCCACCAATGTCGATAACATTTCCCTTAATATAATTTTTACTTTGAAACAGTAATTTGTCTAAAATTCTCCTTCTTTCACTGCCGTTATCAAAAAAAATCATAAAATTCTTCTTTGTTATCATCTAATATTTTTTTTAGCCATTTAACGCCATACAGTTTTATTTCTCTATCATGAAAACAAACTTGATTCTTAGAATCGATAATTTTTAAATTATATTCATGTTTGATAGCATTATCTGCATTAATATATTTTATTCCGTTTTGATATGCTGCTTTGATAGTTTTAAGACAATATACATTTCCAGGAGGAATTAGTATATTAACATCCTCTTCAAGCCAATCATCAAGAATTTGTTTTCCTTTTCTTATGTTTTCAAAATGGAGTTCAAATGGAAGATAATCCCAAAATTCTCTATGATATTTTCTGTTTGAAGTAAATAATCTTGGTTTATGCTTTCCTACTATGCAATGTGTTAACCCATGGAGGGCTACTTTAAATGAACCTTCTTTTACTTTATTTTTAATAAACATTGCCTCTTTAGGAAATTTAATTGGAAAAGGGGTTAGATTGGAATCTTTGTCTACCCAACAAGCAGTTACACCTATCAATAATTTTGCATTATACTTATTGATCAATAAAGATATATTTTTCCAGTCTTCTAAGGATAACTCAGAATATTTTCCCCAAGCTTTGAAGTGTCGTAAATATTTAAGAAATAAAAAGTTTCCAAAACCAAAGTACTTTTTAGAATAAATTTCAAATTCTTTACTACTGGCACCAATATCATCTATTCTTAATAACATACTAAATCATACTTGTTTATAATGATAATCTTGATGATATTTTATTTTCATCCTCGTACTCTTTGCTTAAAAAATTATAAATATTCGAAGAACCAATTAAATAATCGTGTGTTCCTGAACTTTCAATTTTCCCATTGTGCATAACAATGATTTGATCAAAATTCTTTATATTTTCTATTTTATGTGTGATAAAAATTATGCTTCTTTTTCTATTTAAAAATAACTTATTTAGTATCTCTTTTTCGTTTTGATTATCTAGGGAGCTCGTAGCTTCATCAAGAACAAGTATTTCGGGGTCAAGAAGAATTGCTCTTGCAATTGCAAGCCGTTGTAATTGTCCTACAGATAATTTAATTCCATTTTCACCAATTCTGGTATGCTCTTTATTTTCACTGTCATTTATAAAATTTCCACTATTAGATAGATTTACTGCCTCATCAAATTGTGCTTGAGAAAAATCATCCCTGAATAAAGTAATATTATTATAGATTGTGTCATCAAAGAAAAGATTCTTTTGAGTGACTACACCAAACAGTTTTCTATAAGACTTATCTTCATAATCTTGTAAATTATTACCATTTAATTTAATTGTACCTTTAAATTCATCGTGATTTTTAATAAGCAAATCAATAAGAGTAGATTTACCACTCCCACTCAGACCTACAATAGCAACTTTCTTTAAATCTAAATTAATTGCAATATTAATATCTTTTAAAATCTTTTTATCTCCATATGAAAATTCCAAGTTCTCGATTTTAAAATCTTTAATAGAGCCTAACCTTAAGCCTTTTTCTGGTTTATTAATGTTTGATTGAATTAAAAATGTCTTAAAAATAGCATCGTATGATGAATTAATTTTTGTTAACTGAGTAAAAATTTTACTAAAATTATTCAACGGATTTAGAAATATTTTACCTACAACTACATACATCACTGCACCTTGTGGACTAATAGAGCCATTAAAAATAGCTAAAGAAGATGCAGCAACAATAATAATAAGTGATAAATTATCTATAAATCCTTTCAATGGACTTTCTATGCTACTTATGAAGTTAAATTTTCTATCGGCATTTTTATAATTATCTATATTTGTCTTTATTTTATGCAAAAATTTCTGTTTTATGCCATAGGTAAAAATAATTTTTATATTTGAAAATATTTCATAAAATTTACTACTTAATTCTGCATTAGAAGTGAATATTGCTTTGTTGGTTGCTTTAATAGGCCTAATGAGAATTGCTGTAGCAATATAGTATATTAAACCAATTAATATACACACCAAACTTATATACAAACTTGTATTAACTAGATATAGAAAGTAAAAAATTAATAAAAAAGTATTTTTTAACGCTTCGCTCGAAACGTGGCCTATACCATAGGCTGTAATATTCGCATCGTTTAATACTCGAGCTACTGAATCCCCAGATGATTTGTTATTAAAAAAATTAAGATTGAATGAAAAATATTTATTAAATAAATTATATCTGATCTTTGAAGATAATTCTGTCGTATATAAAATTTTAAAAATACCAGCAATATAATCAAATAAATTAGACAGGAACACAAGTAATAAAAAAAGTCCAAGAAATAAAACTACGGTATTTTCAATAGGCAAAGCTTCTAAATAAAATATGCTATTTAAATAATCTAATACTATCAATCCTGCATTATTTAAATCAAAAATATTTCCATTATTATTTTGACTTGTAGAAAAATCGTTAAATGAAAAGTTGGAGTAATCAATAAATAAGGTTATTACTGTTGCTAATATAGCTGGCTGTAGAACAGCAAAAATAGATGATACTATTTGAATACCACTTATTAACGCGATATATTTTTTATAAGGCCAGAAATATTTTTTAATAAGGTCTTTTAATTTTTCCATAAACTACATACAAGATATCTATGTGCTTTTTACAAAATATTTTTTATAATCTTTGTCGGGGTTAAAGCCAAAATCGGAACGTGGCAAGTTTTTGCCAGGTCTATAATAATTTGTAATAGAATGTCTATCTCCATCTTCAGCTGGAGATATACCGCAGTGAACACCCCAGGTGTCAAATAATATAAGAGCACCCTTATTTGCAGTTATTTTTACCCAATTATTAATTAAGGGACCCAGTTCATTTCTAGTAAAATTAGTTGGATGAGGCTTAAAAGTATTATCAAAATCATCTCCTACACTTGGCCCCCAATCAAATTCTTTTTTTCTTCTTAATTCAGTGTCTTTATGAGTACCAATAATATATGAATTAGGCCCATCATTAGAATTAACATCATTTAAATACATCATTGCCTTGAACGTTGATGTTTCAAAAGTGTCAATATGGAATCCTCTTACTGGTATATGATAAAATTGATGTCTTTCATAAACCTGAACATGGACTGAATATTCATTATTATTATTGTAGTATGCTTTTGCAATATTTTTTAAAAATTCGTCATTCTTAAGTATTGCTGCTTCATAATTAAAGCAATCAACATGGAAAACTCTTTTGTTTGCCGCTGCGCCTGTATTCTTATACACGTCAAATCTTCTGTAAGATCCATCTGGATAGTTTAGGTCCTCATCAACTTCAGCTCTTTCAATGCATGATCGTCTAATCGAATCACACTTTTCTTGATCATAATAGTTCTCAATGAGACAAATTCCATTATCTCTCAAACATCCCAAAATTTTTTTTGTATCTTTTGGCTGTGTAATGGTATTTATTAGTTGATGGTTTTTACTCATTACTGGGTCTCCCACAGTGCTTCAGCTATCTTAAAATCATCTTCAGTATCAACATCTAATAATTCAATTTTGTTTGATACCTCATAAAATTGCACTTCTTCCCAGTCCCAATATCTTCCGTTTTCAAAAAAGTATTTCTTTTCAAAGAAATACATTGCATTGGCGAATTCATAAATTGGTTTTGTTTTTTTTGTATTAAGTGTTTTTAAATTTAAAGAAAAGTTAATCGGTAATTTGTCTTTATTAAAAAAATAATTATTTTTTTTAGAAATTACAGTTGCAGGTTTAAAGTTATTTTTTTTTATAAAATCTAAAAATTTTTTTATTGTACTAATCTTTAAATGTGGAAGGCACCCATTAATTAATAATAAATAATCATAATCAACTTCTTTTATAAAAGAAATACACTCGGTAATTGGGCCATCAATCTTTGTAGATTTTTCTGACCTTCTAATAAATTTAACATTTTTTTTAATGCATTTTTCACGAAATACATCCTCAAAGCCTCCAAAAAAACTTTGATCATTAAAATTCGATAATTTATTAATTAAAATATCAACTAAAGTAGTATTACTAAAATCTCTGAGCATTTTATTAGGTACTCTTTGACTACCTGTTCTGCCATAAGAAAAAATACCTATTTTCTTTTCAATAACCATAACTTAATTAATTTTTTTTTCGTCAATTATAAGATTTGCAATTGCAATATCTCTACTATCCTTTATCAAAAAAGCTTCTTTATCAAAAGCTATATTGCTAATAATATTTGATCCTGTAAGGCTGCCTTTCTTTAGATTTCTATTTCTTGTGACAACGCAGGTTCTTGTATGTGAATACAATGTATCAAAATCATCAATAATATACTCATTTTTGTTAATTTGATTCATACCATGTGAAGTTCTTTGAAATACAGGTGTATTAATTTCTTCAACGAGAATCGTACTTTCAACATCGTTCATTATTAAAGAATTTATACCTTCTTCAATTGTAGCTGTATCAACAAATGGTGCTTGAAGTACCCCCAAATAAGTTATTCCAGAATAACTTTTATCGTACTTACTTGTTATATCATCTAAAGTATGAGCTATAGGTTTTGATAAAATTGTTGATTGAGTATCTCTCTCAAAAAATTCTAATCTATTGTCTTTGAACTTTTTAATGGTATTCTTAACTTCGTTTGTATCAGAAGCAATAATGATATGTTCAAATATTTTTGAATTAATACATTTTTCAATTGTAATCTCTAATAAGCTTTTTCCATTAGATAGTTCTACTTTCCATAGATTACTAATAAAATCATAATTTTTTCTACAAGGAATTACTGCAATAATAGGTTTAAATTTTTCAATATTAATCCCAGATAAATCAGCTTTTATTCTTCTCCTCGCATTAATAATATTTTTATTATTATTAGTTACATTATTCTCATGTCTACGATAATAAAATAGAGGTAAGCTGACATTAGCATATTTATGATTATTAATTATTTTGCTCCACAGATCTGTTCCATCTTGAGCACCTAAATCAGTCCTATATCCACCAATTTTTTTTAAAACATCAGATCTAATCATGATGGAGGCCCCATTTGGAGGGACATCTTTTTGATGATTCTTGTGGTAAAAGGGTTGTCTTCGTACTTGTGAAAAAACATTTGCATTTTCATCCATTAGATAATAATCGGGAAAAACCATAGCTATATCTGAATTATGATCGAGATAATTACTTAAAACTAATAAATTATTATCTTCAAATATATCATCGGCATCAAGTCTTATAAAATATTCTCCTGAGGATTTTTCTAATGCAAAATTTGCTGCTGATGGAATACCAAGCCTTTTAGTGTTAAAAATTTTTACTCTAATATCTCCTTTATAAAGATCAAATATATCTTGAGTATTATCGTCTGAGTTTTCATTTATCAGAATAAGTTCCCAACTTGATGCAGTTTGTCTTATTACACTCTCAATAGCTTCCTTTAAATATCGACCATAGTTATGTGATGATATATATACTGTGACTTTTACTTTACTCATTTCATTTTCTTAGTCTAGGAAATTTTTGACTACCAAAGCCAACAATAATACGTTTTTAAATTAAATAAATCATCATTATTCTTATTAGTAAAGTAAGTATGATGTGGTGAAATATTTGATAAATTTAAAATATTCATTTTTATAGGGCTAATTTTAGCTCTTTCTTAAAATTTGAAATAGCCATTAACTCCTCTGGTAACATGCTGCAACTGTGATCAGGGCCAAATAAGTTTTTATCTAGGGTAAAATGTTTTTCTATAATTTTTGCACCTCTTGAAAGAGCGATAATAGATGCGTTTACACCTATTGTATGATCACTAAATCCATCATATTTACTGAAGTCTACTTCCGATAAATGAAGTTCATCTAATTCAGTTGGATATTTTGATACACAATACAGATAACTTATTTTTTTATTAGAAGAAAAGACCGGGAAATCTTTTTTCTTCCAGTGCCCAAGAGATATTATTAGAGGCTTATTAAGCTCTAACAATGTTTTTATTAACTTATTATCATTAATCGATCTAGATGCAACTTTATATCTTTCCACATTTAATTCCTCTAACCAATTAATTAGTTCAAAATTAAAAACTGAACTCATAAATTCAATATCAGCTTTCTTACATTCTTCATTTAAAGTAACTAAATTTTCTTGAGAAAGTTGTGTTTTACAATTGTATTCAAACCAAGGATTATTTTTTTTTTCAAATGTTTTTAAAGCATCAAATAATTGAAACTTAGCTATGTCAGCACCACTCTCTTTTGCTGCATGTATTAGTTCCTTCGCGAGCACCATGTCTCCATTATGGTTCTGGCCTATTTCAGCTATTATCTCCATATATATTATTTCTATTTATTTTAGATTAAATTCTAACTAATTAAAAATATTCTTTATATTCTTCTAACCAAAGCTCTAAAACAAGAAATGAAAAGAATATTTCACCATTTAATTTCTTTTTGTTATCCAGCATTTTTATAATAGTTTCTCCACTTTTATTATGGATAATTCCCATCTTGTATAGATTTGAGTCTTTCGAAAAACAAGATAATAATAGTTTAGACCAGTCATTTCTGAACCAGTGGTCTAAAGGCACATTAAATCCGTGCTTAGGTCTACTGATAATTTCTTTTGGTATAACTTCAGCAAAAGCCTGCTTTAACAACCATTTAATTTGTCCATCTCTATAAAAATGATCGTATCTTAGTCTAGAAGATAATGACAAAATTTTAGGTGAAGCAAAGGGAACTCTTCCTTCAATTGAATTTGCCATGGTCATTTTATCTAATTTTTGTAACATTTCATTTCTTAAGTAAAAATCCCTATCTTGGGCAATATAGTCTTCTTTTTCCCAATATATATTGTCATTAAATTCTCTAAAGAATCTATGAGAACTTAGTCTAGATTTATAAAAGTCTTTATTGAATATCTTTTTCTTTTCTGCTTCTGAAGCATAATAATGCCAGGCCCAAGCCTGCTTGTGAGATGGATAAGAATTAATTATCTTTATCTTTTCTTGATCGTCATAATTATAATCATGAAATGATAAATCCATTGGAAAATTATTATATTTTTCTATGGTTTGAGAATTTAGATTTGGATACCAAGAATAGCCTCCAAAACATTCATCTGCACAATCTCCAGATAACAAAACTTTTACCCCATCTTTTTTTGCTTGTTGCGATATCGCCTTTATTCCCATAGCAGATGATGTTGAGAAAGGCTGGTCTATACTTTTAATAAAGGATTTTAAGTCTAATAAAAAATTACTTGATGTAACTTTTATTGTTTTATGTGATGTACCTAAATTTTTAGCAAACTTTTCAGCATAAATTGACTCGTCAGATTGTCCATGTTGAAGGTCTTCAACATTTTCAAATCCAATTGTATATGTATTTAATTTTTCTACATTTTGACTCGCAATGTAAGTAACTATTGAACTGTCTAGTCCACCACTAAGGAATGAGCCTACTGGAACGTCAGATAACAACCTATCATTTACAGACTGTTCTACTAAATGCTTTGTATAATCAATAAGATCTTTTTCTGAAACAAAATTTTTATTTTCTACATATTTAAAATCATATTTGTACAAAGAAGTCCCTTTTTTATCTATAACCATGTAATGTGAATGAGGAAAAGATTTTACATTGGAGAATATTGTGTCTGGTTGTGGAGTCCATGTAAATGTTGGCAAATCCCAAATAGCATCTAGATTTAAATCACTCTTAAAACTCGGATGAAAAGAAAGAGCGTTTATTGTAGAAGCATAAACAATTTCATTTTGGCTTGGTTTAAAATAATATAGTGGCTTTTCTCCAGCTATATCTCTTGCTAAGATTAATTTTCGTTCTTTCTTTAACCACAAAGATATAGCAAACATGCCATCTAACATAGAGAATAGATCCTCAGAAAATTCATCATACAAGTGACAAATAACTTCACCATCCGAATTGGTATTAAATTTATATCCCTTATTCTCAAGTAATTTTCTTAAAAACCTGTAGTTGTAGATTTCACCATTATAAAATAATACAACTGACTTATCTCTATTAAATAAAGGTTGATCTCCATTTACTAAATCATTAATTTTTAATCTTCTTATTGCACCTGTAAATTCATCATCAAAATAATAACCCTCAGAATCAGGACCTCTATCTAATAAAGATAGATTCATTTTTTCAATAATTTTGCTATTAAAAGATGATTTTATTTTAAAGCCTGCGATACCACACATATTAAATTATTTTTTATTAATAAAATCTTGAAATGCTATATTCGTCATACCAGGAACTGGTCTACAATAATTAGTAGGAGTATATACATTTAAAAATTCTATATTAGATCTGGGTATTATATTTTCATAATCCTTAAATTGGATCTTATTTCTTGAGAAATTGCCTTTTAATCCAAATGCATCATTTTTAAATTTTTTTAATAAATTAATAATGTTGATTTTATTTGCTTCAATCAAAAATAAATTTTTAAATAATGATAAGAAACCTCGATTAAATCCTCTCGGGAAACCATAAGAGAAAGCAAGCCTTGAAGCGTTATAAAATGATTTATAATGGCGCATAGACTTAAAAATATATGGCGCCGAATATTCCATAGCCCCTAACATAGACATATCTTTACCAATAAAAGTGACTCTTTTAAAACCAAAAAAGTGCATTAATGGAATTATCGCAATAGTAGCTGAGTTTAAACTTTCATTAGGATGTATAACTAATTCTCCATTAACAATTGAGGGATTAAGATAATTATCTATAGTATTTTCTTCTGAGGACATTGAAAATAAATACTGTTTATTTGGTAAATTAAGTTTCTTTGTTCCATCCAAGTCATATGCTTGATCAAAGCATATCATGGGCAAATCGGGATATTTATTGAGTAAATCATAAGGAGAATTTTTTAAAATTATTTCACTCTTTACCTTATATTTTTTATGAGGAAATCTTATTCTTCTGATCTCAGCAAGTTCTGCAAAATCGTCAACAAAATTATTCCACTCTTTGGTATACTTTTTTTTAAGACTTCTCTCTAAGTCATAGTCACATGCTATTGCTTGCATAAAAGTATATTGCATTGTGTTGGTCCTTAATTTTTCCGGATAAATACTTAATAAATAGTCTGGTTTTAAATTAAAAGAATGCAGCTTAGGAGTAAGTGATTTTGGCTCAAGAAAAATAATACTGTTTTTTTTATTTAATAAAGATAGATCTAAGTTGTTTTGAATTATAGAATGACCTCCCATAATAATTATTGCATTCTCACCTTGATACTTATTTTTCAAATTAGACAACATAATAGAAAATTTAGATCCTGATTAATTAGATATTTTATTCATGTAGTTATATTTGTCATCAATAACCTTTATCTTAATTAGATCTTGACTAGGCGAAGTATGAATAAGGTTCTTATAATATATGTTAAGGTATTTACACATCACATCAATATTGTCTTCTCTTATTCTACTTATATAATTTTTTCTTGGCCGATGAATTGCATCTGTATACCATTTATCGTAATCAAGCCATGTTGGGAGAAATCCCCAAATAATTTCCAATGCTGAGGCGGAAAAAGGTAAATCAATTAATTCATAAAGATTATTTTTCTGCAATTTAGAGTCAAAATTTGTTAAAAATTCTCTGGAAAATAAATGTTGGCACATGCAACCAAAATAAAAAGGTACATCTTCCTTATGGAATATATTTCGATTATAAATTTTATATTCGTCTACAACGTCTTCCAAATTTAATAATTTCATATCACCATCGTTTGAAATAAAGATTAATTTTTTAAAAATATTAACTAAAGATCCATCTTTAATTATCCCTTTGATAATATACTTGATAACATGAATAAGCTTAAATGCCTTGATTGGTAAATGGTGTTGATCTTGTCCTATTTTAAATGTTGTTTTGTAGTCTCCCCAATGTTCTATAATTTTAGCAAAATTTTTGTCCTTAGAAAACTTAATCAAAATTTTATCCACCTGGTTTTGATGATATGAGTCATCTTCTATAAATAGTGTCTCCCAGCGTTGCCTTGTTATTATTCTCTTCTCGAAACCCATATCCAAAAAATTAATACTATTTTCTTTACTAAACTCCATTATATTTCGAAGAGAGTCTTTACTAGTGAATATAAAACCTTCCATAAGGAAAAGGCTATAATCGTATTTTTTCCATTTCTTATTTTTAATAAATTTATACCATGCGCTAGAATCTAGTCCATGGCCATTCTCTACTTCATGATAAATATAATTAATTTTTATTTTTTCTAAAAATTTTAAAATTCTTTCGTCGTCTGGCGTTAGTTGAATGTTTTTATTCTTATGAGTTTTGTAACCATCGCCTTTAATATAAATAATATGTAATTCATAGTCAGAATAATTTTGCATCATCAAGGATATAATTGAAGAATTAAACAGCCAAGGGTTATGATGAGCTAAAATACAAACAGAATTCGTCATTTATTTTTACTTAATTTTTTCTAGGGTATTATAAAAGTTTTTTCTTGGAATAAGTTTATCAGAATTAATGTATAGGTTCTCATATTTTTTCACTTGCCTATGATCTAAAGAAAAATTATTAATGGATGTACTACTAAATTCATTTATGATTTTTTTTATCTCAATACTTGAAACTACCCCTTTAAAATTGTATATCTTGCTATTACTATGATCTTGTATCTTTTTAACTGCGCTATATCCTCGAAAAAAGATTTCTGGGCAAATAATATTAATATAAAAACTTTTCATCGCCACACTCTCAAAAACTGCTGTGGAATGATAACCACTTACTATTTTTGAGATGGATAACAGCTCTTGAAAAACTGTTGGATAATATGTATCTTCGTCATCATTAACTACTAAATGAGCGATATCACTAGCACTACTTATCCCCAAATGCTTCTTTCTATTTTTTACAACAAAATATAAATCATTTTTATCACAAAATTTTCTCATAGATTTCATCAAATTCTTTTCATTTAAACCATGAATATACCAATGTAATGCTCTTCTATCTAAAAAGATAAGAAAATACATGAATAACCTTTTAATTGAGCCTCTAAAAACACCTGACAGTCGTTCAATACAATTACTATTTTTTTGTTGAATTAATTTTTGGAAAATCCCTGTAAAAGCCGATTGCCAATATTTAGAGTTAAAGCCTTTTTTGAAATGATAATTTAAAAAAAAAGGAAAAGGTAAATAAAGAAAAACTTCTTTATTATTTGGTATGCAATATTTATTTCTTATATCATTTTTATTTAATGCTTCTAAATGTTCATCAACATCACAAAACCCAATATTAATAAGTTTACACTTCTCTCTAAAGAATGAAGAATTTTCGTGATTATTTACTTCTTTATTACTATCTATAATATCTAAACAGTAACTATGTAATTCATTGGTATAAGTTAAAATGATTCTTTCATAATCTTGTAATAGAGGTATTGTAGTGAAGTTGTGCCACTCCCAAATTCGATAATATGTATCAAAACCTGTTTGTAAAATTACCCACTTACCAGAAATTTTTTTTTTAATTTTCTCATCTAGTATAAAAAGTATTGGATACAAGGAAATGTAAAAATCAAATGGTTTAGATTTGGAAATAAAGTTTTTTAAATCTTTAAATGAATTTAGTTCAATAATATTAATTGTATTCTTCTCTGTATTCGTAAATGGAAAGATATTTATTGAGGGAGCATTTTTTACGTCAGGAATATTAATATGGCATATTGTTATTTCATGATTCAAAACCTTACCCAAATCAATAATTGGGGAAAAAATTCTATAAGTTTGCTTAGTATCAATTATAAAAAGAAGTTTCATGAAAAGTAACTACTATTTTTTTTTTAAATATATTTAAATAATTTTTTTACTATTTTAAGATCTTCTAATGTATCCAAATCGTGTGCTTTTAAATAATCAATTGTAATAAAGTTAGATTTTTCACCAAAAACTTTTTTTTCTCCCAGCCATGCTTCTTTTTTACCCCAGTAGAATTGGGCTGCATCAAAAAATAATGCTTCTAAATCTTGTGATCTTGCAAGTATATTTTTTTTAAATAACATTTTAATTGTGTTAAATTTAGTAAGTTTAAAAGAACGGTAGACTGAATGATCAAACTGGCAGGCTGAGAAAACATAGTTTAGATTATTTTTTTTATATAATTTATAACCTTTGATAATCGAGCTTGGTTCAATTAGTGGTGAAGCTGGAAATACACAGCAGACGTCTTCAAATTTTATATTCTCACCTAACCGTTTTACTGTATCTTTCATTACTTTTGAAATTGGAACATAATCTGATGAAAGATTTTTATTTCTCAGAAAAGGAATTTCTGCGCCAAAAGATTCAGAAATTCGTGCTATTTTCTCACTATCCGTAGATACAATTATTCTGTCAAAAAGATTTGTTCTTTTAATTGCTTTTATTGAATAAGAAATAATTGGCTTACCATAAAAAGATATAATGTTTTTATTTTTTATTCTTTTACTTCCTGATCTAGCCGGGATTATAGCAATTTTTTCATTTTTTTTCATATATTACTTTTTTGATACTTTTTATTATATACTCTAAATCTTTCTTTTTTAGATCTGGATATATTGGTAAAGAGCATGTTTGATTATAATATGTTTCTGCATTTTGATAGTTTGCCTTATTAAATTTATATTTTTTTCTATAATAACTATGATGATAAATAGGAACATAGTGAACTTGCAACTGAATTCCAAGATCAAACATTTTTTTAAAAAAAATTTCCTTTGTAATACTGATTTCACTAAATTTTATTTGAATTGGAAACAAGTGATAAGAGTGTCTAATCCCTCTTGATTCTTTGGGTAAAATAATTTCCTTAATATCAGCTAATGAATACCTATAAAATTTTGCTATCTTATTTCTTTTCATTATAAAGGAATTAAGTTTCCTTAATTGGCTGGAGCCTAAAGCACATTGAAAATCTGTTAATCTATAATTAAAACCTAATTGACTCATGTCGTTAAGCCACATTTTATCTGATTTCAATTCTTTTCTGATTCCATGAGATTTTAGTAATCTCACTTTGTCATCAATAAGACTATTGTTTGTTATAATTGCTCCACCTTCACCTGTAGTAATTGCTTTGACTGGGTGAAAAGACTGAGTAACTATGTCGGCATACTTTACTGCATAATATGGATCATTTAAATAATATGAACCTAGTGCATGGCAGTTATCATTAATAAGTTTGAAATTATACTTATTAGCAAGCATTCTTAATGTTTTCCAATCGCATGGATGTCCTGCGTAGTCAACGGCGATGACAGCCTTAATTTTTCTTTTGTTTAACTTATATTTTTTAATTTTATCTTCTAATTTTTCTGGATCTATACAATAAGTTTCTTTATTAATATCTACCAAGTCTGTTTTAGCTCCTGAGTACTCAATTGTATTAGCAGATGCTAAAAAAGTTATTGGGGAAGTAATTATTATATCATCTTTTTTCCAGCCAAGGGATTTACCTGACAAATGTAAAGCTGCTGTTCCACTTGAAACGACAGAACAATATTTTGCATTAAAGCTTTTTTTTAGATCGTTTTCAAACTTGCTAATTTGACTTCCTTGTGTGATGTAATCTTTCTTAAGTGATTTAGTGACAGCCTTAATGTCATCACTTCTTATTGTTTGTTTTCCATAGCTTATTTTCATGTATCAAATTAATGAATATTATTTCTTATGAGTTTTCTCAATTGTTCGACTGTGAGAAAATTAGTATTATTCTGACTTGAATAAGAAAATCCTTGCGGACACTTTTTTCCTCTTAAATTTTTATTTTTCTTAATTAGTTTAGTTTCTTTCCAAGTAAAAAACATGGAGTCAGGTTTAATTATATAAAATTTCTTAAATTCAAGAGTCTTATGAGAGTCATGGACAGAAATCATTTCCTCATGTATCTTTTCACCACTTCTTATACCCGTATAGTTGATTTTGCATTTAGGTGCCAATGCATTAGCCAAAGTTAAAATATTATATGAAGGAATCTTTGGGACAAATATTTCACCACCCTGCATTAATCTCAAACATTCGATAACAAAATTTACTCCTTCCATCAGAGTAATACTAAAACGTGTCATATTCTTATCAGTTATTGTGATAGTGCCAGAAGGAATTTGTTTTAATAAAACTGGGATTACTGATCCTCTGCTACCAAAGACATTTCCGTACCTAACAACTGATAATTTAGTTTTTGATTTACCTTTATAATTATTAGCTGAAATAAATAATTTATCAGAAGTAAGCTTGGTCGCTCCGTAAAGATTTGTAGGTGAAGATGCTTTATCTGTACTTAAAGCAATAACATTCCTGATGTTGTAGTGAAGAGCAGAGTCAATAATATTCTGAGCTCCTAAAATATTAGTCTTTATCGTCTCAAACGGGTTGTATTCAGATGTTGGAACTTGTTTTAAAGCTGCAGCGTGAATTAAATAATCGACGTCATCATTCATTGCGAATAAAAGTCTCTCTTTATCCCTTATATCGCCAATAAAAAATCTTACAATCTTAGTATGGTTTTTTATTTTTTTTATAAAGCTCTCAGATAACATTTCGGATTGTTTTAATTCATCTCTGCTATATATTATTATTTTCTTTGGCCTATAGTTCTCCAAAACATTTCTTACAAATTCTTTGCCAAAGGAGCCTGTTCCCCCGGTAATAAATATGGTTTTATTATTAAACATTTGCTCTAAAATAAATAGTCATGAATTAGATCTTCTTAGCTAGGATTTTCTTTGTACCTAAATTCGTAAGAAACTTTCAACGTCAGGATAAGCGAAATAACTACAATAGACAAAATAAAAGATAAGAAATAATAGTATCCTCTGCGAGAAGGTATATTATTTACAAGTATAGTGTAATCATAGATTTTATATTCTGAATTATTTGGCAAATCTTCAAGTCTTAAGAGTTCATTAACTTCTTCGGCAATAGCTTTAAAGTTTTGCATATTTTGAAGTCTTGTATTAATTCTTTCCTCAATATATCTAGCAAGCTCTGAAGCTTCGACTGTTAGATCAGTTGATATAGAAAAATCACTGTCTATTTCACTGAAAAACCCTCCAGTTAAATTGCTAGCAGCTTCTATTTCCTCTTTATACATTGTCTTATAACTATCAGTCTCCATTAATCTTTTTCTAATTTCTACTCTTCTTTGAAGGCTTTCTGAATGAAGCTCTAAAGATTGTTTTACCATCTTCACAATATTCGCGTTAAATTCGTAATTAGCTTCATTAATTTTATCCAAATATTTTTGGTAAATAACATTAGCATTATCTTTAGAAGCATCAACGAAACTTATGTCATAGACTCCATTTTCCAATTCTTTTATTCCGTCACTTAAGTCAAAGTCTATAAACTTTCTAAGATTATGTATGTATTGAATAAAGATTTCTGCTGAATCAAAGCTCCCATCAGGTTCATAGTTAGAAAAAAAAACATTTTGAACTAATCTAACGTGAAAAGCCTGCAATTCTCTTTTTAATAAAGAAAATTTGTTCATAGATTCATAATTTGCTGGATATATCTTAATTGTGACGTCATGGTCAGCAGTTTTTTTTGAATTACCATAGAAGTGCCCTATTGCCATAATAAAAATAAATACAATAAATAATATAAACTTTAATTTCCATGCACTTTCTAGTAAATCGAATATATCTATTTGTTTTTCTTTCATAGTAAATTATTTGTAATAACTTAAATACCAATCAGTAAACTTTTTTATACCCACCTTAACACTTATACTTGGTTTATAGCCAGTGGCCTTCTTTAGTTTAGCTATACTGGCATGAGTTTTAACAACATCTCCTAACTGCAAGGATTTATATCTTACTTTTGCTTTCTTAAGCAAATTATTTTCAATCAATTTTACAAAATTTTTTAGGTATTCGGGTTTATCACTACCAATATTATACAAATCAAATGGTATTTCTTTTCTAGAAGGTCTTTTTATTAACTTAAATATTCCATCCACAATGTCATCGACATGAGTAAAGTCTCTATGGTGTTCGCCTTTATTGAATAGATCAATTTTCTTTCCAGCCAATATTAATTTAGTAAATTTAAATAAAGCCATATCAGGTCTTCCATAAGTGCCATACACAGTAAAAAATCTTAACCCAGTGCAAGGTAGCTTAAAAATATTAGCATATGAATATGCAAGCACTTCATTTGTTTTTTTTGTAGCAGCATAAAAAGAAAGAGGAGCATCAGTGTTTTCAGTTTCTTTTAGAGGAAAAGAATTACTAGAACCATAAACTGAACTAGTTGAAGCGAAAATTAAATGCTTTAAATTAATATTTTTTGAAGCTTCTAAGATATTAAAAAAGCCAATTATATTATTCTCAACGTATGTCTCAGGATATTCAATTGAGTGCCTTACTCCTGCTTGAGCTGCTAGGTGAATAACAACATCGTACTTACATTTATCAAAATTATTTTTTAATTTAGTTTTTTTTGTAATATCAATTTTAAAAAAATTAAATTTTTTATTCTTATTAAGAATTCTTAATCTATCTTTTTTTAATTTAACATCATAATAAGAGTTTAGATTATCAAGGCCATACACATTGTACTGATTTGAATTTAAAAGCCTTTGACATAAATGAAACCCTATGAAACCAGCACATCCAGTGACAAGTACCTTTTTTTTTGTTTTGTACATCAAATTATTTATATTTTTTAGATAGGAAGTCTGTTATACACTAAATGTGCTAAAGAAGAAATATTTTCATCAAGTATTGGCTAATAATAAGAAGTTAAACAGGGAACTCTTGTCTATAAGAGAGTTTTCTACAATTAAACAGGTAGGTTCCTATATTGATTACTATCCCACAAATACAACAACAAAAAAGTTTGTTGATTTAGGATGTGGAGATAAACATTTAGAAAACGTAGTAATTAAAAATGGTTTTAATTATGTTGGCTACGATATAAATGATATTGATTTTGAATGTGATAAATTTCCACTTGAGGACAACAGTGTAGAAATAACAGTTAGTTTAGCTGTATTAGAACATATACAAGATCCTAGCAATTTTCTATCTCAGTGCTATAGAATTTTAAAACCTGGAGGATTAATATTTCTTTCTACTCCTAATTTTTCTCTAAGTTATAAGTTTTTTTATGATGACCCAACTCATGTAAGAGCTTATACTCCAAACTCATTAAAAACATTATTACAAATGTTTAATTTTAAAAAAGTAGATATTTTTCCTGCTTTGAGATGTAAGCCTAAATGGTACTATACAGGAAGAAATAGGTTTTTTAAGGCGTCTAAATTACTTCCTTTCAGAGGAGATAATAAATATGCACCAGAATTCCTTAAAGGTAAAACATCTGGAATATTTGGTGTTGGAATAAAGTAATAATAAAATGATTAATAATGGTTGCGGGGGTAGGATTTGAACCTACGACCTTCAGGTTATGAGCCTGACGAGCTACCAGACTGCTCCACCCCGCGTAAAATTATAGTCTGTAGATTGGGTGAACCTATCTTTAATATTTAGATATGTCAATTATCGGTTAATGCGTCCTTATTGTAAATTCTTTTGATAAATAACCATAAAAGGTTATGACTTCGTTAAGCTCAGGTAAAGATCATTTAATGTTACTGAATATATCTAACAACTTTCCGTGAATGTATTTGTTGGAAGCGATTACTCCTTTTATAGAAGAAAATGGATTTCTTATCGATCCTTTAATTATATAATGTCTTCCACCTGAGTTTTTAATTAAATGTGCTCCAGCAAAGATATCCCATAGCTTATCATCAGGATTTATATATGCATCAATTCTTCCAGACGCTACATACGCCATTTCTAAATTTGCTGACTCAAAAATTTTTATTCTTCTTGTAATTGGTGGAGCAATTTTTTTTATAAGATTTTCAATTTTATTTCGATTTATTTTATTTGAAGATTGATTACAGTTAATAGAAATAACTGCATCCCCTAATTTTTTAACTTTTGAGGTATTTACCTTTTTACCATTCAGAGTTGTCCGTTTACCATCAGTAAAAAATAATTCAGATCTATTTACATCATATATACCAGCAGCAATATCGTTATTTTTTTGCAAAATACTTACTGAATTTGCAAATATTGGTATTTGTCTTACTTGATTAGTTGTTCCACATATTGGATCAATAATCCATATATTATATTCACTGTAATCTTTTTGTATTTCATTTATTTTTAAGCTTTCTTCACTGATGATTGTATCGTTTGGAAAGTATTCTTTAATAGACTTAAACAAGAAATTATTTACTTTAATATCAAGTTCCGAAGTATACCCTTTGTTAGGTTTATAGCTCCTAAATTTATTTTGCTTATAGTTTATATTTTTCTCTATCAATAAAAGAAGTCTTTGTAAGAATAGTTTTCTTTTGTTCATTTATTGTAATATGCTAAATGCAATCTGCTGTAAGAATTTGATCCTTTTTTATATTTTTTTTAGCCTTTTGTCCCACAATTGAAAAATAAAATTCCGGGTTTATACCATCTTGATTACTGGAAACAACAGTTCTAATCATTTTATCTAATATTTTTTCACCACCTTTAATATCGCACAAAGCAATAAATTTTTTTTGAAGTACATTCTTTAATGTTGTTTCTGATTCTTGAAGAATTTTAATTTTTGAACCCATGGCCTTTACAAGATTATTTGACAGGTTGATCAATTTTTCAAAATCATCAAATTCTAAACTGGCTGATTGATCTGGACCGCTCATTTGCTTATTTAGAGTAACATGTTTTTCAATTACATTAGCTCCTAAAGCTACTGACCCTAATGTGCCTTCGAAACCTATTCCATGTCCTGAAAATCCAACATCTTTATTAAACATCTCTTTCATAACATTTATAACATTTAAGTTTTTATCCTCCAAAGGACAGGGATAAGCGGATGTGCAATGAAGGAACATCATGGGACAATTCTTATTATCAAATATTCTATTAGTAATATTCATTTGATCATAAGATGTCATACCAGTACTTATTAGTGTAGGAATATTCTTAGATGCTATATATTCTAAGAAATGATAATTAGTAGCATCAACACTTGCAACTTTTATAACTGAAGCATTATTTTCGACTAAAAAATCAACTGACTTTTCTTCCCATGGACTTACAATAAATTCTAATTTCTTTTCCTTAGAATATGTAATTAGTTCTTTGTATGTATCATCATTAAACTCAAGTCTTTTATCCGGGTATGTCCAAGTACCAAAGGCTTTGTTTTCAGTAGGAATATCATTTTCATTTTTACTTAAGTATCCTGTCGGATCAACCAGTTTAGTATTAGGATCCACTAAATAATCTATATTCCTTTTTTGAAATTTTACTGCATCAGCACCTGCTTTAGCAGACAAATCAATCATTTTTTTTGCCAAATCAACTTGACCATTATGATTAATGCCTATTTCGGCAATAAAATAAGGGGATGCACCTTTTTTTAAATATTTTTCCTTGAAACTCATTAAATATTAAAATTATTAATATTATATTAAAAAGATTAATTTATTATCTATTTGAATATTCATGTTAATATAATCACATAAACCATTTTAATACATCAAGAAAATCATGAACTAATTTCAAATTTATCCGAAAGTTAGATTAACAATGAAAAAAAGTAAAGATTTTTATCAATATGTTACTTCAAAAACTCCTTTTCGAATATCATTGGGTGGTGGAGGTACAGATTTACCAAACTACTCTAAAATTAGAGGAGGTGAACTTTTAACTGCAGCTATTAATCAATATTGTACAGTATCATTATCCTCTCGTCCTTTAGACAATAATGTTCTTGTACAGACTACTAAAGTAGAATTTAGGAAATCAACTAAAGACATAAAACATGAAATTATTAGAGAAACATTAAGATATTTTAAGTTAGATAATGCTCTTCAATTATCAACATTCACTTCAATTCCAACAAGGACTGGTTTGGGTTCGTCGAGTACACTTATTGTAGGATTAATTTGTGCAATAACAAAAATGAAAAATATTAAAATATCTAAAAGAGAGATTGCTAAGCTAGCTTATAAAATCGAGAGGAAAATCTTAAATTTGAAAGGAGGTATTCAAGATCAATATATTTCAGCTTTTGGAGGAATTCAAAAAATAAAGGTAAGTAAGACTGGTATAGTCAATTTAAAAACAATAAACATAAGTCCGAAAGTACAAAAAATATTAAATAGTGGATTAGTAATGATTTATTCTGGAAAACAGAGAAATTCTTCAAGGATAATAAAATCAATAAAGGATGATCAATCTAAAGTAATTGAAGTATTTGATGAAATAAAAGAGTTAGGAAAAAAATCGTATAACTATCTTATTAATGGAGATATTGAAATGATTGGTAAAATAATGAATAAACATTGGGAACTTAAAAAAAAATTATCGTCTAACATGTCTTCCTTTGAGTTAGATAAGTCTTATAAAGAATTAAAAAAATATGGCTCTCCTGGAGGTAAAATAGTAGGAGCAGGTGGCGGTGGTTTCTTCATGATGGCTGTTAATGAAAATAAAAAAAGATATTTAAAGAAGTTAAATGAAAACGGTTATCGTATTTTGGATTGGAAGTTTGATTTTAATGGCACACATATTATTGATAAAGGTTAAAAAATGTTAAAGAAAAATGAAATAGGTATTGTACAAGGTAGACTATCAAAAAAAATAAGAAATCTTATTCAAGCATTTCCGAGAGATAATTGGGAAAAAGAATTCTTTGTTGCTGAAAGATTAGGCTTTGACGGTATTGAGTTTATTTTCGATAACCTGAATAACCCAATATTGACAAAAAAAGGTAAGGAAAAAATCAGGAGTATTTTAAATATTTCTAAAACAAAAATATTTTCAGTTAATTGTGATTACTCTATGTTTAATCCTTTGTTTGGCAAAACTGTCGTTAAATCGACAGCCGTTATAAAGGAAGTTATAAATTCTTGTGCTGAATTAAATATACCTAAAGTAGGTTTATCTTTTGAAGATAATAGTTCTATATTAGATTTAAAAAGTTCAAGAGAAGCAATTCAAGCTCTTAGATCAATTACAAATTATGCAAAAAGATTTGGAATAATGATAACTCTAGAAACATCACTAAGTGTAATAAATATAAAAAAATTAATAAATGAGGTTGGTAGTAAAAATTTAAAAATTAATTTTGATACAGGAAATAGTTGTTCACTTGGGGAAGATACACCAAAAGCTATTTTAGAATTAAACAGCTTGATCTATAGTATACATGTTAAGGATAGAACAAAGCTCTTCGGAACAACGGTACCACTTGGAACTGGAGATGTAGATTTTAATTCGTGTTTTAGATCGTTAAAAGAAATAAATTTTGAAGGAGTAATTGTAATTCAAGGTGCGAGAGGAAAAAATGATATTGATACCGCAAAGAAATATCTTAAATTTGTTAAAAAGCTTTTGAAAGAAAATTAAAATTGAGTTCAAAATCAAAACTTACAGGTAAACTCGCATTGGTAACAGGTGTTACTGGTGATATAGGATTAGCAATAACCGAAAGTCTATTAAATAATGGCGTTAAGGTATTAGGAATATCATTAAATAAAAAAAAACAAAATAATATTTTACGAAAATTTAAGAGATATAAAAATTCACTTTACATAATAAATTTTAACTTAGAAAAAATTGATCAAATTGAAAAATTATGTATGAAAATAAAAAAAATACATGGAGTTCCAGATATTATTGTAAATAGCGCAGGAGAATTTCACTATAACAAGCTTGAAAGCAATTCTTTGATTAAAATAAAAAATAATTTTAATTTAAATGTTATTTCAGCAATACTAATATGTAAGTCATTTATAAAGGATATAAAAAAACGAAAGTGGGGAAGAATAATTAATATTTGCTCTTCGAGTGCATACAATGGAGGAGGGACATCTGGTCATTGTGTGTATAGTGCAACAAAGCATGCTTTGTTGGGGTTCTCACGAGCACTTGATGAGGAAGTTCGTACGTCAAATATAAGAGTTGGAACTATTTCCCCCGCAGGAGTAAAAGGAAATATGACAAAAAAAAGATACGATATAAAACAATCATCGCTTATGGAGCCAAGTGAAGTTTCAGATGCAGTAAATTACTTAATAAACTCTGATGGCAATGGAATAATATATGAAATGCGTATCTGGAGAATGAAAAGATAAAATATACAGCAATGGTAAATAAAAATATTTTTAACCTTAAGGGAAAAAAAAGTCTTATTACCGGGGGTGGAGGTTTACTTGGACCAGAACACGCTATCGCTCTTGCCAATCAAGGCTCGGAGGTATTTTTAATAGATATAGATAAGCAAGGTCTGGATAAAGGATCTGAAAGAGTCAAAAAAGCAAATAAATCAGCTAAAGTTGAAACATTCCATATTGATCTGAAAGATGAGTCAGAGCTTAAAAGTCTAAAAAATTTTTTAATAAATAAAAATGTTCATATCGATATCTTAGTTAATAATGCCGCCATAAACCCTAAAATGGATGCTTCTAATAATAGCTCTGGAAAGGTAGAAGACTACAAGTTAGACAATCTAAGAGAAGAAATTGAAGTAGGTTTAATTGGAACATTTTTGTGTTCAAAGATATTTGGCTCTGCAATGGCAAAGAAAAAATCTGGTGTAATAATAAATATTGCTTCAGACTTAGCAATTCTTGCTCCAGATCAGAGAGTATATTCAAAAAATAATAATATTAATACTGTAAAGAATTTCAAACCTATAGGTTACCCTATGGTAAAGTCGGGCATGCTAGGCCTTAATAGATATTTAGCAACTTACTGGGCTCACAGAGGAATTAGGGTTAATTGTCTGGTACCTGGTTCTGTAAAAAACAAACAAACAAAAAAATTAATAAAAGAAATTGAAAGTAGAATTCCTTTATCTCGTTTGGCAAAAAAAGAAGATTATCACGGATCAATTGTTTTTTTAGCTTCAGATGCTAGCGCTTATATGACTGGACAGATATTAGTGGTAGACGGCGGAAGAAGCATTTGGTAAAAAATGTAATGGATAAATCTAAAATAAGTTTTCCATCAAATTATTTTGCGGAAAGCTCAAATACTATTGCAACTCTTTCTAAACAAGAAGAAAAAATTAATAGAATTGTGAATGGTATTTTTGATACTTTGCAAAGTAATGGAAAATTATTAATTGCTGGAAATGGAGGTTCTTGTGCTGATGCCGAACACTTTGCTGGAGAGCTAGTCTGCACTTATAAAAACCCAAAAAGATATGGTTTTCCAGCAGTTTCGCTGAGTAGTAACAGCGCATCATTAACTGCATGGGGGAATGATTTTGGTTTTGAAACTCATTTTGAACGTCAGGTAGAGTCTCTAGGACAGCAAAATGACGTGCTTTTTTTGATATCTACTGGTGGGGGGGACATAGAAAAAGGCTTGTCAGTAAATCTAATTAAAGCAGCCAATAAGGGTATAGAAAAAAAGTTAAAAATATTCTCTCTTATTGGGAAGTCAGGTGGAGAACTCGAAAAAATCTCAGATGAATACATAAAAGTAAAATCTAATGTTACATCCCATATTCAAGAAGCTCACATAGCTATAATACATTACATATGTGAGTCACTTGATAATCTTGGAAGTAATTAACAAGGATGATTATGAATAATAAAAACCATAAAATTGAAATATATGCTGATGGTGCAACCACAGAAGAAATAAATAAACTGAAAATTTTATCTATTGATGGGTATACATTCAACCCTTCACTATTTAGAAAGAATAAAGCTGATGATTACATTGGGCATTCAAAAAAAATACTAGCATTAATACCCAATAAACCTGTTTCTCTTGAAGTTATCGCAGATACAAATGATGAAATGATAGAGCAAGCTTTAAAACTAAATAAATTAGCTTCAAATGTATTCGTTAAGGTTCCAATTACTAATACAAAAGGTATATCTACTCTTCCTGTACTTGATAGACTTTGTAAAGAAAATATTAAAATGAATATAACTGCTATATTTACAATTGATCAAGTTAGGGAAATTCTAGAAACAATAAAAGAGACAAATAGCATTATATCTGTTTTTTCGGGAAGATTGTTTGATATTGGCCTTGATGCAGTTAAGTTAACAAAAGAAATTTCTGAACTCACCCATGCCAATAGCAACTGTAAAGTACTCTGGGCAAGCACAAGAATGGTATATGACTATATTAATGCTCAAAATGCAGGTTGTGACATCATTACCATGAGCTATGAATTCATAACAAAAATGGATTTATTCAATAAATCCCCAGAGGAGTATTCATTACAAACTGTCCAAACATTTTACAAAGACGCTATTGATGCAAAATACAGTTTTTAATTTGAACTTGTTACAATTTCACTTTATTCCAATTTTAAAAAAAAATAATTTATTTCTTGATCGAGATGGGATTATTAATAAAGCGATAATTAGAAATAAAGAAATATCATCGCCTAGAAGCTATGAAGAATTTATATTATATGAAGACCTTAAAATACTTAATGATAGCTTAATAGAAAACAATTTTAATAAAATAGTTATAAGCAATCAACCAGACATAGAAAGAGGTACTATAGATTTAGAATTAATAAAAAAGATAAATCAATTAATTTATAAAGAAATCAATGTAAACTCTATTTATATATGTCCACATACGAATGATAAAATGTGTAAATGCAGAAAACCAAATACTGGATTAATTGAAGAATATTTTAAGAAATATCAAAGATTAGGTAAAAATTTCTTTATAGGTGACACCATAAAAGATCTTAAATGCTCAAAAACTCTTTCTATTCCTTTTATCTTAAGAAAAACTCAATATAACAAAAATTTAGTTAACTGTTCAGATTTTGCAATTGATAGTTTAAACGATTTGAAAAATATTTTTTACAATAATCTCTAAAAAAAAGATTTAAGAATCATCTTCTGT
Source organism: uncultured Pelagibacteraceae bacterium (assembly GCA_902554325.1). Lineage (GTDB taxonomy): Bacteria > Pseudomonadota > Alphaproteobacteria > Pelagibacterales > AG-422-B15 > CACNXQ01. Next base: position 153,105 of record CACDOH010000001.1, read on the forward strand.
CAGTTATGACTTGTTTCAACAATACAAATAATGTAAATCAACTTTAATATGAATAAGCGTAATAATCACATTGCCTTCATACCAGCAAGAAAGGGGAGTAAGGGGTTTCCAGGAAAAAATAGTAAGCTATTTGTTTTTACCGCAAATTTTATTAAAAAAAGTAAATTATTTGATAGAGTAATTGTATCAACAAATGATGAAGCAGTTAAAAGAAAAGCAACAATAAGTAATTTTGAGATACATAATAGGAAAAATAAATATTCAACATCTACTTCATCTATAAAATCATCAATTCTTTCAGCTATTAATGAACTAAATATTAATGAGAATGATATAATATGGTTATTTTATATACCCATAATCTATAAAGATTTAGTAGATTTTAAAAAAGCAAAAAAAATAATATCTAAAAAAAATGTAAATAGCTTATTGAGTTTTGTGAAAGATAATATTCATCCCTATCATTTTTGGAAATTTGATCGAAATAAGAAAACAATTAAGCAATATTTTAAAAATAATATTTATAGAAGGCAAGATTTGCCTGCAGCATTTAGATATTATCATTATTTATGTTGCTTTAAGGTTAAAGAAGTTAAAAATCTAAATGAAGAATTGATAAATAATAAAACCTTCCCTTTAATATTAGATTTAAAGACTTCTGACAAACTGATTGAAGTGGATACGCACATAGATTATATTAAATGGAAAAAATTTTATGAAATTAAATAAACCAAAGATCAAGAATTCAAATAAGCTTTACAAAGAAGCAATAAAATACATCCCATCAGGTACTCAATCCTTTAGTAAAGGGGTTACGCAATTTGTAAATGGATTTGCTCCAAAATATCTAGATAAAGGCAAAGGAGCATATACATGGGATGTTGATAATAATAAATACTTAGATTATGTGATGGGCTGCCATCCACTTGTACTTGGATATGCTGATAAAGATATAAATAGAGCAGTAAAAGATCAACTAGATAAAGGGTCAACATTTAGCTTGATGAATAAACTTGAATTAGATGTAACAAAAAAACTTATTGAAGTTGTACCGTCTGCTGAAATGGCAAGATTTGGTAAAAATGGCGCAGATGCAACAACCATTGGAGTGCGTGTTGCAAGAGCTGTTACTAAAAGAGATCATATAGCCTACTGTGGTTATCATGGATGGCATGATTGGTATATTGCCAATACTGATTTAAATGATGGCATACCTAAATTTAATAACAAATTAGCACATTCATTTAATTATAATGATTTGGACAGCCTTGAAAAAATTTTTAAGAGACTACCAAATAAAGTAGCAATAGTGATAATGGAACCTGTGGCTGTATCAGAACCAAAATGTTTCTCTAGTTCTATTTGCAAAAAAACATCCTGTAAGATAAAATGTCAAAACACTTTCTTACATGAAGTTCAAAAAATGGCAAAACATTATGGTGCATTGCTTATGTTTGATGAAATAATAAGTGGATTTAGATTTAGCCTCGGTGGAGCTCAAGAACTTTTTGGTGTTACACCAGATTTAACTTCATTTGCAAAAGCTATTTCCAATGGTATTCCTTTATCAGCAATTGTAGGAAAAAAAGATTACATGAAAGTATTAGATAAAACCTTTTTTTCTTTTACTTACGGAGGAGATTGTCTAGGCCTAGCTGCAGCAGATGTATGTATTCCAAAAATAAAGAACAAAGATGTTCCTGGTCATTTAAATAAGGTAGGAAAAATTCTTAAAGATGGAATTAATAAATCTGCCTGTGATCATGGACTTACAGACTATTTTGAATGTATTGGATATCCTTGCAGAACTATCCTAGCAATCAAAGGTAACAAAAAAAATAACGACCTTCATCTAAAATCATATATTCAGCAAGAGCTTTTTCGTAGGGGTATTTTGTGGACAGCATATCATGCAATTTCTTGGTCACATAAAAGGAAAGATATAGAATATACCATCAAAGCATTTGATGAAGTATTTGAGAAAGCAAAAAAAATTATTAATAATAATAAGTCTGTAAAATACTTAATTGAAGGAGAATCAGTCAAACCTGTATTTAGAAAAGTTTCTGATTTTAACTCATATATTATCAAAAATAAATGATAACATAGCTATTTAAAATATTTACTTCATAATTTATTTATATTTAAAAATATTTGTAATTTCTACTAACGATCTATTTAAATCTGATGAATAGTTAAAAAGTGTTTTTCCAATATATTTTTTTAGGACAATATTTTTTTCTAATTTGATATCTTGTTTTTTTACAATTAAAATTCCATCTATTACAGAAATTTTAATTAAATCTTCATCTTCATAAAATATTTTTCCAATAAACCACGGGTGCGTAAATTTTTTTATTTTTTTATAATATGAGTTAAACAAAGTTAATTTTAAATCTTTATATTTATATTTAATGAAACAAAATGCTCCAGGATATGGTTTAGAACATGCTTTTATGAATAAATCTATATCCTCCCCTTTCCAAGTCCAATTAATTACACCAGATATATCAGTATAAAACCTTGGAAGATACCAACCTTTAGTTATATTTTGATTTATAGATTTAAAATCTTTACTTAGAACAATGTTATTTACGAAAATTTTAATTAAAGATTTATAAATTAAATTTGTATGTTTAAGATAATCTATAGGCAACATTTTTCCTTTAAGTTTCTCTTTTTTGCTTTGTATTAAAATTTGCCCAGTATCCACTCCCTCATCCAAAATATGAATAGTAGCGGCACAAAATTTCTTTTTATTTAGAATTCTATAAGTAAAGGTACCTCCTCCTTTTTCTTCAGGCAATAAAGATGGGTGAAGATTAAAAATTTTATTTCTAAATTTATCTATAATTTCTTTTTTAAAAATAAACCTTGAAGAGAGAGAAAAAATATAATCAATTTTATGTTTCCTTAAAATTGAATTTCCTATTTTAGAATTTAAGTCATCAATATAATAAACATCTGTTTTTTTTTCTAATTCAAAAATATTTCTGTACAAATCTAAATCATTTTCAGAGTTTTTAATATCCCTCAAATGAAATTTTTTTTTATGACTTATTATTATAGGTTTTGAAAGTTTATTTTTTATGAATTCGTCAAATAGACAATTCAAATGATACCCATGTCCAACTAAAGCAAATTTTGAGTTTTTGTTTATTTTAAATCTCATATAAGAGAATTAGTGTAATTTTCATAAATGATAAAGTGATATTTTTAAACATCACAGATATTTCGTTGTACTTCTGTACTACAGATATTGTGTCTTATGATTTTTTCATTAGGTGGAATTGTACTGTCTCTTTTTAAAATATTAAACACCGAAGATTTAAGACATTTCTTAAGAGTTGCTTTTGTGACCTTTTCAGAAATTATTTTTTAAGAATTTCCCTTCTTTCCTGGCATCTTCATCAATCTGAACAAATTGTAATTTTACAAGGTGCTAGATAACTATATTCATCAACATCATAACTATATTTAGGACTAAACCAACCAGTGTGTTTGTTCTCGTTAATCATTCTTTATTTTTTCGCTTTTGATTTTTTACTAACTTGTTTGGCACAAAATTCAGAGAATGCAGATAGAAGTTTAAAGTACACACTATCTATAGTGTTTGTACCGGTAATTTCACTTCCAATATCTACAAAGTGAAGATTAACTTTCCCTAAAATTACAATTATCTAATAGTAGAAACTTATTGTTCATTGACTGTGTTGAAAAAACCTGGTACGTAAAATAAAATAATTTATTGTAGTGATAAGAAAAAAAGTAAAATTTCCAAAAAAGAAAACTCACAATGAAATGATTTCTTTTTTTAAAGATTTAAATCTTGAAAAGCAAATCAATAAGAATCACTCACTTGACATAAATTTATTAAGGAAATCATTACCTTATCCTCCAGATATGAGTGATTTATACAGAATTTATGAGTTCATTACTTTGAACAAAAGAACCACAATATTAGAGTTTGGGTCTGGCTGGTCAAGCTTAATAATGTCTTTAGCTTTAGGTGAAAATCTAAAAAAACATAAAAATGATATAAAAGATCTAAGAAGGAATAATCCTTTTGAATTATTTGTTGTCGATAATGAAAATAAATATTTGTCAGTTAGTAAAAAAAGAATTCAAGATTATAAGAAAATTAATAAAAGTAAAATATTATCAAAAGTAAATTGGTTATTTTCTGAAGTAAGCATGACTTTGTTTGAAGGAAGATTTGCAACAGAATATAAAACTCTGCCTCTATGTAATCCTGACTTTATTTATTTGGATGCTCCTGATCAATTTAATATCAAAGGAAAAATTAATGGTTTTAATATAGGTCATAATGACTTAATGCCAATGTGCTGCGACATTCTCAAAATTGAACATTTCCTAGTTCCTGGAACTATTATATTAATTGATGGAAGGGGTGCAAATGCACAATTTTTAAAATATCACTTTAAGCGTAACTGGATTTTTATATATGAGAAAATTTTTGACCAGTATGTATTATATCTTGATGAAAAATCAATAGGACCTCTTAACGACAGACAATTAAAATTCTATAAAAGCTAACTCGCTATTAATATTTTCTTTATTTTTGATATACTGGTTATGAAGAGGTATCTTAATAAAAATATCTTAAGTCTTAAACGCATGAATAATTTTTGTAAAATATTAGCCCTATAATTACTTAAATATTCAAAAATAGAGTCGCTTATATTATCTAGACTTTTTGAGTTTAAATCATATTTAAGAATCCCTCGCATGTCTTGAAGGTCTTTTTCACTTATCTTTCCCCTAAACTCTGTTATATTTTCAATAAAATCGTAATCAGCGTCTAGACCATAATAATTCATTAAATCATTGGGATAACCTAGCCGATTTAAAGTGTGATAATTGTGATCAAATATCTTATCTCCATAATTATTTATTAAATACATTTTTTGTTTTTTATTTAGCATAAAATTTTGAACTCCATATTCTTTTTGATAAAAATTTTCATTCAAATCTATTTGGTCATGAAAACTTTCTCTTATAAAAAATTTCTTATAACGATCTACAAATATAATTGGTTTATTAAGTATGTTAATGTCTTGAAATGCAGTGGTTCCTAAGCTAATTACAAATTTTGAATATTTTAGTATTTTATAAAAATCATTATCTTCAACAACTTTTAATTTCGTATTAATTACTTCCCATGATTCTTTTCGACCATCATATGAAGAAATCTTTCTTTTTTGTCTATCTGTTGGATGTAATTTTAACATTAAATTAAATGGTTTTTCTAATAATATGTCTGTAATTTTTTTATAAGACTCTAATACATGTGGAAACATGCTTGCTGGATTGGGTGGCAAAAACATAATTAGTTCTTTATTTAAATCAAGCCCATACTTTTCGTAGAAAAAAATTTTGTCTTTTTTTTCTTCTTTTGTTGTTTGACAATATTGAACAGATCCTGTGATTTTAAAATTATCAGATTTAAATATTTTCTTTATCTTTTTCTTTTTGATACTTTGGCTATATATATTATTAATAATTTCATTATGTAGATAAAGTTGATTAGGTAAATATTTAGCAAAACAGATCTCCAGATTAGCTGGATTTTGATGAGATATTAGTATCTTATCCTGATATCTAATGTAAGCCAAAAAATAATCCATGCCTCGAAAAGCTCCTGTAATTATGATGTCATGATCTTTGATTAACTTATCTAAATGTCCAAAAGAATTTATCCAAATAGCGTTAGCTTCTTTAAAATCTTTATCATCTTTAAAACTCTCTGAAATACATGGAAATTTTGAAAAATAATTTCTCTTTCTTGCATCATCTTTAATCAAGCCTTCAGTAAATACAGCGTATGTAACCAAACAATTCTTATTCCTTCTAAGCTTTCTAACTAATTGTATGTCAGTTTTTTCAAATCCAATGTATAACCAATATGTTAAAATTAGAAATTTCTTTCTTATAACTGGTTTATTCTTGATTTTAGATTTCATAGTAACTTATTAGCAGCTATGTTTATTTGTTAATTTTATTTTATAACATATTATTTTGTTACACTATATATGTTATAAATTATAAAAATACTTAAGAAATAATTACTAGGCTTAATTCTAAAATGGAAATTAAAAAACACAAAGATATAATTAGTTATGAGAAGATACAAATAGAAAGATCAAGGCAAAAATTTGATTTTTGTAAGGTGTCCTATAACGATGTTAGTCGTTGGCAAAAAATTATTAAAGAAGATTTAAAAAAAAATCATTTAAATTTTAGAATATGCTGTCTAGGTACAAGATCCGGGAAAGAAGTAGATTTATTCAGAATAGGGTTCTCAAATAATTTATTTTTAAAATTAATCATGAGAATGTTTAGTATCTCAAAGATACTTGAGAAATTTTTACAATTGATAGTTTATCCAATAAACAGAAAAAAGATTTCTTTTGATAAAATGGATTATGCATACGGTGTTGAGATAAATCCTGATGCAAAAAGAAAAGATATTTTAATTGCTAACTTTGATCTCCTACCTAAAGATTGGTATAATAAATTTAATGTAATCTTTTCAAATTCATTTGATCAATCAATGAATCCAATCAAAACAAGTGAGCAATGGAAAAAACTTGCCGAAAGTAAGTCGACTTATTTTATCATTTGTTTTTCTTATACTGAACCTACATTAACTGATCCCGTAGGTTATATTACTTTTGAAGATATTAAATCTCTATTTCCTGGGAAAGTAATTTATTGCTCAAAAAATATTTCGACCTACCATGAGATTATTATAAAAAACTAAGTGTAATTTTATATTTGATTTAGTTTTTTATTTTAAACTGTGAAAAAATTTAATGAATTTTCTACTGTTGGATTGTAAACTTTGGATTTTCTAGAAAAAATTATGATTGATCCTGTTAATGCCGTATTCCAAGGAGAATTTCTCATCATTAAATGACAAAATAAATCTTTATCTAAATTACATTCTAAATCTACTTTTCTGCTATTATATTTTGAATTACTTCTAATGATAAAAGACTTGAAATAACCTGATTTATTCATATTAATTTCTCCATCATTCTTCAAACATAGATCCTTATAAACATTAATTTTTATATTCCAATTTGTATAAATATTTAATGTTTTAATTCTTTGAAAATATTTATCCTGCGACTCATTAAACAATCTATTCATGAAATTTATCGATTTTATATATCTTTTTTTCTGATAAAAATATCTAACCTTAGATAATTTTTTCTGAATATGATTTTTTATGCTACCAAGATCATCTATTATTGTCTTAATCTGGCTTTTGTTTCCGTTTAGATTAATATAACCTCCTCCTTCAATATTTATGTATTCACACGACATTGAACGAAAGTGTTTTGCAACCTCAATATTACACGGTTGAGCAATCCATTTATTCAACAAAGAAAATTTTCCTGTAATCATATATGTACCACCTGCTGGAAAATAAAACTCAGGATTAAATATTTTTACTACTTTATCTAATTTTTTAAAACTTTTTTTAATAATTCTTCTTTTTTCCAAGGGTTTATTCAAATTAGTAAAAGCTTGGGGATATCCACTTGCAGCACCCAGAGGATAACAAATTATAGATAGTGCACTCCTAAATTTATTATCAATAAATTTCTTAACTGACTTAAGTTCATTTATTGATAATGGATTGTCCACATTATTGTAAAATACTTTTTTGTCTGATCTTGATTGAATAATAATTGATGTATCTAAATCGTAATTTACATGATCTTCTAGTTCACTAGTATTAGTTGACATCTGAGGGACAATTGCAATATTAAATTCTTCAGAAATCTTTTTTCTTTTTAATGCATCAATTTCTAAAACATTATTAAAACCAAGATCATTTATCTTCTTCTTAAGTCTCTTAGAATTAAACTTCTTGATTATTATTCTTGTATTCTTTTTCCGATATCTTGATAAGACTTTTTCATCAAAATGATCGCAGTGTAAGTGGCTAATATATATAAAATCCGGGTTTATTTTATTTAGAAAAGAAGCATTCTCTTTATAAAAGGGCCATGAATACCATGCACTTTCTTTTGTTTTACCTATCCAAGGATCACAAACAATTTTTTCATTAGATGACTGAACTTCAATAAATGAGTTACAATAATGCCTTATAATCATATAAATGTAAGTATATTCATATTAGTTTATATATAAGCAATTATTCTTAGATCAAGAATTTTAATATTGCTGTTACCCTCAATTTAGATAAAAATTTAAAAAGGAAAATATTAATTACTAATTTCAAAAAAGTAATATAATTTACGCTACTATTGTTAATATCTTCATAAATTTCTCTTGAGAAATCAATGTAATCATTTGTTATAGTGCTAATACTCTTAAAGTTATATTTATAATTATTCTCTCTATTTAAACCAGTCCTAACTTTATCTAACTTTGATAAAAGCTCATCCATATCGTTATATAAGAGCCTTTGATCCTTAACTATCTCACTATTGCTTGAACAATTTCTTGTTATGGAAGGTAAGCCACATGAAACTGCCTCTATTAATGAATTAGAACATGCTTCAATTTTGCTTGTTGATATATATATATCTGAGGATTTCAAATATTTTCCCAATAACTCACTACTCATTACCCCTAGATTTTTAATATTCTTAAATTTATATTTTTCATTGCCAATAAATACCATCTCGTATTTATTAAAGTCTAAACTGTTATCTAGTTGATTAAGAATATCTATTCCCTTATTTGGATGAAAAGACCAGCTTGAGGAAATTAATTTACATTTTTTACTTGGCTGATAATGAATTTTATTTATACCATTAAAAATCGCACTATCACTAGCATTATGAATTATCTTATATTTTTTTGCTAATTTAAGACCAGAATTTAAATTTCTTGATAAGCTCCATTGAGATTGAAAGATAGTAGCATCAGCCAAGTAAAGATTAAATTGATATATTAACTTATCAAAAATATTCCCATGTTTCCTGTTACTTGAAAGAGGACCGTCCATTCTATGTATAAATTTTTTCTTTGGATATTTAAATTTTAATTTGACCAATTTATAAAATTCATGATGTGAATTAAATATAATTATATCTGCATCAAAAGGATCTTTACATAACAACCCCTTGCTGCCAATTTCTTTCTTTAATGATTTAAGAAATGTACTGCCACCACCATTTTTCTTAGAAAAATTAAAAAGTATAAAAATTTTTAATTCTTTGTTACTCATAATAAATTCTATTTAATTTTTAATTTTAGCAATACTTCTTTCTTTACCGGCATATTTTTTTTGATAGAAATAGGCGATTTTTTTCCTAGAATCTTCTCGAAATATTTAGGCTCTATACCATTAGCTGGCCTTACTCTTCTTATATTCTGGTAAGAAAATATTTCACCTTTGTTAATATTATTCGTTGCAAATATAGACCTTCTATATCTTTTATTTTCATTTTCTGACTTTTTTCTGTAAAAAAATTTTTTCCCCATTAATTTATATGTTTCGTCTATAGCGCACCTAAACTCTTTAATCTCATTTCCTTTTAAAGAGAATTTTACATCTAAACCCTTGTTCTGGCCTGAATAACCTATGTGTTTTTCAAATACTTCAGCTCCTGCAGCAACAGCTGCTTGAGCAATACTAATATCTAATGAATGATCTGATAAACCAACCCTGCAATTAAATTTTTTCTTTAAGATATGAATATTGTTTAAATTAAAATCTTTCTTAGTAGATGGGTAGTTACTGACACAATAAAGTAAAGTTATATCTTTAGCCCCATTAGCTGTTGCGGTATCAAAACATTCTTCAATTTCCTCTAGGCTAGCCATTCCAGTTGAAATAATCATAGGTTTTTTTGTTTTAGAAATTTTTTTGACTAAAGGAAGATCAGTCATTTCAAATGAAGCAACTTTATAAATAGGGCAATGTAATTCTTCTAAAAAATCAACAGCAAATTCATCAAAAGGCGTACTGAAAATTTTAATCTTTTGTTTTTTAGCATATAAAAATAGTTCTTTATGCCATTCTAGAGGTGTGTGGGCTTTATTGTAGAGATCCCACAAAGTATGACCTTTCCATATTCCAGATCTAATCTTGAAAATATTTTTATCCGATTTTAGTGTCATGCTATCAGCCGTGTATGTTTGTATCTTGACTGCATCAGCACCCTTTGATTTTGCTAAATCAATTAATTTCTTTGCGATAGACAGCTTGCCATTATGATTAGCTGAAATTTCAGCGATCAAATATGGCTTGCCCTTTAAATTAATCATCAATTCTGGAGTTTTTTTGCAAGATTACTTATCTTCTTATCTTGCTTATATATTTCGGCTAATATCTTTGCAGATTTATTTGGATCTAAAGAAAAACTTAATCTTACCAAATTCATCCAGTTTACATTATTTTTTGATCTTATAGATTCAATTTGGTCAATTATATTACTATAATAATCTAAATTTTTTTTTGATTTTTTTTTCATAATTAATAAACATCCTCAAGTGTTATTTTTGAAGTTTTACATATCTCTCTGCTAAAATATTTTGGATTATAACAAGCTACAAGAATGGCATCTTGTTCTTCACCGTCTACAAGATAATGTCCTTTAAGAATAGCTTCAATTACCCAATTAGCTTTAAGATAAACTTTTACTGCTCCAATATTTGATTTGATTATTGGCCCGTGAACTTTTCTTATACCTAAATCATTAAAGGCTACTAAGTTTCCAAGCTTTATAGCTTCTGATCCCAGACCCTGCTTCAAATAGTTTTTGTCACCTATAAAAACAACCAGGTCTGACTTTTTATGAAGATAATCGATAGGACCAATTTTTATAACTCCTATATTTTTACGATCTTTTATATGATGCACTAAATACTGATAAAGGTTTTTATTTTTAATACCATTATTGTATTCATCTAATAGGTTTTCTTTTGTAAATGTTCTTTTTGAAGCTGAGTAATTTTTAGCATGTTCATTATTATGCCAGTCAATAAACTCACTATTAATATCCTTATGACTTAGCTCTCTTAATTCAACAGTGGACATATGTAAAAAGCTTTCAAATATTTTATACGAATTATAATTTTGATCATAACATTATTACATTATTACATTATTAAATCAGAATTTAATAGCAAATGAAATAAGGTTTACTGATATTTCTATTGATAATAAAAAAAACACCTTTAAGTTCAAATGAATGACAACTAATATCGACAAATTATTTGATGAACTTTATCCTATATGTAGATCAATAACTGGTGAGGGTATTAACAAAAGTCTAAAAATTATTTCCAATTCGCTGCCAATAAAAATTTATTCAGTTAGGTCTGGAAAAAGAGTATTTGATTGGACCGTGCCAAAAGAATGGAAATTAAATCGTGCTTATTTAGCAAATGAAAATGGCAAAATTATTATAGATTCAAACATAAATAATTTGCATGTTTTGAATTTTTCTCAACCATTTAGAGGAGTTTTATCTTATAAAGACCTCTCTAAACATATTCACACAATAAAAGACTTACCCAATGCTATCCCTTATGTCACCAGCTATTATAAAAAGAATTGGGGATTATGTATGAGTTATAGGCAATTTAAAAAATTAAAAAAAAATACGAAGTATAAAGTGCACATAGACACTAAAATTAGTAATGGCTTTCTAAGATATGGAACATTTGATCTTAAAGGTGAGTCAAAAAAATTAGTTATGCTGTCATCTTATTTATGTCACCCTAGCATGGCCAACAATGAATTATCTGGTCCCCTTACTATGATTAGGCTGTATGAAAAATTAAAGAGTTTGAAAAAAAGAAAATTTACGTATCGTTTCATTCTATTGCCTGAAACTATAGGTTCAATAACTTACTTACATAAACATGGATCCAGCTTAATTAAAAATATTGAGGGAGGAATGGTACTAACTTGCTTAGGAGGACCGAGCAAAAAGATTAGCTTTAAACTATCCCGAAGAGATTGGATCGGCAATGAGTCCAAATTTGACAAAATTGCTAAACATTATGCTAAGTATGAAAGTAATAATTTTACAACAAGGCCTTTCACTCCAACGGGAGGTTCAGACGAAAGACAATATTGTTCACCGGGATTTAACCTGCCAGTAATCCAAGCTGCAAAAACAGTTTATCCTCCCTATGGAAATTTTCCTCAATATCATACAAGCATGGATAATAAAAGTTTTATGAAAATAAGTTCTGTAGAAAAATCTGCAAATCAAATATTTTCTTTTTTACAAACAGTAGAAATAACATCAAAGAAGTTAAAAGGTAGAGTTCAAAATTGTGAACCACAACTAAGCAAAAAAAACCTTTATCCAGCTATAAACTCTCATGATACAAGAAAGAAATCTAATAATGAAAAAATTGATAACAGAAATCAGTTAAATATAATATTATCTTTACTTTCTTTGGCAGATGGAAAAAGAGATATTGTTGATATTTCTAACTTTTTAAAAATATCAGTAAATAAATTAATACCTATTATTGAACTATTAGAGAAAAATAAGCTTTTATAAGGGCCATGAGTATTATTTTAATATCAGGCGATCATCCAAGACATAAATACTTTGTCAAATCTCTGATCACAACAGGACTTGTGGTTGGCTTGATTCTTGAAAAGAGGGAAAATTTTATTCCAGTTGCACCAAAAAATATTTCAAAAAAACTCTCTACTTTGTTTGATCACCATTTTTTGCTCAGAGATAAAGCTGAAAATGAATTCTTTCAAATAAATCAAGATATAAATATTCCTGCCATTGAAGTTCGCAAAGAAAGCTTAAATTCAATTGAAACAATATCTTTTATTAAAAAAATGAATCCTAAATTGGTTCTGTCCTACGGTTGTCATAAAATTGATAAGTCAATAATCAATTCATTCAAATGTAAATTCTGGAATACTCACGGTGGTCTCTCACCATGGTATAGAGGTACAATAACCCATTTTTGGCCTAGCTACTTCCTTGAACCTCAAATGACAGGTGTTACCTTGCACGAAACTAGTGACTTCATCGATGGTGGAAATATATTATTTCAAACATCTCCTGAAATGGTCAAAGGAGACGGTATTCATCAACTAGCTTCAAGATCAACTCAAAAATATATTAATACTCTAAAAGAAAAATTAATTGAATTAGATTATAATAATTTACCAAATGGTCTACCCCAAAGTTCAGCTGGGAAAGTTTTTAAGACATCAGATTGGAAACCAGAACATTTAGAGGTAATTTATGATAAATACGATGATAGTATTGTTGATCTTTATTTATCTGGAGAAATCAAAAATAACTTGCCCAATTTAATCTCAGTATTTTAAAAAAATAAGATCTCAATGAAGTAACATGTCACTCAAGATATAATTAACTTTTTAATGAATTTAATTCTTTTTATTATAACATTTTTAAATATTAAAATAAGAGTCAGCGGAAATATTATACTTAAGTAATCTGCGAGAATTTCAAAGTTTCTAATCAATTTTTGTTTTTTGTGGTTATCTGTATATATATAATTTCCTTTCTCGGGAATATAAATATTTCCGATCTCATCATAAGCTGAGTATATTTCAGGCTGATCTGTATTCTGATAATATTTTTTTACTGTATCTAAGTTATTTTGAGCATGTACTATTGAGAATGGAAGCGAAACGCCAAATGAGGGATCTAAAACTAGAGTTTCATTGTCTAATTCAACTTCTACAACTACATGCTTATTCAGGCCAACTACTCGAGAATTGATATTACCTAACCGATTCAATAGATTTGATAAACCAATTGCATTCTGTGAACAGATACCAAAGCCTCTTCCAAGTGCGCGTTCATATTTATAGCTTTCAAAATTAGTAAATGCTTTTGTTGTTGGTTTTTGTAAATTTAGTTCTGTTATCAATGGGTCCATAAATTTAGCTAAAAAAAGTATCCAATTGTCTCTAAGAGTAATAGAATTTATTTGATCAGGCCATATATAAGCAATTCCGTTATTATAAATTTTATTCACATTTTGCAAACTTTCAAAAGTATAGTTTTTATTTAATTCAATATCAATTTTGCGAAGTGTGTCAGAGTAAGTATTAATTTCTATTTGAAAGTTTTCATTAATATAATTTCTCCAATCATAAGGGAATATTCTGTAGTATGTAGAACTTATAATTAGAAATATTAATAATAATAATATTGCAACCTGAAGAAGCATAGCAACTAGCGCTGATAAATTATTTGAAAGTATATTTTTGTTCATAAAAAGTTTGATTACATTGTGAGTGATAAATTCACGTTTAGTAGACCTGGCAATGTCCTACTCTCCCATGCCTTAAGACAAAGTACCATCGGCGCTGGAGCCCTTAACGTTCGAGTTCGAAATGGAATCGAGTGTAACCTCTCCGCTATAACCACCAGGTCAACAAAACGTGAAATCAATACCAAATAATATTTTATCAATTATTCTATCTTTGTGTCGCCTGTATCTTACTAGTTTGTTTCTAGTACATAGAAAATCAAGCCGATCGAGTTATTAGTATCAGTTAGCTTCATACATTACTGCACTTCCACACCTGACCTATCAACGTGGTGGTCTACCACGACTCTCAAGGAAGAATTAGTTTCGAGGGAGGCTTCCCGCTTAGATGCTTTCAGCGGTTATCCCGTCCGTACTTGGCTACCCAGCGATGCCGATGGCACGACAACTGGTACACCATTGGTACGTTCACTCCGGTCCTCTCGTACTAGGAGTAACTCCTCTCAATTCTTCAACACCCACGGCAGATAGGGACCGAACTGTCTCACGACGTTCTAAACCCAGCTCGCGTACCACTTTAATCGGCGAACAGCCGAACCCTTGGGACCTGCTCCAGCCCCAGGATGTGATGAGCCGACATCGAGGTGCCAAACACCGCCGTCGATATGAACTCTTGGGCGGTATCAGCCTGTTATCCCCGGCGTACCTTTTATCCGTTGAGCGATGGCCCTTCCACTCAGAACCACCGGATCACTATGACCGTCTTTCGACTCTGCTCGACTTGTCAGTCTCGCAGTCAGGCAGGCTTATGCCATTGCACTCAACAGCTGATTTCCGACCAGCTTGAGCCTACCTTCGCACGCCTCCGTTACTTTTTGGGAGGCGACCGCCCCAGTCAAACTACCCACCATACACTGTCTTGGATCCAGATAATGGATCTCAGTTAGATGTCAAAAATTACAAGAGTGGTATTTCAAGGATGACTCCATGGAAGCTGGCGCCTCCACTTCAAAGTCTACCACCTATCCTACACATGCAATTTCTAACACCAATGTAAAGCTATAGTAAAGGTGCACGGGGTCTTTCCGTCTAACCGCGGGTACTCCGCATCTTCACGGAGAATTCAATTTCGCTGAGTCTACGCTGGAGACAGCGGGGAAATCATTACGCCATTCGTGCAGGTCGGAACTTACCCGACAAGGAATTTCGCTACCTTAGGACCGTTATAGTTACGGCCGCCGTTCACCGGGACTTCAGGTCGTAGCTTGCACCACTCACTTTAATCTTCCGGCACCGGGCAGGCGTCAGACCCTATACTTCGCCTTACGGCTTTGCAGAGTCCTGTGTTTTTAATAAACAGTTGCTACCCCCATTTCTGTGCCACCCACATCTGGTTGCCCAAACATAGGTCCTCCTTCTTCCGAAGTTACAGAGGCAATTTGCCGAGTTCCTTCAGCATAGTTCTCTCAAGCGCCTTGGTATCTTCTACCTATCCACCTGTGTCGGTTTCGGGTACGGTCCACGATGAGGCTATTTCCTGGAACAACTTCACTGCCTATCCAATCCATATAAGGATAGACAATTTACGTCATCCGTCACATCTCATCTGGTCAAGGAATATTAACCTTGTTCCCATCGACTACGACTTTCGTCCTCGCCTTAGGAGCCGACTCAACCTGCGCGGATTAGCCTTGCGCAGGAACCCTTGGATTTTCGGCGACAGAGTTTCTCACTCTGTTTGTCGCTACTCATGTCAGCATTCTCACTTCCGATATCTCCAGGAGCTCTCACGAGTCTCCCTTCAACAACGTACGGAACGCTCCGCTACCACACAATAAATTGTGTCCAAAGCTTCGGTGTATTGTTTAGCCCCGTTACATCTTCGGCGCCGGACAACTTATTTAGACCAGTGAGCTGTTACGCTTTCTTTAAAGGATGGCTGCTTCTAAGCCAACCTCCTGGCTGTTTTGGTCGTCCGACATCCTTTCCCACTTAACAATAACTTGGGGACCTTAGCTGTTGGTCTGGACTGTTTTCCTTTCGACTACGGACCTTAGCACCCGTAGTCTGTCTGCCATACATTACTCATCGGTATTTGGAGTTTGGTTGGACTTAGTAAGGATCTCTCCCCCCTTGCCCATCCAGTGCTCTACCCCCGGTGGTATTCATATGACGCACTACCTAAATAGTTTTCGCGGAGAACCAGCTATATCCGAGTTTGATTGGCCTTTCACCCCTAACCACAAGTCATCCAAAGACTTTTCAACGTCAACTGGTTCGGTCCTCCAATAAGTGTTACCTTATCTTCAACCTGCTCATGGCTAGATCACTCGGTTTCGGGTTTAATCCAAAGTACTGTCGCCCTATTAAGACTCGCTTTCGCTACGCCTACACCTTACGGCTTAAGCTTGCACTTTAAACTAACTCGCTGACCCATTATACAAAAGGTACGCGGTCACCCTTACGGGCTTCCACAGCTTGTAAGCATTCAATTTCAGGATCTATTTCACTCCCCTCGTCGGGGTTCTTTTCACCTTTCCCTCACGGTACTAGTTCACTATCGGTCACACAAGAGTACTTAGGCTTGGAGGGTGGTCCCCCCATATTCAGACAAGATTTCACGTGTCCCGTCTTACTCAAGAACATTAACTGTCATTACCCATACGAGACTATCACTCTCTACGGTTTACCTTTCCAGGTAATTCTGGTTGTACAATTAATGCTACTGGCCTAGTCCGCTTTCGCTCGCCACTACTTACGGAGTATCGGTTGATATCCTTTCCTCCAGTTACTTAGATGTTTCAGTTCACTGGGTTCGCTTTACTAACCTATGTATTCAGTTAGCAATAACTCAAAAGAGTTGGGTTTCCCCATTCGGAAATCTTCGGATCAAAGTGTGTTCGTCACTCCCCGAAGCTTATCGCAACGTACTACGTCCTTCATCGCCTTTGTGTGCCAAGGCATCCATCAAATGCTCTTAAACGCTTGATTATTCTATGTACAAAAAACAAACTTATATGTCTTTTGCAATACTTAGATATTTTGAATTCTCAATAAAAATTTTATTAATTTAGTATTGATGTCACTTCACGATGTAAATGGAAAAGCTTAAAACATTGGTGGAGCTGACCGGGATCGAACCGGTGACCCCCTGCTTGCAAAGCAGGTGCTCTCCCAGCTGAGCTACAGCCCCAAGAGAAACCACGTCATGGTGGGCCTGGGTAGACTCGAACTACCGACCTCACCCTTATCAGGGGTGCGCTCTAACCAGACTGAGCTACAAGCCCAAACGTAGGCTTTATAGTTTTAAACAATGAAAGAGAAACGAGGACGGTAAGCCACATATAATTACTAAGTTAAAATTTCTTAAATTCAATAGAACTCAAAAAATGACTCTTAGAAAGGAGGTGATCCAACCGCAGGTTCCCCTACGGTTACCTTGTTACGACTTCACCCCAGTCGCTAATCTTACCGTGGTTGGCTGCCTCCTTACGGTTAGCAAACCAGCTTCAGGTAAAACCAACTCCCATGGTGTGACGGGCGGTGTGTACAAGACCCGGGAACGTATTCACCGTAGCGCGCTGATCTACGATTACTAGCGATTCCAACTTCATGCACTCGAGTTGCAGAGTGCAATCCGAACTGAGGTAACTTTTAGAGATTTGCTCCAGATCGCTCCTTCGCTGCCTTTTGTAGTTACCATTGTATCACGTGTGTAGCCCGGCCCGTAAGGGCCATGAGGACTTGACGTCATCCCCACCTTCCTCCGGCTTATCACCGGCAGTTCCTTCAAAGTTCCCACCATAACGTGCTGGCAATTGAAGGTAAGGGTTGCGCTCGTTGCGGGACTTAACCCAACATCTCACGACACGAGCTGACGACAGCCATGCAGCACCTGTATCCAATCCACCCGAAGTGAAGGACTTAATCTCTTAAGTCTGCGATTGGTATGTCAAGGGCCGGTAAGGTTCTTCGCGTATCTTCGAATTAAACCACATGATCCACCGCTTGTGCGGGTCCCCGTCAATTCATTTGAGTTTTAGCCTTGCGGCCGTACTTCCCAGGCGGAGTGCTTAACGCGTTAACTGCGATACTGGAAATTTAAATTCCCAACATCTAGCACTCATCGTTTACTGCATGGACTACCAGGGTATCTAATCCTGTTCGCTACCCATGCTTTCGAACCTCAGCGTCAGTATTGGCCCAGAGAGTCGCCTTCGCCACTGGTGTTCCTCCTAATATCTACGAATTTCACCTCTACACTAGGAATTCCACTCTCCTCTACCAAACTCAAGAAATGTAGTTTTGAAGGCAGTTCCAGAGTTAAGCTCTGGGATTTCACCTCCAACTTACAAATCCGCCTACGCTCGCTTTACGCCCAGTAATTCCGAATAACGCTAGATCCCTCCGTATTACCGCGGCTGCTGGCACGGAGTTAGCCGGATCTTCTTCTTCAGGTACCGTCATTATCTTCCCTGACGAAAGAGTTTTACAACCCGAAGGCCTTCATCACTCACGCGGCATCGCTGGATCAGGGTTGCCCCCATTGTCCAATATTCCCCACTGCTGCCTCCCGTAGGAGTCTGGGCCGTGTCTCAGTCCCAGTGTGGCTGATCATCCTCTCAGACCAGCTATAGATCGTAGTCTTGGTGAGCCATTACCTCACCAACAAACTAATCTAACGCGGGCCCATCCAATAGCGCATAAAGCTTTTCCCCGGAGGGTGTATAAAGTATTAGCTTAAGTTTCCTCAAGTTATTCTCTACTACTGGGCAGGTTCCCACGCGTTACTCACCCGTCTGCCACTAGATCCGAAGATCCCGTTCGACTTGCATGTGTTAAGCGTGCCGCCAGCGTTCATTCTGAGCCATGATCAAACTCTCAAGTTTAAACACGACGCACACAAACTTATTGGCGGAGTTACATAATCTAAATTATATAATCCAAATAAAACGTGTACGATTATTCTGTACTGCGGAATTACCGCCCACGTTTCTCTTTCAATTTACTTTTCCAATAGCATAATCGCGCAAGCAGGTGTTACTTTTCCTAAGGAAAAATAAAAAATGCCAGATTGATTATATTAAGACTAAAATAGTCATATGCCGCAGGTTCAGAGCATCACCGAACAAGGGTGAAAGTTTTTTATTGTATTGAGCCAAAAAGTCAAGCATCAAACATAAAATTAGGCAGAAAATAAGTACTTTTCACTCATATATAATACCCAGTAATATCAATGAGATAGAGAGAGTATGATCATTTTACCTCTGAAGATTAATATTAGTGATGTCATAAAATATAAATTCTTTATATGAAGATGTGAAAATGTATCTATTAAACAAAAAAATCTTGGTTTTTATAGCTGGTCTGATTCTTATTATTGTGATCGCTTACTATTTATCAGTTTCTTTTAATGATAAGATTGATATCCAAATTCCAAAAGAAACAACACTTATTCAAGAAGACCATTCTGAAAAGAAAGATAGTTTAGACTTATTTTTCTCATTTCTTGAGTACTATGAACTTGTAGAGGGTGACACGTTTATCAGCACTTTAAAAAAAACTAACCTCAATAAAAGAGAAATCGATCAATTAATTATAGCTGTGAAAGATGTAATCGAGATAAACCAATTACGCATCGGAACACGCATAGAGATGATTTCTGATCTTATAAAAGAAGAGAGAATTATTAAAGAAATTATAATTTATCCTGATAGAGAAGAAAAAATATCAATTTTAAGAATAGACGATAGATTTACAGTACGTAAAGATATTAAAACACTCTACTCGGAGCTCGTATTCCATGAAATTGAAATAGAGAAAAGTATCTACTCGTCGCTAAAAAATATTAATGTACCAGACAATATAATTATGTCATTTGTACAACTTTTTAGTTTTGATATTGATTTTCAAAGAGACATTAGGAACAAAAATAAAATAAATATTCTATTTGAACAATTTAAAGATAAGGATGGCGAGTTAATCAAATCAGGTTCTATTTTTTTTGCAAAAATTATTCTAACAAAAGATAGTTACGAACTGTATAAATTCGAAAATGATAATTATATTGAATATTTTAACAGCGACGGAAAAAGTGCCACAAAAGCTTTGATGAAAACTCCAATAAATGGTGCAAGATTATCATCTGCTTACGGTATGAGAAAGCACCCTATCCTGGGATATAATAAAAAGCACATGGGCGTTGACTTTGCTGCGCCCATAGGTACTCCAATTATGGCTGCTGGAACAGGACATATTGAATACATTGGAACCAATGGTGGTGCTGGAAAATATATTCGAATTAAACATTTAAATGGCTATAAGACAAGTTATTCTCATCTTAGTAGCTATGCTTCTGGCATACAAAAAAATGTTCGGGTCAAACAAGGTCAAACTATCGGTTATGTGGGAAGTACAGGATTATCAACAGGGCCGCATCTTCATTATGAGGTTATTTTTAATGGTAATAAAATTAATCCAATGAAAATGAAACTTCCATCAGGTAAAAAATTAAAAGGGATAAATTTAAATAACTTCCTCACAGAAAGAGACAGGATAAATAATGAGATTTCAAAAATTAAGAATTAGCTTCTTCTATAGCTTTAGCGGGATCTAAAGTTTCTACAGGTGCAGTTTCCTCCTCTGCGGACACAGTTTTAGCAGATTTTGTATCACTGTTGCCATTATTTCTATCTTGGCGGTCATTTATTAAACGACTGTAATGCTCTGCATGCTGTAAATAATTTTCAGCACCTACATGATCACCTGAAGCTGCTGCATCTTTTGCTAGAACTTTATACTTTTCGAGCACAGTTGATAAATTTCCTCTTACGCGAGTAGAGCTATTACCATTAACAAAACTATCACCTGAATATCTATTGTTTGACCTTTTAAAAGGTCTAGTTCTTCTATTTTTCACTTTGAAAACTAATTCCTAAATATAATTGGAAATTTTTAATTAATTCTTTTAAAAGAATGTTGGTAAACTAGTGTTTACTATAAAAATAATCAAGTTTTTATTTAATTACTTTCAGCAATAATGCATCTGGGAATATTTGATATATCATTTTTTATAGAAACGACCTTAAAGTTATTATTTTTCAATATCTTAACTACTCCATCGTGTTGATTTATTCCTATTTCTAAGAATAAACATTGCTTCCTCTTTATCTTTTTAGCTAAATTCTGAA
>CACDOH010000002.1 GCA_902554325.1 uncultured Pelagibacteraceae bacterium
GTATGACCTCCCATCCTGTCATTGCTGTCATACATGTCAATTTCTATCTTTCTGTCTAGGTGATATGCTGTTGACAACGCAGATATTCCAGTACCTATTATAGCAATTTTCATACTTCAAGTTATTGATTAAATTATAATTGATCTTAAGATGACATTATGAGTATGACAATAAAAGTATCTGAACAAGCATGCGGTGCTTCCGTTACTGGAATTGATTTAACAAGAGCACTATCAGATAACGAAATTAATGAGATAAGGACGTTATGGCTTGAACATCACATACTAAGTTTTCCAGATCAAGCAATAAACGATGACGACCTAGAGAGATTCACCCTTTATTTTGGAAGTTTTGGAGACGATCCCTTTATCGCTCCTATTCCTGGAAGAAATAATATTATTGCGGTTAAGAGAACAGCCAATGAAAAGGTTCCAATTTTTGCTGATAATTGGCATACGGACTGGAGTTTTCAAGAAAACCCGCCAGCAGGTACTTGCCTATTTGGTAAGGTTATTCCAAACCAAGGTGGTGATACTTTATTTGCCAATCAGCATTTGGCATTAGAAAAGATGCCATCATCGCTTAGAAAAAAACTAGAGGGCAAACAAGCAATCCATTCAGCCCTGGTTCCTTATTCCCCAGGTGGAGGTTATGGAGATAAGGATAGAGAAATGGGCCGCAGCATGGATATTCGAGCTTCTGATGAAGCATATTTAAAACAATTGCATCCTATAATAATGCAGCATCCTGAAACAAAGCGGGAGGGAATTTATGGAACAATTGGTTACATTATTGGTATTGATGGCATGGATAATCAAGAAGCAATGAAATTACTGTTGGAGTTAAGCGCATGGCAGTGCCAGGAAGAGTTTGTTTATAACCACAAATGGAAAAAAGATATGTTGATAATGTGGGACAATAGAAGCGTTTTACATAGAGCGACAGGAGGTTATGAGGGTCAAGAGAGACTCTTACATAGAACAACTATTGCTGCATATGATGATTAAAGTAATCAAAGTCACATCATTAATCTTATTAATTTTAATAATTTTCGCATTATACAACTCTATCTATTTTGATATTCCAAGAAATGAGGTTGTTTCAAAACATGCAAAAGGTAATTCTGAATTTGTTGAACTAGATGACGGATCTTTAATACATATCAGAGATGAGGGCAATAAAGATGGAAAAGTATTAGTTATGGTGCATGGTTTTAATGGTTCTTTGTTCAATTTTGAAACAATGACTCCTTTTTTAAAAGACCAATTTAGAATTTTATCACTTGATCTGCCAGCACATGGACTAACAGGATCTGTAAAATCAAACCTTTATTCTTATGATGGTTTTTATAGAGTTATAAGTGAAGTTCTTGAAAAGCAGGATATAAGAAAATTCTATCTTATAGGACATTCTATGGGTGGAATGATTGCTTGGAGGTACTCTCTAGAGCGTTCTGAGCAGATTAAAGGATTAATAATTATTGGCTCTCCATTCATTGGAAGTGAAAAAGAATACAGAGAGTTTCAATCAGTAAATGCTCCTCCAGTTGCATTTGAGTTACTTGAATCAAGAATTTTTAGAGAAATGCTGGCATATATAACCCCTAGGTTTTTAGTTAAAGAAGGAGTGTCGCAAACAGTATATGATCAAAACTTAGTAACAGAAGAATTAGTCGATCAGTTTCATGAAATTATTTTGCAAGAAGGTTCAAGGGAAGCCATGGGAGAATTACTTATAAATTTTGAGGACAACTTTATTTCTGAAGCTGCACTTTTGAAAAATATAGATATGCCTACTTTAATATTACACGGCGAAGAAGATAACCTAGTAGACCTCAGGTTTGTTAATCATTTTGTTGAAAAGATACCAGATGTAAAACTAGTCACTTATCCAGAAGTTGGGCATATGCCCCCAATGGAAATTCCTGAAAAACTAGCGAATGACATTGAAGCTTTTATTAAAAAAAATTAAAAAAAGTAAATCACTAAATTTCCTTTAATGTAAGACCACTTAGATTTGCAGGGACTGCAACATCCATCATTTGAGGGTTAGCAAGATTTAAATTATCCATTATTTCAGCATACTCTTCTGCACTATTTACTTGAAGACGTGGATTGTTTTTCTTTTCATTGCCAATAGATGAATATTTATTACCTTTATAATCGTGCGCTGGATAAACTAAAGTCTCTTCAGGAAGTATTAATAAACGCTCAAAAATTGAGTTATATGCGTCCTCAGAATTGCCATTCTGAAAATCTGTTCTTCCAGTGCCATTAATTAATAATGTATCACCAGTGAAAATACGGTCTCGCATAACGAAGCAATACGAGTCATCTGTGTGTCCTGGAGTATAAAGAGCTTGTAAAACAATTCCATCTATACTTATTTTCTCATTATCTTTTACTTTTAAGTTAACCACTTCTGATTTTGAGTGTTCTCCCATAATTGTTTGGCATTGAGTTCTTTCTTTTAATTCTGCCATGGCAGATATATGATCAGCGTGAATGTGAGTGTCGATAACTTTTACCAACCTCAAATCTAAGTCATTCAGCAAATCAGTATAAATTGATGTATGTTCTAATACTGGATCAATTATTAAGGCTTCACGACCCTTATCGCTTGCAACGATATACGTGTAAGTAGATGATTTCTCGTCAAAAAGTTGTTTAAAAATCATTTTGAATCAACATCTTATAAAAAATTGAACAGAAAGCAATCTTGTTTATAATAATTCTAAATTAATAAAGGGGAATTAAATGACTTTAAAAATTAATAGCATGTGTCCAGATTTTGAAGCTAAGACTTCAGAAGGGGACATATCTTTTCATGAATGGCTAGGAAATAGTTGGGGAGTGTTGTTTTCTCACCCTAAGGATTTCACACCCGTTTGCACGACAGAACTAGGTGTATTGGCTGGGATGAAAGACGAATTCGATAAAAGAAATGTAAAAGTAATTGGACTCAGTGTTGATGGAGTTGAAGATCATGTAAAATGGTTAGACGATATCAAAGATGTTTCAGGTATCAGGCCAACTTATCCAATAATTGCCGATGAAGATTTAAAAGTTGCTAAGCTTTTTAATATGCTCGAAGGTGATGCTGGTACATCATCAATGGGAAGAACTGCTGTAGACAATGAAACTGTTCGTACAATATTTGTTGTAAGGCCAGATAAAAGAATTGGTTTATATCTTACATATCCTATGGCTACTGGCAGAAATTTTCATGAAATATTGCGAGCAATTGATTCAATGCAGCTTACAGCAAATCATAAAGTTGCAACGCCAGCTAACTGGCAAAAAGGAGAAGATGTTGTAATACTTCCTGCGGTTAAAAATGAGGATGCAGAAAAAATATATCCTGATGGGTGGGAAACTGTAAAACCTTACTTACGTAAGGTGCCCGATCCCTCGAAATAAATTGGATAGTAAACTCTTATCCAAACAATCTCAGCATTGGGAAAATAATTTCCAAAATAAGCCTGAGATGTTTGGAATAGATCCCAGTATAGCTGCTATCAAATCTGCAAAAATATTCAAATCCCATAGAATTAATAAAGTTTTAGAAATAGGAGCTGGCCAGGGTCGTGATACTCTATATTTCGCTAAACAAGGTTTCAAAATTGACTCTTTAGATTACAGTAAAAAAGCAATTCATGACATAATCGAAAAAAGTAAAATAAATCGTTTAGACAATCTCATTACTCCTAAGGTTCATGATATGAGATTGCCCTTACCTTATAAGAATGAATGCTTTGAAGCATGTTATTCACACATGCTTTACTGTATGGCATTTTCGATGAATGAGATTATATCATTAAATAATGAAGTTTTAAGAATATTAAAAAAGGGAGGTATAAATATTTTTACTGTTCGTAATACATTGGACGGTGATTACAAAAATGGCATTCATAGAGATGAAGATTTATATGAAAATGATGGATTTATTGTACATTTTTTTTCGATAGAAAAAATAAAGAAGCTTCTAAATGGGTTCGAATTAATAAAAATTGATGATTTTAATGAGGGAAAGTTTCCGAGAAAATTATATAAAGTTGTACTTAAGAAATTATGAAAATTGATAAAACATTGCAACTTCCTTGCGGTGTAGAGATAAAAAATAGATTTTTAAAATCTGCAATGACTGAAGGTATTGCAAATAGTGATGCATTATCAAACGAACGTCATGTAAAACTATATGAACGCTGGGCAAAAGGGGGTACAGGAATCTCAATTACTGGCAATGTACAAATAGACCATCGGTACATTGAGCGCGCTGGAAATGTTGTTATAGAAGGGACACAAACAAATGAAAGCTTAGCAGCTTTAGCAAATTGGTCTCAGGCTGGAAAACAGAACAATACCCAGTTATGGATGCAGCTCAGTCACGCAGGGCGTCAAACCCCATTTTCTATCAATAAAAAATCAGTAGCACCTTCAGTCAAACCTATGCCGACTTTAGGTGGAGTTTTGAAGTTTGGGGTACCCGAGGAACTCTCACACACTCAAATTCTAGATATCATTGATCGATTTATTAACGCTGCTGAAATTGCAAAACAAACTGGTTTTACTGGCGTACAACTACATTCAGCGCATGGATATTTATTATCAGAATTTTTGTCACCAAATATAAATAATAGAACTGATCAATGGGGTGGGAGTATAGAAAATAGGTCAAGATTGTTGATTAGTATTATTGATGGGATCAGAACAAAAGTTGGAAATAGCTTTCCCATATCTATAAAATTAAATTCATCAGATTTTCAAAAAGGTGGTTTTACCCATGAGGAAAGTATTGAAGTTGCCAAACTACTTAATTTAACCTCATTGGATTTGCTTGAGATTTCTGGAGGTACATATGAAAATTTTGCAGCCTTGGAAATTGATTCTTTTAACCTAAAAAAAATGAAAACAATAAAACCTCAAAGAAGTACAGTTGTAAGAGAGGCTTATTTTTTTAAATATGCAGAGGAAATCAAAAAGTTTCTTTCAATTCCTCTTGCCGTAACCGGAGGTTTTCGCACTATTGATGGAATGAATAGCGCACTCAATAGTGGAGCCTGTGATGTTATAGGTCTTGGAAGACCTTTATGCTCCGAACCTGAAATTATTAATGAATTGATAAGTGGAGAAAAAAAGTCAGCTACACTTTATGAGAATATTCTTCAATTTGGACCTTGGATATTTGGCCTTAACAGTCCGATTGCATTGATGAGGTCTAATAATAAAGCAGCTCAAGTATATTGGTGCTATCGACAAATTTTAAAAATGGCTAACGGTGAAGAAGTTAATAACAAGCTTAGTTTAACAAAAGCTTTATTTGATCATTTTAGAGAAGATTCAGCCAACAGTAAAAAATACCAAGAATATTGGAGTGATCTAAATTGAAGAGATTAATCATTCTTATAATTCTCTTTTCAAATTTTGCTTTTGCAGATCAAAAAGATGGTCGCTTGATTGAGCTTTTTGATAAGTTATTTTTAAGTACTAATAATATGGAGGCTAGTAAGCTTCTGTTTAATATATGGAATATATGGTCTATAGCCGATAATCAAGAAACGCAGATTTTATTTGATGAAGCAAATCAATTCATGGATGTTGGTGAATTAGATAACGCAATTGAATTATTTTCAAAAGTTATTGAGCAAAGCCCAGAATTTGCCGAAGGTTGGAACAAGAGAGCCACTGTTTATTTTTTAAAAGGTGAATTAAACAAATCTATATCAGATATTGAAAAGACATTAAATCTAGAGCCTCGTCATTTTGGCGCACTTGACGGTTTAGCCGAAATTTACCTAATGCAAGATGACCTCGTAGGTGCCGCTGTAATTTATAGGCGAATTTTAGAAATTATTCCTTCAAGCAAGAAATCT
The DNA here is from genome assembly GCA_902554325.1 of uncultured Pelagibacteraceae bacterium. Classification (GTDB taxonomy): domain Bacteria; phylum Pseudomonadota; class Alphaproteobacteria; order Pelagibacterales; family AG-422-B15; genus CACNXQ01. The sequence continues at coordinate 5,873 of CACDOH010000002.1, forward strand.
CAAGACAGATTAAAATTAATCAATGATTTACTAGTCTGATGTGTGGGCGTTACGTGCTTTCAGATACAGAAGCAGTTAAAGAAAAATTTAAAACTAAAGTATCAGCATCATTTAATATTGCGCCATCACAAGATGTTCTAGTACTTAAACCAAATCCTGAAATGATTAAGTGGTCTTATTCTCCAAAATGGAAAGAGGACATGAAACTTATTAATTGTCGCCATGAAACGTTGCTTGAGAAGCCGTCTTTTAAAGGTTCCATGCGATGTGTTTTTGTTGCAAATGGATGGATTGAATGGCAAAGATTAAAAAACGAAAAAAAACCTTTTTTTCATTCTATAAAGACTGAACTCATTTATTTTGCTGGAATTTACAATTTAACAAGTGGTTGTGCGGTGGTAACATGTCAATCATCTCAACATATTGCTCAAGTTCATCATCGTCAGCCATTGTTGTTAGAAGAAAAACAGATAGGTGAATGGCTATCGGGCAAGCATCAAATAGAAAGAAAAAAAGATGATCAAGTTAACTTTTATGAGATATCTAAACAAATAAATAGTCCAAAAAATAATAACAGTCAGTTGTTAGAACAAATTTAAAATATATAATTCGTTCATGAGTAAGGTATATCATTTCATAGACAGCACATTTATAGACTTAGGAAGACAGTTTAAGCTTAGTTACTTGCCACCACTCATGATTTACTTAGCTGCTGGTGTTGCTGGATTAACAGGAATAGTTGGAACTTTTTTTGTCAAAGACTATCTCAACTTATCTGCCGCATTTCTTGCAGGCCTTGGTTTTTGGGCTGGAATTCCGTGGGCATTAAAAATGCCACTAGGTCATTTAGTTGATTTGATTTGGGAGCGAAAAAATTATCTTGTATATATAGGAGCTTCATTAATCGCCATAAGCCTAGGCATTATGTATGGGCTAATTGCCCACACAGGGTTTATGTCACAATTCCTTAATATTGAAACCTGGTATGTGATCAGTGTATTGCTAGCACCAATTGGATATGTTGTGCAAGACGTCGTAGCTGATGCAATGACTGTTGAAGCTGTTCCAAGTTTAGATGAAGAAGGCAAACTTTATTCACCTGAGTTAATAAAAAATATGCATACCACAATGCAAACTTTGGGAAGGTTTGCAATCATAGGAGGTACTGTTATTGTTGCTTTAATTAATGTAATCATTTTCAGTAGTGTTGAAGCTGAAACAGAGCAAGAAAAAATACTGTTATATGCAAATATTTATCTCTTTGCATTGATCATCCCTTTAATTTCAGTACTAGGCGTATTTCTCTCAATTTACCTAAGAAACAAAAGAAGAAATAAATTATCAAATGCTGGCGTTGAAGAGAAGATAGAGAGTGAGGAAACAAAAGTTGATTGGTGGATACTTGGGGGCTCACTTATTTTTGTCATATTTACTCTTACTGTAGGTGGTTTCAATCTTCCTTATGCTCAAGAGATCGTTTTTGTAGGATCAGTAAGCATTATTTTCTTTTTGATGGCTAAGCTAATGCGAGAGTTGCCTGAATCAATGCGACTAACTATTTTAGGAACTGCAATAATAATATTTATTTTTAGAGCTATGCCAGGTCCTGGTGCAGGTTTGACTTGGTTTGAAATAGATAATTTAGGTTTTGATGAACAATTTTTTTCAGTCCTTTCTTTACTCGCTTCATTTCTAACATTACTGGGAATAATTGTTTTAAGACCGTTTATGGTAAATAACTCGATAGCAAAAATTATTGTAATTTTATCTATTGCTGGGGCAGTTTTATTTTTGCCAAGTGTTGGTATGTATTATGGATTTCATCAGTGGACAGCTTCCTTAACAAATGATGTAGTTGATGCGCGTTTCATAGCTATCTTTAATACTGCGCTTGAGTCACCTTTGGGGCAAGTATCGATGATACCATTGCTTGCTTGGATTGCGAGAAATGCGCCCGCTCATCTTAAAGCAACATTTTTTGCTGTATTTGCCTCTTTTACTAATCTTGCTCTATCCGCAAGTTCATTGTTTACAAAATACCTCAATCAAATTTATGAAGTCACCAGGGAAGTAAAGGATAAAATTACAAATGAAATTCTTTCAGTTGCAGATTACTCTGAATTGGGCATTTTACTTATTGTGATAACACTACTCACCCTTTTGGTCCCAATATTTTCTGTTATAATTATTCAGAGAACAAGATTGAAAACAAATGAGTAAAATTTATTTATGAAGAATGTACTGCAGATACTTGGAGTTTTTTTTATTGGTGCATTAATTGGTTTTATGCTCATGGGTTTTGGTTTGTCAGTTGATGTATCGATGATGGCAGGTACAGCTGTAATATTGGTTTTAGCTTATTTAGTAACTAAGCAAAATAACAAGGGGAAGAAATAAATGGCAACTATTCCAAGTGAGCAGATTAAAACTAAAGAAATATTAGACTGGAAGGGTTTACATTTACTCAATTTTAAAACATCTTCTTGTTCACAAAAACTTCGAATTTACCTTAACTTAAAAAAAATCAGCTGGACTTCGCACAGTGTAAATCTCGCAACAGGAAAAAATTATACAGAATGGTTTTTAGGTATCAATCCTAAAGGGCTCATTCCAGTACTTGTGGATGATGGGCATGTTGAAATTGAAAGCAATGACATACTAATGTATCTTGAAAAAAAATACCCTCAAAATCCTTTGTTCGACGAGCATGAAGAGGAAAATATGAATACTCTTCTTAAAGATGAGGATGTTCTTCATGAAGATATTAGAAACATTGCTTATCGTTATATGTTTGGCGGTCTAGGCAAAAAGAGCTCTAAGGGACTTGAAGTATTCAAAAACTATAAATCTTCTAATTCTGAACTTGATAAACTTAAGATGAAAGAGGTCGAATTTTATGAAACCTACGACAAAGAAGGAATTACTGATGACGCTGTAAAACAGTCATTGGTTAAATTTTGTGAGCGTTACGACAAATTTGAGGGCCTTCTAACTAAACAAAAATATTTAATGGGCGATAAGCTCTCGTTGCTAGACCTTGCATGGTTTATTTACACATATCGGCTCTATGTATCTGGATTTCCTTTTCGTAAGTTATATCCAAATGTATCAAATTGGTTTCATGATCTTTATTCACAAAATGAATTTTATAAGGAAGTAAACGACCCTTTGATTCTAAAATTAATTAGGCAGTATGCAAAAATAACAACAGCGCTTAATGGAAGATCAATAAAGGCATTAATACCAAAATAATGAGCAAAGATCGTGACGTTAAACTTGAGGGATATTACAAATCCCATTGGCCAGTAGAATGTGGAGGTAACCGCAGACAAAAAGCTGCCAATGGAAGATTGGATGTAAAAAATAAACAAGCACGTGTACAGAGTATTCGTAACGAAAAATGGAATGTTATGACCATTTTTCGAGAGCGCGAAGAACTTTTTCTTGGAGGCACTATGCCAAGTTTTACTGGTCCGCCTCCATTTGGTTGGGTTCAAAAAATTGATCCTCAAACTCTTGAAGTTATTAATGAGACACCTCGACTTCCCTGTGGTGAGCATGTTTGGTGCGGAGCCATTGCTGCCCATCAAAACGGCAACATCATTAAAGTTAATGGCAATTATATGCATAGTATTACTAATCAATGTGAAGTCGACATTGAAAAAAAGCTTCCAATTGACCAAGCACATAATGGGTTATTGGTCTTGTCTGATGGTTCTATTGTAACCAAAGACCTTCGCCTTGAGGGGCAGGGTAGGTCAACCATCACGCGACTGAACGATAAACTAGAGTTAATGCATGAACCTTTTTTATTACCTGAAGGTTCAATGGGAAGGATTGCTTCAGATAAAAATGATGATGGTGAATTTATCTACATACCTGGAATAGAAAAAATATGGAAAATAAGAGTTGATGAAAAGCTTTCTGTGGATGGGAATTGGTCGCCAACCTATCGTTCAACCGATGATGATCAAGGCCTATCTTGGGACGGGTGTATTTCAGATGGATCCATGTGGCTAATGAATAACGGCGATATAGATTCACTGAGAGCAATATACTCAACCCATCCTAATGGTAGGTTTAATAAAGCACCTAAGGAACTAAGTTGGAGAAGAAGCGCCCCTTGGAGTTGTAAGCAGAGATTGTATAAATTTGATCTCTATTCTAATGAATTTCAGTATATAGAGCCATTTGAAAAATCTGGAGGTGGTATAATAGCCCCACCAGTAAATATACCAGAACATAACATATGTGTTTGTTGGGATAGTATTAATGGGGGACTAGCAGGCATTGATACCACAGCAAAAAAAATTGATCTTTCCTGGAAAATTGATGATATCCGTCCAACAATGCAGCCTGTTGTTTTTCCTGAAAGCAAAGAACTAGTTATTAATAGTTTTGAAGAAAATGATGATAAATTGGTTGTGATTGATTTAACTAATGGCAATATTTTAGATAAAGTTTCTCTTAAGTCGCCGTTAGCAAATGGTATGTTTTTAACACCTGGTTTAAATAATGATATTTTTTACTGCACAACAAGAACAATAGCCAGGGTGAGTTGGACGTAACATACATTTAATTTTTAGTTCTTTTCATTATGTATATGTTGGAGTTAATATAATCGTTTAATTATAAAGGAGAAAATATGGAATTTTGCAATGCTGTGAGAGCTAAAGTCAAAGAAGGTTGTGAAGAAGAATATTTGGAGATCAATAGAGGTTTTGAAAATTTACCTGGCCAAAAGATTAGTCGTCTTTTCAAAACAGGAGAAAGAACATATTGCTATATCGGCATATGGGAATCAGAAGAGGCAATTGCTGCTCAGAGAGATGCAATGATCGCAAATTTAGATAAGATGAGGCACGTCCTTGAAGAATTATCACCTGAATTAGGTGTAACTGATCCTGTTTCAGGTACAGTTGTTCTTGATTATGATGGATAAATCGGGTTAAGATCTTAATATGAATCTAGATCTACCTGAGTTGTTATTTGGCATTCCATTGCATTTAACACTTTTGTGTATTTCTAAATTATATGCAAATAGGTCATATGATGAAGCAGCAGGATATTTTAGTAAGGCGGGTAAAGTTTAAAAATTTATTACCTCCTGTTATTAAGCTAGTCATCAAAAGAAAATGCAATCTATGTTTCATTGACTTAAACAAAGCCACGAGAGCTTCTAAAACATATCATTAATAATATGAGCTTAACCGACGAAGGACACTACGGTCCCAAACAATTGAATATGCTTAAAACCATCTGGGGTGAAGGATTTTTATCACCAGGGGGCACTGATGAAATTGATCAAATTTTAAAAGGATTAGACTTAAAAGGCAAAAAAGTTTTGGACATTGGCTGCGGTACAGGAGGAGCAGTTTTTCATATGATAGAAAAATATGGTGCTAATGAAGCAATTGGAATAGATCCAGAACCATTAGTGATCGAAACTGCAAATGATTTAGCTATAAAGAAAGGCATATCTAATAAAGTGAAATTTATATGTACTAAGCCTGGTGAACATAATTTTGAAGATAAAAGCTTTCAGGTTGTTTTTAGCAAGGAAGCCTTTTTACATATTGTTGACAAAAAAAAATTACTCCAAGAGATAAATGATATCTTAGTTGATGATGGAATTCTTTCTGTGGGAGACTGGATGAGGAATGATGATAATGAGCCATCAGAGCAGATGAAGGAGTATATTGCAGCGGAAGGTCTAGATATGTTCATGTGCTCACTCGAGAAGTATGAAAGTCTTTTAAAAGAAACAGGATTTAAAGTTCTAACACTAAATGATCGTAACAAATGGTACTTAGAAAAAGTTAAGACAGAAATATCAGATATAAAAGGCCCCCTTTATGATGAGGTGACAAGGCTAATCGGAAAAGAAGAAGCAGATGGAGCGCTTGAGATTTGGGAAAAATTACTTGGTGTAGTTGAAAAAGGAGAACATCGCCCTGGCAATTTTCAAGCCATAAAGATATCAAACTAATATGGATAATAAACTATCCCAGGCAGATACTGATCGTATTATTGAAATGGCTTGGGAAGATCGAACAACTTTTATTGATATTAATAATCAATTTGGACTTAAAGAAAAAGAAGTGATAAAGATTATGAAAGATAATCTTAAACGTAATTCTTTTCTGAAATGGAGACAAAGAGTGAGGGGACGAAAAACAAAAATCAATCCAATTTCAGATCGATTTAAATCTTCTAATCAAAAAACATAATAATATGAGCTCGGTACAAAATATTTCATCTGAAGACTGCTTTAAAAAATTAAATGAAGATCAGAATTCTTACCTCATTGATGTTAGAAGTCCAACTGAGTGGAACGTTGATGGCATTCCCGATGAAGATTCTTTTGAGGGTATTCTTTTTAAAATAGCTATAAGAAACGAGGAAGGAACTCAAAACCCAAATTTTATTGAAGAATTTAACTCCCTTGAAATACCTAAGGACTCAAATATTTATTTTATTTGTAAATCAGGTGCTCGTTCTAATCTAGCTGCCAACATGATCGAGAATGAAGGTTATAAAAGCCTATTTAATGTTGAAGATGGTTTTACTCTAGGGTGGAAGCCTAAAGGTCTCCCTTCATCGGAATATTAATCTGAGACTGAAACAATTTTCTCGATCAGCTTATCCAAATCATAATCATTGTTAGCTAGGAATGACTGAAATTCTTCTCGCTGCGCAATCACAAGACTGATGCCTTCAATATTTAAATCAATGATTTTTATCTTATTGTCCTTATTTAAAAGTCTCCACTTAAGATTAATCTTAAGTGTGTCAGTTCCTTCCCTAATAATATTACTTTCAACAATCACGTATTTGCCAGCCTCTTGTGATCCGACTACATCAACTTTTTCACCTGCATACTGGTCAAGTTTATTAGCGTACGAGCTTACAAAGTAATCTTTGAATGCAATTAAATATGCTTCTTTTTGTTCATCTGAAGCATTTTTCCATGCTTTAGATAAAACAAATTTAGAAATTAAATTAAGATCAATCGATGACATCACTAATTCCGTAAAACTTGAAGTTCTTTCAGTGTCTGAAAGTGAATTATTACTTAAGATAGATATAGCCGAATTCGCAAATGACGCTACAAACTTTTCCTCTTCTGCAAAATTAGATGCAAGAACTGTCAGATTGAAACCGCAGCAAAGAAAAAGTATATAAATATGAAATCTAATCCTAGTCATATGTAATCTCTATATCTGGTCCTACATAGCTTTCATCTAGCTCAAAGTCATCAAAAATGTCATTTTCTTGTTCAGAGGAATCAATTTCTAGATTGCTTGCTGCTTGACTTTCCCTTCCTTGAGAATAAAAACTCCTGACTGCAGCATAATAGTCAATTGAATTATTCTGCAGGTCATCAAGTATTTCAACATTTTGAGATCTAAAATCAACTGCGCCTGTTCCTAATCGATATGTTCTTAGTGAGTCAGAAGCGCTACCTCCTCCAATTTGATACATTGGATCTAAAAGAGATGTGGAGAGAAGACCCGCAAAGTCTCGAGGATTAGATGGACCCAAGAAAGGCAATACTACGTATGGACCTGAGGAAACGCCCCAAACCGATAATGTTTGTCCAAAATCTTCGGTTTCAGTAACTAAGCCCATGCTTGATGCTGGATCAAAGAAGCCTAATAATCCAACGGTTGAATTAATAATAAACCTTGATGTTGATACTCCAGCTTTTCTGAGCTCTCCTTGAAGAAGATTATTAACGGCAGTAATGGGCATGCTTAAATTATTTAAGGAATATGTAATTCTATTTCTCACAAATCCAGGTATAAGGGCCTTGTATGTTACGGCGATCGGTCTTAAAATAATTTTATCAAAGATGACATTAAAAGAAAACACGACCCTATTTACCTTTTCAAATGGATCGTTAACTGTTGACACCTCTTGCTGTGATAAAGAGCTATTCAATTCAGTACTTTTGGAAGCACAACCCTGAAAGACCAGAGTAGATCCAATAATTAGCACTAATAGTATTCTCAAGTTCATTAGATTAATGCTATTCTATATAAATTTTGTAATCAAATTAATACTTTAATTGAATTTAAATTTATGAGGCATTTTAGAGAATAAATGGAACTATTTTGAGAACCAAAGACATTATTTTAGTATTAATGATAAATTTTGCTTTTAGTTTAGCCTTTATTTCAGCAAAGATTGGGGTAACAGAATTTCCGCCATTTCTTTTTACAACAATGCGCTTTTTGCTTATCGCTCTTATTTTAATTCCATTCCTTAAGATTCATAAAGGTCAAATGAGCAATATTTTGATAGTTTCAATCCTCGGAGGAGGAATTCATTTTGCATTTTTTTATTTAGCCCTTGATAATTCTCAGTATATTTCATCTGTTGCAATCGTACTTCAATTAGGGGTGCCAATTGCTACCATCTTATCCGTAATCTTTCTTAAGGAAGTGATTAGATGGAGAAGAATACTGGGTATCACTTTATCTTTTGGAGGCGTAATAATACTAGTCTTTGAGCCAACGATTTTTTATGACTTGGGCGGGGTTTATTTTGCTCTTCTAGCGGCTTTCTCTATAGCTGTAAGTCTATTATTTATGAAAAAACTAGAAAATATTAAGGTATTTGATCTACAGGCATGGATCGCTTTTATAAGCTTTATTTTTCTGGCAATTGTATCGTTAATTTTTGAAGATAATCATTTTGAAGTAATAACAAATGCTAATTTAATTGGTTGGTATGCTGTTTTATTTACAGCTTTTGCAGCAACATTAATAGGTCATGCAGGATTTTATTATCTAATTACTAGGTATGAATTATCAAAAGTAACACCTTTAACTCTCATGGCTCCTATTTTGGCTATAGTAAACGCATTTATAATTTCTTTATTTTCATTATATGAAGGTTTTGATGAGGTAATTACTGTAAAAATTATTTTCGGTGCATTAATTACTTTGATTGGGGTCGCTATAGTAATGATCCGTGAGCCAGAAGAAAAAAAAGTTTTGCAATCACCATGATATACAAATTTCAAAATTCTCCTAATTTTGAGAAAAGAAAATATAGAAAAATAAAATATCTTATAGTTCATTATACAGGAATGAAGTCATCAGCTGAGTCTTTGAAGAGATTGCAGTCAAAAAAATATAAAGTTAGCTCACACTATTTCATAAATGAATATGGAGAAATCATCCAACTCGTGAAAGATCAGAATATTGCTTGGCACACAGGTATCTCATTCTGGGGATCAGACAAAAATCTCAATTCGAAATCAATCGGAATAGAGATACAGAATAAAGGTCAAGAATTTGGATATCATAAATTCAACAAGTCACAAGTAGATGCTTTAGTAAAGTTAATGTTATATTTAAAAAATAAATATGAAATTAATGACTCATTCATATTAGGACACTCGGATATAGCTCCATTAAGAAAAGTAGACCCTGGTTATTTATTTCCTTGGAAATTATTAAATAAAAAAGGGATAGGATTGCTTCCAAAAAAAAATAATTCTAATAAAAAACTAAATCCCTCAAATATAAAAAATTTACAGCTTTTATTGAGAGACTTTGGTTACAAAATTTCAATTAATGGATTAATGGATAAAGAAACTCTTCAAGTTATTTATGCTTTTGAGAGCCATTATTGTCCTGAAGAACTAGAAGAATTTCCCGTTAAAAATAAATTGATAGGATATCTGCGAAATTTAATAAAATCAAAAAACAGAAGCTTGACCAAAAAACACTAAGACTGTAAATGATATTTGCCAGATAATTGGATGACTGCTTTACTTGTAAAGAGGAAAGTCCGGGCTCCATAAGACAATGGTGCCGGGTAATACCCGGCGGGGGCGACCCCAGGGAAAGTGCCGCAGAAAATAAACCGCCTTAATTGAAATTTATAAGGTAAGGGTGAAAAGGTGAGGTAAGAGCTCACCGCTTTTTTGGTAACAAAAAAGGCATGGTAAACCCCGCCAGGAGCAAGATCAAATAGAGTTACAATAGTTAGTCTTGACTGTAACTGGGTTGATCGCATGATTCGTGTGGTAACACTCGAACTAGATGAATAGTCATAGATTTTATTAAATCACAGAACCCGGCTTATAGATTATCTGGTAATTTTTTATCTATTTATTTTCAATTACTTATTAAATTTGCTTAAAGTGAATTATCATATAAGCTACTGAAAAATATAATTAATCCAAAAAAAGCAGTAGACATAACCCATTTGATCCCATATTATCCCATGTAATCCCAATTTAACCCAAATGAGGTAATTTGTTGATTATTTTAATAACTAACTTTTTTTATAAAATGGCATTGTTTCTATCTACTTATATTTATCGCATAGACAAGAAAGGTCGTGTTTCAGTACCTTCTTCATTCAGAAGTGTACTTGAACAAAATGGTCTTAAGGGAATGATTTGCTATCCGTCACCAACCCTTGAATCAATTGAAGGTTGTGCAATTAACCGAATGCAAAAAATAAGTGATGCGATCGAGCATGCTGGGCCTTTTAGTGAAGAACGGAACACTTTTTCATCTTCTATATTTGCAGACAGTCATCAAATTCATTTTGATCAAGAAGGCAGAGTAATAATACCTGGTGAATTAATTGTATCAGCAGGAATCATTGATCAAGTTTCATTTGTAGGTATGGGCGAAACTTTTCAAATGTGGAACCCGACTACGTATGAGGACTATAAAAAAGACAAAACAAATAGTGCAAAGAATAATTTAGCAAATCTCAAATGGAGTAATCAATAACTAATGAAAATAGGAGGATAATTTCATGGTTTTAAATTTAAGCGTTCCAGAGTTAAAAGAACTAAAACCTAAAATAACTGTATTTGGAGTCGGAGGTGCAGGTGGCAATGCAATTAACAACATGATTGAGGCAGGTTTGTCAGGTGTTGAGTTTGTGGCAGCCAACACAGATGCACAGGCCCTTTCTAAATCATTGAGTGACTCTAAGATGCAATTAGGAGTTCAAGTAACAAAAGGTCTGGGCGCAGGATCACACCCTGACATTGGAAAGTCTTCAGCTGATGAAACTAAGCATGAAATTATGGAACGTTTAGAGGGAACTAATATGCTTTTCATCACGGCTGGTATGGGTGGAGGCACTGGTACAGGTGCTGCACCAGTAATTGCAAGAGTAGCAAAAGAATTGGGTATCCTCACTGTTGCAGTTGTTACAAAACCATTTCAATTTGAAGGAGCTGGTAGAATGCGTATCGCTGAGCAAGGTCTCAAAGAGTTAGAGCATCTTGTTGACACAACAATTGTTATACCTAACCAAAACTTATTCAAAGTTGCTGATGAACAAACTACTTTTGCAGATGCTTTTTCAATGGCGGATGATGTTTTACATGCAGGGGTAAGAAGTATTACTGATTTAATGGTAGTACCTGGCCTTATTAATTTAGATTTTGCAGATGTAAAAACAATCATGAACAACATGGGTCGCGCTATGATGGGAACAGGTGAAGCTTCTGGTGAAAATAGAGCTATTGAATGTGCCCATAATGCTGTAACGAACCCACTACTTGACGACTATTCACTTGATGGAGCTAAAGGACTTCTCATCAATATAACTGGTGGGACTGACCTTACTCTTCATGAAGTCGACAAAATTACAAACGAGATTCGAGAACAGGTTCATCCTGATGCAGATGTAATTGTGGGATCAATTTTTGACGACAAACTTGAAGGCAAGGCTAGAGTATCTGTTGTGGCTACAGGATTAGACTCACATCCAAAGCCAACTAAATCAATTGTAGATTTACAAATTACAAGAAATTCTGCAGTATCATCAATGGCAGCTACACCAGCAGCAAATTCAAACTCAGTACAAGCTTCGTTAAGCAATGAAGAGATGAATGAAGAAGTAAATGAAAATTTTGATCCATATATGTTCATGGATGGGCAGGATTCAGATATTCACTCTGAAACTGATATTGAAGATACACAAGTTATGATAGAGTCAAAAATGGTGGCTGAAGAAGAAGTTGAGCCAGAGCCAATCACTGAGCCAGAAATATCAGAACCAGAAATGGCAGCTGAAGAAGAAGTTGAGCCAGAGCCAATTACAGAGCCAATTACTGAACCAGAGATGGTTACTGAGGATGAAGCTCCTAATAGCATAATGGATTTAATAAATGCTAATAGAGAAAATAATGATTCAGATGCACCTGATCTTTTTAGTGGTCAAAACATTCATCAATTAGACGACATAAATGATACTAAAGATGAAGAAATAGCTGAAGAAAGTGAAACTGATCAGGATTTATTAGAAATTCCTTCATTCCTTAGAAGACAGAGTAAATGACGAGTAAAGAATTGGCTCACAAGCCAGTTCTTATAAATGAGATAATAAAGTTAACCGGGCCTAAAGATAATGAAACGTACTTCGATGCAACATTTGGAAATGGAGGATACTCGAAAGAATTTCTTGAGCTCACTAACTGCAATATTATTGCAATTGACAGGGATCCATTTGCTAATCAAATTGCTAAAGAATTTAAAAAAAAATATGGCAAGAGGTTCGATTTTTTCCATTCTAAATTTAGCAAAATTAATGAAGTTATGGAAAAAACCGAGGAAAAAGAAATTGACGGTTTCGTATTTGATATAGGAGTTTCATCAATGCAACTAGATTTTCCAGAAAGAGGTTTTTCTTTTATGAAAGAAGGTCCATTAGACATGCGAATGGGTCAAGAAGGAAAAACTGCGTATGATGTGGTAAATTCAAAAAGTCATGAAGAATTAGCTGATATCATTTATTATTATGGTGATGAAAAAAACTCCAGGAGAATTGCTCGAGAGATTGAAAAGCATCGTAAATCAAAAAAAATTGAAACAACTCTAGAACTAGCAGAAGTTATCAAAAAATGTTTCTCAAATAAATATTATAAAAAACATCCTGCTACTAAAACTTTTCAAGCCTTAAGAATTTATATAAATAGCGAATTAGAAGAATTACATTCTGGTCTTAATCACGCATTAAAATATTTAAAAAAAAATGGAAATTTATGTGTTGTTACTTTCCATTCGCTTGAGGATAGACTTGTTAAAAACTTTTTAAAAATAGCAAGTCAAAATAATAAGATAAATAAAGTTCTCAAACCCAGCAAAGAAGAGATGGAATATAATTCACGATCAAGATCAGCTAAGCTAAGATTCTACGAAAAGAATAATCTTGAATGTGATTATGTATCTATTGAAGATTTAGGATTTAAACAATCATGATTAGTAGTTTATTTAAAATTTTATCAGTGATCATCTTATTAATAGGATTACTTGCAATAATGATCATAAAAAATATATCGGCTGAAAAGCAAAACTATATCAATGAACTAGAAATTACTTTGAGAGAAGAGCAAAATAAGAGTGAGCTTTTTAAAATAGAATGGGATCATATGATCTCACCCATTAATTTAAAAAAGATATCTGAAATGGTCATATCAAATGATTATACAAAATATTTCGTAGTTTTAGACAAAGATGATCTGGGCCAAGAAAATCAGGTATTCAAGGATATTATTGCAGTTGATATGCCTTCAAAGAAAATTATAAGCCCTGCACGTTAGAATTTTGTGAGAAAGAGAAAAAATTCTGGGAAAAAGAAAATAGACATTTATCAAAAAAGTTTCTCATTTACTCATCGATACAATGCTGAAAAATTTGCTATTGAAAAAATAAATTCAATAAAGCAAAGTTTCGCACTTAAGATTAATAATCGCTTAATTTTATCAGCAATCATATTCAGTACGTTGTTTATTGCTACTACAATTAAAATGATTGAAATTAATCTCTTTTATGTTGAAAAAAGCCGTTATTTTGTGTCATCGATAGATGAGGAAAGGCGTAACATATTAGATAGGAACAATATTTCTCTGACAGCTAACTTACAAATGTCTGATGTTGGTATTGATCCTAAAAAAATTTATGATCGTGATGCATTTATTAAAAAAGTCTCATCATTGTATAACGACATATCAGTAAATGATTTAGAAAGTAGAATTAACTCTGGCAAATGGTTTTACTTGAAACGTAATATAAGTCCCAACGAACTTCAAAAAGTTATTGACCTTGGAGAAACTGGTATAGAGATAAGAGATATTTATAAGAGAAAGTATCTTCATAAAGAGCTATTTAGCCATCTTATAGGAAAAGTAGATATAGATAATGATGGCGTTTCAGGAATGGAAAAATCCTTCAACACATTATTAAATAATCAAAATGAAAATGATATTATTTCCTCAGTAGATACAAGAATACAACACATAGTAAGAGATGAAATATTAGATTCTATGAAGTTGTACAAAGCAACTGGTGGATCAGGTCTTGTTATGGAGGTAAATACAGGAGAAATATTATCCATGGTATCGCTACCTGACTTTGATCCTAATAACAAAACTTTTGATGAAAATTCTACATTTAATAAAAACACTCTGGGTGTTTATGAATTTGGTTCAGTTATGAAAATATTTACAACCGCGATTGGAATTGAAGAAAATATATTTAAGCCTAATACACTATATGAAATTGATGATTATATTTACGTAGGTGAACATAAAGTACACGATGTTCATCGTCCTTGTGAAACTAAAAAATGTACAGTTGAAGAAATATTTGTTCATTCATCTAATGTTGGTACTATTAATATGATTAGAGATATTGGGCCAGAATTACAGAAGAATTATTTATACGATTTAGGTCTTTTAAATCAAGTTATTGTAAATTTACCTGAACGAGCAGAGCCACTTATTCCAGATCCTTGGAGAATGGTTAATACTGAATCCATTTCTTATGGTTACGGACTTTCAATCTCTCCTCTTCATTTAGCTTTAGCTACCTCAACGGTATTAAATGGTGGTTACATTATAGAACCGTCACTGGTAAAAAAAGATAATCAATTATTTAAAAATCAAATATTTTCTGAGCAAACGAGTGAGATTATGAGATACTTACTCAATCGTGTCGTAGATGAAGGTACTGCAAAAGATGCTTTTGGAAAGAACTCTAATAAAAAATATGCTGGTAAGTACAGTGATTATAAATACCTTGTTGGAGGTAAGACAGGAACAGCTAGAAAAATAAACAATAAGTCTTATGCAAGTGAAAAAATGACAACATTTATTTCAGCTTTTCCCATCAATAAACCAAAATACCTAGTACTTATTTCACTAGATGACCCAAAAGGAATAGTTGGAGAATATGACACACCCTATAATACTTGGGGTTATACAGACGCTGGATGGAATGCAGCAAGAGTTTCACGACAAATTATAGACAGGATAAGTCCTATTTTAGACACAAAAAGTAAATATTTACCAAGTGATAACTTATTAATAAATACATCACTGCAATAAATGACAAATAGTCGTCTCCTGAAAAAAATAAATTCAGACAAGGTTAAGTACAAAGATATTTGCTCTGACTCTAGAATAATAAAGAAAGGTGACATTTTCTTTGCAATCCCGGGAAGTAAAGCAGATGGGCTGAAGTATGTAAATGACGCAGTAGCTAAAGGTGCCTCTGCAATAGTTATTCCAATTAAGAAAAAAATAAAGATTTCATCAAATATACCTATTTATAAGGTAAAAGATATTCGAAAAGAAATTTCTTTAGCTGCGTTCGTGGTCAATAGTGAAACAATAGAAAAAAAAATCGCTGTGACAGGAACAAATGGAAAAACATCAGTAACCTATTTTTTAAATTATATATTATCAAATTTAGGAGAAAAAACTGCAACAATAGGTACGTTAGGTAATTCTCAGATAAAAAAACTTAATATTGAAAATCTAACTTCTCCTGAGCCAATTGACTTATCAAAACAGTTAAGAAAATTAAGTAAAGATAAAATTAAGTATCTTGTAATGGAAGCATCAAGTCATGGCTTACATCAAAAAAGGTTTTATGGATTAAAATTTGATGCTTGTGTACTTACAAACATTTCACAAGATCACTTAGATTATCATAAAACTATGTCACATTACATAATGAGTAAGCTCAAACTATTTTCTGATTATGTAAAAAAGGATAGTAAGATCATAGTTAACTCTGAAACTAAATATATTGATAGAGTTAAAAGTTACTTAAAGAAAGAAAGTATTATTAGTCCAATCTATTTTCAGAAAAATAATAAATTTAAAATAGTTAAGATAAAAAAAAATAAGCACAGCTCAACAATAGTCGATGTAAAATTTGGTAAAGAAATTAAAAAATTTAAGTTTGCTAACTTTCCATTATTTCAAATACACAACTTCTTACTGGCAACATTAACGCTTTATTCTATGGGTCACAATTTAACTAAGATACAAAAGTTAAGCCTAAGATGTCCTTCAGTGCCAGGTCGCATGGAATTTGTTGGGAATACAAGAAACAGTGCTTCTGTATATATTGATTTTGCGCACACACCTGATGCGCTTCAAAATGCTTTAATAGAAGGCAGCAATCTTTGTAAATCAGAGCTGCATGTCGTTTTTGGATGTGGTGGAAACAGAGATTACTCAAAACGTTCAATAATGGGAAAAATTGCTTCAAAATACGCAGATAATGTTGTTATCACTGATGATAATCCACGCTTTGAGAATGCAAAAAAAATTAGAAAAGAAATCATTGATGATTGCAAAAACTTTTTGGAAATTTCAGATAGAAGAAAGGCAATAAAACATGCAATCAAGCAACTAAGAAAAGGAGATTTATTAATAATTGCAGGTAAGGGGCATGAAAAAAATCAAATTATTAATGGCAAAGCTTACCCCTTTGATGATGTAAAAATATCTAAAGGTTTCCTAAAATTATGAAAACGAGTCATATTTTAATTTCAGAGATTAATAATCTATTTAATACTAAGTACAGTGACATTAAAATTACAGGTGCATCACTTGATACAAGAACTTTAAAAAAAGGAAATATCTTTTTTGCAATTAAAGGAAAAAATAATGATGGCCATAAATTTATTAATCAAGCAGAAAAAAAGGGAGCATCTATAGCATTTGTTCAAAAAATTAATTCTAAATCTAACCTTAAACAAATTAAGGTAAAAAATACTCTATCTGCTTTATCATCCCTTGCTAGATACTACAGGTCCTTACTAAATACTCAAATTATTGGAATTACAGGCAGTGTAGGAAAAACTGGAACTAAGGATGCGATTTCGTTTATTTTAAAGGAGCATAAAAATATTTTTTGCTCAAGACAGTCTTACAACAATAAATATGGAATGCCATTAGAAATTTTAAATATGCCAAGAAAAACAAAATTTGGTTTTTTCGAATTAGGTATGAATCATTTTGGAGAGATAAAAAGCTTAGTAAAAATATTAAAGCCAAATATTTCTATTATTTTAAATATTGAAAACGTACACTTAGGTAATTTTAAATCTTTAAAAGAGATTGCTGCGGCAAAAAGTGAAATCTTTACATCTTCAGAAAATATTGATTCACTAATTCTTAATAAAGAGACCAATTATTATAATTTGTTATATAGATACTATAAAAATACTAAGATAAAAAATATTTATAATTATAGCAAAAAAAATAATGCAAATGTCTATATAAAAGAAAGAAAGGTAACAAAAAAAATTATACAGCTCAAAGTTAGGCTCCCAGGAGACAAATTAATTAGTTTTGGTGTCAGAATTGATCAGGAAAATCTAATCGATAACTGCTTAGCCATTCTTACTTGCTTACATGCACTTAACATTGACCATAGATTTATCAAAAAGTTTAAAAACGTACCATTCACCAGTGGGCGAGGAAATATGATACGATGTAAGTATAATAGTCACAAACTTAAGCTTTATGATCATTCATATAATGCGAGCCCAATTTCAATGAAGCAAACAATTGATATATTTGACAGCTTAAAAGAGAAGAATATTGTTTATTTGATTGGTGATATGAATGAACTGGGTCAAAAGGCTAGTTACTACCATAGTAATCTAATTAAGTTTTTAGATAAGAAAAAATTTGAAAAATGTTTATTTATTGGAAAGCATTTCAAAAAGTTAGAAAACAAAATTCGAAATAAAAATATTTCTTTTTTCAAAGATATCAATCAGGTTATCGACAATCTTGACGAAATAATAGAGAGTAATTATACAATTTTTGCTAAAGGATCTAATTCAATTAACATAAGAAGATTTATCAGTCATCTTAAACAAGAAAACTTATGATACTATATATTTTAGAATACTTAAATATCCCAGGCTTATATAATTTCTTCAATTATCTGACTGTAAGAACTGGCTTCGCTCTTTTTACTTCTTTCTTCTTCATATTGTTATTTGGCCCTACATTAATTAAAAAGATAAGTTCTTATCAGTCTATCGGACAGCCTATTAGGGATGACGGGCCACAGTCTCATATAATAGCTAAGAAGGGAACGCCTACCATGGGTGGAATCATCATATTGCTTTCCATTGTTGGATCTATTTTGCTTTGGGTAAACCCAGAAAGTTTTATATCTTGGCCTGTTATATTTATACTAGTTTTTTTTGGTTTAATTGGATTTGCAGACGATTTCAGTAAAGTTAAAAATAATTCAAGTAAAGGTATTTCAGCCAAAATAAGAATATTTCTTCAAATTATTGTTTCACTTATTTTTATATATTGGATAACTAAATACCATCACATTGATATTAAGCTTTTATCATTACCTTTTTTAAAAGATATTTTTATTAATTTAGGTCTGTTTGCAGTACCGTTTATTCTAATCGTTATTCTGGGATCAGCAAATGCAGTAAATTTAACTGATGGTCTAGACGGACTTGCAATTGTTCCTGTAATGATTGTTGCAGCAACATTCGCTGTAATTTGTTATTTGGCAGGCAATATAATTTTTGCTGAATATTTATACATAAATTATTTGCCAGGGGCGGGTGAGCTTACAGTACTGTGTGCAGCAATAATAGGATCAGCGCTAGGCTTTTTATGGTATAATGCTCCTCCCGCAATGGTGTTTATGGGAGACACAGGCTCCCTTTCATTAGGAGCAGCTTTAGGCTCGATTAGTATTTTATTAAAACAGGAAATAGTTTTAGCCATCGTTGGAGGTATTTTTGTTGCTGAAGCAATATCTGTAATATTGCAAGTCTCATCTTTTAAATTAACTGGAAAAAGAATTTTTAAAATGGCACCATTACATCATCATTTTGAAAAAAATGGTCTACCGGAATCAAAAATAGTTATTCGTTTTTGGATAGTTGCAATAATTTTAGCACTAATTGGGCTAGCGACACTTAAAATCAGATAAATAGATGATTAAACTAAAATCATTTAAAAATAAACACTTCCTTATTATTGGAATGGGAATTACAGGTATTTCTGTTTCTAATTCACTGCTGAAAGGCGGTGCAAATGTTTATTTCTGGGATGATGATCTTAATAAAAGAAAAGCATTAAGTAAAAAGGGTTATTCTCTAATTAACGATAAGAATCTAACTAAAATAGAATATATAATGCCAAGTCCTGGTATTGCAACTGCAGGAAAAAATGCACACAAATACATTAAAAGATTAAAATCTAAAAAATGTAAGATAATTAGTGAACTTGATTTATTTCAACTTTTTATAAATAGCATAAATAAATTAAAAAAAATTAAGATTATCGGTATCACTGGAACTAACGGAAAATCTACAACTGTTTCTATGATTCATCATTCATTAAAAAAAAATAACATTAATTCAGTTTTGGTAGGTAATATTGGACAGCCTATATTTTCTTCAAAAAAGTTAAATCATGGCGTCTATATTTTAGAACTATCATCATATCAGCTGGAGCAATCAAAAATATTTAAGCCAGATATATCATGTATATTAAACCTAACACCAGATCATTTAGAACGTCACATTACTATGCATAAGTATGCTACCGCTAAATGTAATATATTTCAGAACATAAGTGCTAGAAATGTTTGTTATTATGACTCCAATACAAATATAAAAAAAATTGCTACTACAAAATTAGATAAGAAAAAACTTAAACTGCTAATTCCTATAAAAAGAATTAATTGCAGTTTTAAAAATAATAAAAATATTATCTTGATATCAAAAAAACACAATATGCAGAATTTATATTTTTCTTTTTTAATATTAAAAAAATTAGGTTTAAAGACGTCAGATATTTATAAATCTTTCTCTTCATTTAGTGGACTGCCCCACAGACAAGAGATAATTGTAAAAAGAAAGAATTTTATTGTAATAAATGATTCTAAATCGACAAATTTTGAATCTTTAGTACCAGCGTTAAATAACTTCAAAAATATAATTTTGATTTGTGGAGGACAAATTAAAAGTCATAAAATCAATATATTAGATAAAAACCGACAGAATGTTATTAAGGCCATTGTAATAGGTGAGACCAAAAATATTTTTTTCAATTATTTTAATAAGTATGTGGATACTTCATATGTAAAAACATTAAATAAGGCAGTTAAAATGTCATTATCAATAGCAAATATTGTTAACGGGCATTGCACAATTTTATTTAGTCCTGGAGCTGCATCGTTTGATCAATACAATAATTTTGAAGAAAGAGGAGATGATTTTAGAAGAAAAATAAAAGTTGAGATTTTAAAATGACTAAGTCACAAATAGAAAAATCTATTATAACTGATTGGATTTATGAAATTAATAAGCCGATATTTTTTTGTGTACTTGTACTTATTGCAGTTGGGTTATTTATAAGTCTTACAATTAATCCTGGTACATCAAGGTATATAAATAATAATCTTTTTTCATACTTTAATATTCAGGCACTTTATTTATTGTCTGGTTTTATTTTATTCATTTTATTTTCGTTTATTAATTATGAACGAATATCAAATATATCAATAATTGCGTTTGTAATTTTAATAGTAGTACTATTTTTAACATTAATTTATGGAGTTGAGATAAAAGGTTCTAAGAGATGGATTAATCTAAAATATATTACAATTATGCCAATTGAATTAATTAAACCATTTTACTGTATCGTACTTGCAGCTATTTTAAATAATCCAGGTTTAAGAAACTCTTTTAGAAATTATGCACTTAGTTTCAGTATTTATGCTTTGATAGCTGCAATATTGGTTTTTCAGCCAGACATTAGTCAATTATTTCTTGTTTCAGCAATATACTTTTCATCCATATTTATGAGTGGATTTAGTATAATTATTCTTGCATCAATAATTTTTATTGGTGTTATATTTTTTGTTTTTATTTATTTATTTAATTTCAATGTACAAAATAGAATTAATTCATTTCTAGCGCCCAATGATTATGATGTAACACAGACAGAATTGTCACTTCAGGCAATCAAACAAGGTGGTCTCATAGGTGTAGGCCCAGGAAATGGTGTATTAAAAAATAAAATTCCTGAAGCTAATTCAGATTATATATTTTCTGTTGTTGCGGAGGAGTATGGTTTATTAGGATGCCTAATAATTTTAACAATATTCTTTATAATTTCTTATCAAGGATTCAGAAAAATATACAATAGCAATAATCACTTTATACAAATAAGTTTATTTACCTTAATAATATATTTTTGCCTTCAAGCTCTTATTCATATTGGAGTAAATATTAGACTGCTTCCAACAACTGGTATAACACTTCCTTTTATTAGTTATGGAGGTTCATCTGTTATAGGCATGTCAATTACATGTGGTTTAATATTATTATTATCTAAAAATAGACATAGTTAATGAGTAAGAAATAGCATGAAAAAATTCTTTCTTGTTGGTGGTGGAACGGGTGGTCATTGCATACCAATGAGTGTATTATACTCTGAGATAATCAAAAAAAATGACTGTTATATTTTAACTGATGAAAGAGGACAAAAATATTTTAAAGATATTTCAGTTAAGAAAAAAATATTAATAAAGAATCTAATTAATAAGCAAGGCAAAATTTTTAATTTGATTAACCTTCCATATATTTTTATTCAGTCAATCCCTTATTACTTAAAATTAAGACCTGATTTTGTTTTAGGCTTTGGTGGTTTTTTTACTGTCTCTATCATAATTGCAGGATGGTTAATGCAGTCAAAAATCTTTTTACACGAAGGCAATGCGATTATCGGTAAGGCTAATAGATTTTTATTAAACTTTACAAAGGAACTACTCACAAGTTTTGAAAATACTTTAATCCCTGGCAAGAAAATAGATATTAATAATAAAATGGTTGGTCTTCCTATAAGAACAAATACAGAGGATAAAGTTTTAAATAATGACCCGAGCAGTGATTTTGTGATATGCATAATAGGCGGAAGCCAAGGAGCACAAAATTTATCAATTAATATTGCTGAGTCTATAAAGAGTGTTAAGGAAAACAGCGAAAAGAGGATTATAGTTTTTCACCAGTGTAGGTCAGAAGATTTAGAGAGTTTACAAGCATATTATAAGACTCATAATATCAATAATGATGTAAGAGTATTTTTTGATGAAATGACACAAGTACTGTCAAAATCTAATTTAGTAATTTCAAGGGCAGGCTCATCAACAGTTAACGAAATCATATATTATTGTATTCCTTCAATATTGATACCTTATCCATATGCATCGGATAATCATCAATATTACAATGCAAAAAACTTGAATACTTCAGAATGCACAAAAATTATTTCTAATGATGCTGTAAATACAGAAAATATTTTTAATTCTATTAATGAAATAATAAATGATAATGAAAAAGTAAATTTGATCAAAAACCGCTTGAAAGCCAGACGCACAAGCAATCCATCTAAAAATATAATAGATTATTTAGAAAGCCACTCGTGAAAATTAATAAAGATATATTGATACATATAATTGGAATTGGAGGAATTGGCATGAGTGGTATTGCCGAAATTTTATCAGATATGCGATATCATGTTCAGGGCAGTGATATGAATATTAATTCAAACATACTTCGCTTAAACAAAAAAAATATTAAGACGTTTAAAGGACATAAGCTAGAAAACTTAAAAAACGTTAATTTAATTGTATATTCTACAGCTGTAAAAAAAAGCAATGTTGAATTAAAATTTGCAAAAAAAAATAAAATTCCATCAATAACAAGAGCTGAGATACTATCTCAAATAGTAAAACTAAAAAATTCAATTACTGTTTCAGGATCTCATGGAAAAACAACAACTACATCTCTTATTTCTTCAATTTTGAATACTGCAAAAATGAATCCGACGGTTATTAATGGAGGCATTATTAATCAGTTCGGTACAAATACAAGACTAGGTTCAGGAAAATGGATGGTTGTTGAAGCAGATGAATCGGATGGCACTTTTGTGAAACTACCTTCCACTATTGCTGTAGTAACTAATATTGATAAAGAACATTTAGATTTCTATAAAAACTATAATAATTTATTAGTTCAATTTAAAAAATTTATTACACAAGTTCCATTTTATGGATTTGCCATAGTATGTATAGATGATCCCCCAATAAGAAAAATAGTAAACAAAATTACTACAACAAATATAATTACATACGGAGAGACTAAAAATAGTGACGTACAAAGTAAAAAAATAAGGCACAATAGTGATGGTGTAGTTTTCAATGTTGAGTTAAAAAAAATTGATAAAACAATTAAAAATATAAGTTTACCCATGCACGGTAATTATAATATTAGTAATGCCTTAGCTGCTATAGCTCTCGCTTCAGAGCTCAATGTAAACCATAATGCCATAAAGAAAGGCTTATCTGAATTCACTGGCGTACAAAGAAGACTTACGCAACTCTGGGATAAAAATAATGTCAAGATCATTGATGATTATGCCCATCACCCAACAGAAATTAAGAATGTTATAGAGGGTCTGAATCATTCAAATCCAAAAAGAAAACTTATTATCATTTTTCAGCCTCATAGATATTCACGACTGATAAATTTAAAAATAGAATTTAGTAAATGTTTCATGAAATGTGACCAGGTCTTTTTATCGAATGTTTATTCAGCAGGTGAAAAGATGCCCCGCAATTTTAAATTACAATCACTCATAAAAAGTATTAAAAAAAATTCTAAAGTTAATGTAGATGCCTATGAAAACGATGAGCAGCTGCTGAGATTAATTAAGTCTAGTAATGATAAACTGACTTTTTTGTTTCTGGGTGCAGGAACAGTAACTCAGTGGGCTGCAAATTTCGCTAAAAACTTAAAAAAAATATATGAATAAGAACCAACAAATTCTAAATGAAATCTTTTTAAGAAATAAAGTAAAAGGTAAATACAAATTTGATTATAATTTATCTAAACATAGTTGGTTTGGGATTGGAGGTAATGCTGAAATATTTTATATTCCTTCAAGTTTAGAAGAATTGCAGTTAGTGCTTACTGCGAAAGAAGAAGATATAGATGTCACAGTTATTGGGTTAGGTTCAAATATAATTATTAGAGACGGAGGTATATCAGGCCTAGTCATCAGATTAGGCAATAAATTTAGCAATATTTCTCATAATAAAAATACAGTTTTTGCAGGAGCTGCCGTACAAGATAAAGTTTTATCAAAATATTGTTTAAAGAATTCAATAATAGGTTTTGAATTTTACTCTGGAATACCAGGTACAGTAGGAGGTGCTGCATGTATGAATGCAGGGTGCTTTGGATCTGAAACCAAAGATGTTTTTATTAAAGCAAATTGCTTGAGTAATCAGGGAGATCTCGTTGAGCTTAATAATTCTGAAGAACTATTTTCATACAGAAAAAATAATTTTTTAGACAAACATATAATATGCGAGGTTCAATTCAATAAAGTAATAGGAGATCCATCAATAATTAATAAAAGAATGATAGAAATAAATAATCAAAGAAAAGACTCTCAACCTCAAAAAGTGATGACTGCTGGTAGTACATTCAAAAATCCTTATAATAGTAGTGAGCTCAAAGCATGGCAGTTAATCGATAAAGCTGGATTAAGAGATTATGAATTAAATGGCGTATCGTTCTCAGCAAAACATGCAAATTTTATAGTCAACAAGCAGAGAGACTCTGCTAATTTAATCGAAGATTTTGGTGAAAATATAAAAAAAGAAGTAAAGATTAGATTAGGCATTGAATTGGAGTGGGAAATTAAAATTGTAGGTAATAGATGAGTATATTCAATAAAGTTATGTTACTTTATGGAGGTATATCGGCAGAAAGAGAAATAAGTATTATAACTTCTAAAGAAATAGCTAATGCACTTGTGAGATTAGGCTATGAAGTAATTGAGATTGATGCCAACTTAGATCTTTCAGATCATATCTCAGAACATAAACCTGATGTAATATTTAATGGCTTACATGGTACATGGGGAGAAGATGGAGAAGTGCAAAAGATCCTTGAGTCAAGTAATATTCCCTATACACATTCAGGAATTGAAGCATCTCAATTAGCAATGGATAAACATAAGTCTGCAGAACTGTTTATTAAAAACAATTTTAATTATCCAATAACAAATCTGGTAAATATTAACAGTATAAATCAATACGTATTTCCTGAGTATCCATTTGTTATAAAGCCAAGAAACGAAGGCTCTAGCGTAGGCGTTGGAGTAATCAGGAATCTAGAAGAACAACAAAGATATTTAATGAATAACTCAGATAGAAATGAGGTTCTAGTTCAAGAGTTCATAGGTGGCCAAGAAATTAATGTTGCTGTAATTGGAAATGGAAAGACTGGTTCAATAGAGATTGATCCAAAAAATGAATTCTATGACTATGAGTCAAAGTATTTTGACAATGGAAAGACTAAACATATAATTCCACCAAGAATCAATAAAGATCAACTAGAGGAGGTAGAAGAACTAGCTTTAAAGGCTCATAAAATTCTTGGATGTAAAGGAATTACAAGAACAGAGTTTATTTTGGAAAAAAATAGCAATCAGTTTTATATACTTGAACTTAATACACAGCCAGGAATGACGCGAACTTCATTAGTACCAGAAATAGCAAAATACAAAGGGACAGAATTTGATGAACTTATTAATTGGATTTTAGAGGATGCAGGAACGAATCGTTAGATATACAAATATTGCATGTTCGATAATAATTTTATTTTTTTTACTGATTTCAGTTTCGATATATTACTTTCCAAACTTAGTATCAAAATTTTTTATTTTAAATCAAATAAAGATTAACGGTTTAGAAAAATCAAATATAAATATAATCAAAGAAAAAATATTTAATAATTCTTCCGATTTATTATCTCTAGATTTAAAAAAAATCAAAGAAATTCTTGAGCAAGAACAATGGATAAAAAGAGTAAATGGAAAGAAAGTTTATCCATCCACATTAATATTAGACATTATAGAAAATGATCCATATGCAATTTTAAGAGATAAAGATAAATATTATCTAGTCGATATTGATGGAACAGTCATTACTGAAAAAAATAAAGATTATGAACTTGAAAATTTTATTCTTATTTCAGGGGACAAGTCGCCCTTAGCGCTAAAAGGTCTTATAAAGGACCTGAATATTCATTTTTCTGAAATAATTCCGCAATTAAGTGAACTAAATTTTATAGAGAGAAGAAGATGGAATATAACTTTAAAAAATAATTTATTAATAAAATTACCTGACTCAAAAATAGATAAAGCACTTAAAAACTTAAAGAGCTTATTTGTTAATGAAAAAGTATTGCAAAGCAATATAATTGAAATTGATTTAAGAATTGAGGGAAGAGCATCATTAAAGGTAGATGAAGGAAAGATTAATTATGGTATAAATGATATCTAATGGCACAAAGAAATATTTTTAGTGCAATTGATATACGCTCTGACAAGGTAATATGTTTAATCGCACAAGAGTTAGAGATTATCAATCGTGGCAAAATCCTCCAATTAATTGGTATTGGTATTTCGAAATTACCAATAAATTGCACAAAGCCTTTCTCTCTATCATACGTGGAAATTAGTAATTACATTAAAGGTGCAATCGCAAAGGCTGAATATGAAGCTAATGTTAAAATATCAGATGTTTTTGTAAGTATCTCAGAAAATATGACATCAGAGTATATTGATTTTAATATTACAAATATAAATAATGTAATTGAGGAGAGCGATATAAAAAATTTTTTTAAATCTAAATTATTTTCTAGTCTATACACAAAGTTAAAAGAACCATTGCATTCTTTTCCTATAAGTTATCGAATTGAAAATAGAAAAAGTGTATCAAATCCTATAGGAATGAGAGCTGATAATCTACTTACAAAATGGCATATAATTTTGGTATCAAAAAATTATCTTGAAATAATATATAAAACTTTTCTCGAAATAGATCTTAATTTAAAACAAATAGTTTCTAGCAACTATTCTACAAGTTTAGCAGTATTAAATGATGAAGAGTCAGATTTGGGCGCAATAACTATCGAAGTTCAGAAAAATAAAACAGTCTTATCTTATACTTTTGATAGTCAATTGATTGGTTTTGATATTATAAAAATTGGATCTTTTCATTTCACCAATGATATATCACAGATAAAATCTCTGACTCTTGAAGAGGCAGAGAGTATTAGAAAAAAAATTGATTTTTTTGATCAAGATAAAAAACAGGATAAAGAACTAGATAAATATTATGATATTTATTTGGCTCGTGCTGAAGAACTAGTAAAAATTATTTCAACAACAGTCACGAAATCATCATTTTATTCGCTAGTATCTAACTCAATTATACTTACAGGATATGGTGCCAAATCAATTATCATTCAAAAACTGATTAAAAATAAATTTACTAACTCATCATTTAGACTGGGTTCAACTCGAAAAATAAACGGATCCAAGACATATCTAGATAATCCGTCACTAACCTCAAGCTTTGGTTTGCTTTCTTATGCAACAAACCACGACTTAGAGGGTGAGGCAAGTGACGAAAATTACTCAAAAAAATCAATATTATCAATAATTTACAAGTTTTTTCAAAACTTATAATACGTAACAAAAAGTAATAATCTTTGTCTATCTTAACTATGACAATCAAATTATAAAAAAACCAATGGCAATGCAGAAGACTCTTAAAAAATATTTTAAATTATCTGGCATCACTCTTCACAGTGGGGAAATTAGTAATATAAAAGTCAATCCAGCGCCTGCAAATACTGGAATACTTTTTAAGCGAACAGACCTCAAAGTACCTCATATTGAAAGTTTGATTAATGCAAAAATTGAAAATGTTGTAAATTCAGAATTATGTACAAAATTATCGAATAAATATGGTCACGCTGTATCAACTATCGAGCACCTAATGTCTGCTTTTCATGGTTTAGAAATAGATAATGCAATTATTGAGGTTGATAAGGCAGAACTTCCTATTCTTGATGGTAGCTCTCTAGAATATGTACTAGAAATTGAAAGAGTTGGTATTAATAATTTACAAACACCAAGAAAAATTATTAATATTACTCGACCTATTATACTCAGAAATAATGATAGTTATATCAAAGTAACACCAGCTAATAGTATGACAATTAACTATACAATAGTTTATGATCATAAATTAATTAACGAGCAAAATTTTATTTTTGATCTAGACTCAAAATGCAGTTATCGAAATATTATCAGCAATAGTAGAACATTTGGATTCAAGGATGAAGTTGAATTTCTTAAAGACAAAGGGCTAATAGCTGGAGGTTCTCTTGAAAATGCAATTGTTCTTGATAATGATGGCATCATGAATCAATCAGTGCTAAGGCATGATGATGAATTTGTTAGACATAAGGTACTTGATTTTATTGGTGACATATACCTAATAGGACATAGAGTGAGTGGAAATTTTGAAATATTTAAGGGTGGTCACAGACTTACCCATGAACTAATTAAGTCGATTATGTCTGATAGATCTAATTGGAAATACGATGATGATAAAGCTAGTTTAGAAGAACTAACATTTTCAACTTTAAATCATAAAAAAGAGCTTTCAGCTTCATTATAAATCGCCAGATTTACTCTTTAATCTTAAGAAATATTCATTAAAATAAATTTTAATGTCTAATCTTAAAGCTAATACTTTCATATTTATAATTTTCATTCTATTTTCTGCGTGTTCAGATAACAAGCTCATGACCCCAGAAACAGAAGGTGAGAAGCTTCAGATTTTATACAAAGATGCAATGGAGCTTGTTAAGAAAAGAGATTTTGTTGATGCCGCTGCATTGTTTGAGGATATTGAAAGACAATACCCTTATTCCAAATGGTCCAATCAAGCTCAATTAATGTCTGGTTTTTGTTATTACAAATCTAAAATGTATAACGATAGTTTAGATGCTCTTGAGAGATTCATAGCTCTTTATCCTGGAAGTAGTAAAATCTCATACGCGTATTATCTGCGTGCTTTAAATTATTTTGAACAGGTAAATGATGTTGAGAGGGATCAAGTAACTACTTCAAAAGCAAAAAAAGCCTTTAATGAGGTTATAAATATGTTTCCAGAATCTGAATTTGCCTTAGATGCTATTACTAGAATAGATATCTTAGATGATAGACTCGCAGCTAAGGAAATGGAAATTGGAAGATTTTATCAGTTTGATCATCAATGGATATCTGCAATAAATAGATATAATGTTGTTTTAAATGAATATAAAACATCAATTTATACAGAGGAGGCTTTGCATAGGCTAGTAGAAATATATTATTCACTTGGCCTTCACGATGAAGCAAAAAGATATGCGGCCACCTTACAATTTAATTTTCCTGGAAGTGACTGGTATATAAAAAGTTACGAACTTGTAAAAGATCTGTCATAATTTACCTAAGTGACAAGTAATCAAGAAAAAAAAATAAAGGATATAATTGATAAGATTAATTATCATAATGATCTTTATTACAACAAAGATAATCCTGAAATCTCCGATGCAGAATATGATCGTTTAATTTCTAAATTTAAGGAAATTCAAAAAAAATTACCCAATTTAAGAAATGAAGATAACCCGCTCATGAAGATTGGCGGGAAATCATCTGATGAGTTTACAAAATTTAATCATCCAACAAGAATGCTTTCACTAGATAACGCAATGACAAGAAGTGACTTAGAAAATTTTATAAAAAAAATAATTAGGTTCTTATCCCTAAAAGATACTAATATTCAATTCTCAATTGAACCAAAAATTGATGGCTTATCTGTTAACCTTATTTATGAATTTGGCCAGTTAAAAGTTGCTGCTACGAGGGGTGATGGGTTAGACGGTGAAATAATTACGAGCAACGTATCTACAATTAAAGAAATACCACAAAAACTTAAGTCCAAATCTCCTCCTAAAAAGCTAGAGATAAGAGGAGAGATCTTCATTACAAAAAAAGACTTCTTAGAATTAAACGAGAAATCCAAGAACCAATTTGCAAACCCTAGAAATGCTGCTGCAGGAAGCTTACGACAATTAGATGTAAAAATAACTGAAAGCAGACCATTGAAATTTATAGCACACGGTTTTGGAGTATATGAGGAGGGAAAAAAAACATACTACGATCAAATGATGGAATTTAAAAGCTGGGGAGTCCCAATCAGCCCTTATTTGACAGTTGCAAATGGCATTGATGACTTATTAAAAAATTATACTTTTATCAGCGATAAAAGATCAGAAATTCCATATGACATTGACGGGCTAGTATACAAGGTCAATGATACGTTATATCAAAGTAGGCTAGGAATAGTTGGCAAGACCCCAAGATGGGCAGTGGCTCATAAATTTGCTTCTGAAACTGCTAAAACAAGTATCAAAAAAATAGATATACAGATTGGCCGAACAGGCTCAGTTACCCCAGTAGCTAGACTTGAACCAATAAACATCGGTGGCGTTTTAGTCTCAAACGCAACTTTACATAATTTTGAGGAGATTGAAAAAAAAGACATACGAGAAGGAGATACAGTTGTTATTGAAAGAGCAGGTGATGTAATACCGCACATTTTAAATGTTGTATCAGATAAAAATAAAAAAAGATCGTCGTTATTTAAACCACCCAAAAATTGCCCTGTATGCGGCTCTTGTATTATTATTGATCCTGACGAAGTAGTAGTAAGATGCTCAGGCACATACATTTGTGAAGCACAGATTATTGGAAGACTAAAACATTTTGTATCTAGAAGCGCCCTAGATATTGAAGGATTAGGAGATAAACAAATTAATTTATTTTATAAAGAAAAAATTATCAAAAATTATGGTGATATATTTAAACTTGAAAAGAATAGAAGAAAAATTTTAAATATGGAAGGTTGGGGGGAACTTTCATTTAAAAATTTAGTTGAAGCCGTTAATGATAAAAGGAAAATTGAACTTTCAAAATTTATATATTCGCTTGGTATTAGATTTATTGGTGAAAAAAATGCTCAAGCAATTGCTTTAGCATTTAAGAGCAAAAATGAATTCAGAAGATTTTATAACAATGATCAAGAGGTCAAAAAAGATATATTTAATATTTTAGAAAATACAGATGGACTTGGCCCTAAAGCAATAGAGTCTTTTAACGAATATTCAGATTATAAAGACAATAGAAATCAAATATTATCACTTATTGAAGAAGTTAACCTAGTCATAAGTTCATTAAAGACAGTCGAATCTCCAATTACAGGAAAAAAAATAATCTTTACAGGTACTTTAAATTCTATGTCCAGGGCTGAAGCAAAATCCATGGCAGAGAAACTAGGCGCTAAAGTTGTTTCAAGTATCAATAAATCTACTGATATATTAATTGCAGGAGAAAAATCTGGCTCAAAATTAAAAAAAGCTAACGAACTCGGAATAGAGATTATGAACGAAGAGAGCTGGAGAAAGTTATCTTTATTGTAAAGGTGCAGTTTGATTAATAAGCCAATCTCTCTCATTAGAGTTCATTGATGGCATTAATGTATTTCTTACTCTTTTATGATATCTATTTACCCAATTAATTTCATTTGTAGTTAATAAGGATTGATCTATTAATAATCTTTCAAGTGGGGCTATTGTTATGGTTTTAAAAGTTATCGTTCCGTTTGATAATTTTGAGAGAATTAAATTTTCGATTCTAATGCCATAGTGATTTTCTTTGTAATAACCAGGCTCATTAGAAACAATCATACCGTCTTCAAATTTAATTTTTGAATTTTTAGAAATTGAGGGAGGATTTTCATGAACATTTAGAAAGCAACCGACTCCATGTCCGGTACCGTGATCAAAATTACAATTTATTTCTTTCAATGGTTTTCTTGCTAAGTAGTCAAGTTTTTTACCTGTTTCCCCATACTTAATTTTACTGCTTGCAACTGCAATGTGTCCTTTTAAAACCCTTGTATACATTTCAATTTGTTCTGGTGAAGGTGTATTGAAGCAAATTGTTCTGGTAACATCTGTTGTACCGTCTAAATATTGAGCTCCTGAGTCTACTAAAAATAAATCTGAAGTCTTAATTGTTTTGTTTGTTTTTTCATTAGCTCTATAATGTACGATTGCACCGTTAGATCCTGTTCCTGCTATTGTAGGAAAACTTAATGAAAAGAACTTTTCATTTTTCTTTCTTTTATTATCCAAGTACTTAATTGCATCTAATTCTGATATTTTCTTTTTTTTCACGTTATTTTTAATCCAGTAAATAAATTTGGTAAGGGCTATGCCATCTCGTTTGTGACATTCTATCATTCCATTTTTTTCCAATCTGTTTTTCTTTGATTTTAATAATTGGATCAGATCGCCTTCAATTTTTAATTTTGCGTTATTTTTAATCTGATTAGCTAGACTGAATGACACAGTATTTGCATCACATGTTATTATTTCTTTTTTGTCTAAATTATTTACAAAATTATTAATTTCTGGAGTATTTCTAAATTCTATATCAATACCAAATCTTATATTTTTAGAATTATTAAAATCAGAAAAAACATAGCATTTTCCAGATTTATGAATTAAAGCCTTTGATAAAAATAAAGGCGAATATTTTATATCTTTTGCTCTTATATTGAATATCCATGCGATCGAGTCACATGCGGTAAGTAAATAGTAATCTGAATTAGAATTGTACAAATATTTCTTTATGTAATTCACTTTTGCAGAAGTATTTATGCCACCTACTGCAAATGGTTTAGATTTCTTTTTTTTAGGTTTATCGACCCAGATTTGATCTATTAAATTCTTATCGATATTCTTAATCTTTACACCTTTGTCTATATTTTTTTTAATATGAGTTACCCTCTGATAAGTTATTGTATTCCCATCGATACCTATTGCCTTTGGTTTTTTATTTTTAAGTAAATCAATAGGAGATAAATCTGAATAATTATAAATCTTGAAGTGTTTTCTATTTACTTCTTGAGATGCTTGAATCGTATAGCGGCCATCAACAAAAAGAAACGCCTCCTTATTACCAATAATAATATCCCCAGCAGAACCAGTAAAATTACTGACCCATTCTAGCCGTTTGCTGTACTCTGGCAGAAATTCATTTTGATATTCATCCGAATGAGGAAGAATATAATACTGAATATTATTTTTCTTTAATAACGATCTTATTTTTAATAATTTATTTTTGTTGCTCAGCATGGCTTTAAGAAATCAGAAATTAGCTTTTTTTTACCGTGTTTGACAAAATCAACAATAGCTTTTGTCCCATCTATATCTTGTATTGTTCCGATACCAAACTTTTTGTGTTCAACAGTTTGTCCAATTTGCAGGATAAGGTCATCATTTATATCTTTTACATTTTCTATTTCCATATCTACGACAGTTCTATAGCTAGAAACCTCATTATTTTGAAATGAAATCTTTTTTGGTTTCAAACCATAATCCTGGTTGTATTCGTCAAAATGAGGTTCCTGAAAAGAATTCAAATGATCTGTAGCGTGGTTGATTGTCTTTATGATTTCTTGATCTAATTCATCAATGAACCTTGATTGAAGTGAAGGCATCCAATTATTTTGAAAACGTCTCGTCATGGATGTTACAATATTAATTTTTTTCTTAGCTCTGGTTATTCCTACATAAGCCAGTCTTCTTTCTTCTTCTATGCCCTTATTGCCACTTTCATCAATTGTTTTTTGATGCGGAAACAATCCTTCTTCCCACCCTGGCAGAAAAACAAAGTCATACTCAAGTCCTTTTGCAGCATGCAATGTCATTATACTTACTTTATTATCTGCATTATTTTCATCTACCGCTGTTACTAATGAAATATGCTCTAAAAATTCCTCAATACTATTGTAGTCTTGCATTGCAACTATAAGTTCTTTTATATTTTCAATTTTTGTTTGAGCAGATACATTTTTATCATTCTTAAGCATATTCATATATCCAGACTCATCTAATAATACTTTCAAAATATCATAGAATGGAACATTCTCGATCATTGACTTGCCTCTGTCTATAACTCCAATAAATAATTTTAAACTTTCAGAAATTTTTTTTGTTAGTTCATCAGTATCAATCATATTTTTAGAAGCTTGGTATAAGGAAATTTTATTTCGATTTGCGAGTGAGAGGATATGATTAAAAGACTTTTCACCTATGCCTCTTTTTGGAACTGTGAGTGCTCTTTCAAAGGCGACATCGTCCTGACTTTCATAAACTAATCTTAAGTACGAAACTGCATCTTTTATTTCAGATCTTTCATAGAATTTAATTCCACCTATAATTCGATATGGAATAGAATACTTTATTAGAGATTCTTCTATTTCTCTCGATTGAAAAACAGCTCTAACTAAAATGGAAATGTCATTTAAATCAGGATTATCTTTTTTATAATCTAAAATTTCTTGTGCGACGAGGTTTGCTTCGTCACGACTTGAATTAACTAAATGCAGATAGATTGGTTCGCCAGTTCCTTGGTCAGATATTAATTCTTTTCCAAGCCTCATTTCGTTATAACTTATAAGTGACGATGCAGACTGTAAGATATTATTTGTTGATCTATAATTTTGTTTTAATCTTATTACTTTTGCGTTCTCAAATTCTTTTTCAAATTTTAGCATGTTATCTACTTCAGCTCCACGCCAACTATAAATGGATTGATCATCATCACCGACGCAGCATATGTTAAGATGTTCAGACGCAAGAAGTCTTAGCCATATGTACTGTGCTGCATTAGTATCCTGATACTCATCTACATGTATATATTTAAAATTTGATGCATATCTTTTTAAAATATCATCTCGCTTGAATAGATTTATACATTGTAACAGTAAGTCTCCAAAATCTATGCAATTAATTTCAAATAATCTTTGCTGATAGATTTTGTAAATTGATGAACTTTTTTCATCAATAAGACTATCAAGACTTACAACTTTTATATCATCAGGGTTTAATGCTTTATTCTTCCATTGGTCAATTTTTGATTGAATAAGTTTGGGTGAGAATTGAGATTGATCTAGGTTTTCAGTTTTAATAATTTGTTTTATGAGTGAAAGCTGATCATCTTTATCCAATATTGTAAAGCTTGACTTAAGACCCAATACCTCGGCGTGATTTCTAATAATTTTAGCTCCAATTGAGTGAAATGTGCCGATCCAGGGAATTCTGTCCATACTTTGATTTACGAGCTGCTGAACCCTATCAGCCATCTCACGAGCAGCTTTGTTGGTAAATGTAACGCAAAGTACTTGAGATGGAAATGCGAGGTTAGTCTCTAAAATATGCGCCACACGTGTCGTCAAAACTCTTGTTTTTCCTGTTCCTGCTCCAGCAATAATTAGATTTGGACCTTCAGTACTGCAAACTGACTCATGCTGCAATTCATTTAAATTCTCTAGGTATTGGGCACTGCTCATGTTCGATTCTTTAAGTGATTCAAGACGTATAGTCTAATGGCACTTGATAAATTTGAAGTTGTCTTTTTCTGATCAATATCAGAAATTAGTCGATCGGGCGTAGTATTGTTTTGTTTACTTAAAGAAACTATTTCTTCCCAAAATTCTTTTTCTAAAAATACACTCGTGATATGACCATCTAGATTGACTGTACGCTTTTTAGGGTTCTGCATTGAGCTAATCAATACGAAGAGATCATTTTGCTGGGATTGAGAAGTAATTTAATTTTCTTATTTTCTAAATATTTTAAAATTTTATTTGCCTCTACAAGTGATATATTCTTTTTATGTGCTAATTTTGCCAACTCAGCAGCCTTAGTATAGCCAATCTCTGGAGCTAAAGCCGTTACCAACATTAATGAATTTTCAACTCCTTGCTTAATATTTTTGATATTGGGCTTAATCCCTTTAAGGCATTTTTCATTAAAATTATTTATCGCTGAGGCAAGTAAATTAATTGAATTAATGATATTTAAGCCAATGAGTGGTTTAAATGCATTAAGTTCAAAATGACCTTGTGAACCTGCCATTGAGATAACATTATGGAAACCCATGACTTGTAAGCACACCATTGTTAAAGCCTCACTTTGGGTAGGATTTACTTTTCCCGGCATGATAGATGACCCAGGTTCATTTTCAGGCAGACTGACTTCACCTAAACCTGAGCGAGGGCCTGATGCCAAAAGGCGTATATCATTTCCGATTTTAAATAAGTCACTGGCAATCACATTAAGTACGCCAGATAGCTCTACTAACGAGTCATGAGATGCTAGTGCTTGAAATTTATTCGCAGCAGGTTTGAATTTTGCCTTAGTTATTTTACTAATTTCTAAGACCACTATTTGGTCAAAACCTCTCTTTGTATTAAGTCCAGTGCCTACAGCGGTTCCTCCTTGAGCAAGGTAACTTAAGTTGGTTAATGCTCCCTCAATTCTTCTTATGTTTGAATTGATTTGCGCCTGATACCCAGAAAATTCTTGCCCTAAAGAAAGTGGTGTTGCATCCTGCAAGTGTGTTCTTCCGATCTTTATAATACTTTTCCATTTCTGAGATTGCGATTTTAATACTTTTTCCATACTTTTTAATGCGGGAATAAGCTCACTCATAATTTTTAATTTAGATGCAATATTCATAGCCGATGGAAAGCTGTCATTAGTTGATTGACTTTTATTAACATGATCATTTGGATGTACAGGTGAATTGGTACCAAGTTTTTTCAATATTTTTCTGTTTGCTATATTAGCAATAACTTCGTTTACATTCATATTTGTTTGAGTTCCAGATCCGGTCTGCCATACAGAAAGGGGGAAATGTTCGTCATACTTTCCCAAGGAAACTTGTTTTGCAGCGTCTATAATTGCTCTGGCTATTTTAGGACTTAAAAGCTTTTGTTTTTGGTTGGCTTTTGCACATGACATCTTAATAACTGCCAAGGCATGAATTATCTCAATTGGCATAATATCATTGCCAATTCTAAAATTCTTTAATGACCTTTGAGTTTGTGCTCCCCATAGATTAGTGTTGGCAACTTTAATTCTACCTAAACTGTCTTGTTCTTGTCTTGTTTTCTGACTCATGATGAATGTACTATAGTACCCTAATATATTATATATGGTAAGCGATTACGCTTTTTCAATGATAATTCTATTATACTACTGCAAATCCGAAATGAAATGCCAGTAATAACAAGAAAATAAGTGAGAGTGCAGCTAAGTAGTAAGGAATCATAAATTTGAGATATCAGAGTCCGTAATTTTTAAAACTAGTAATTTTTAGACATTTTAAAAGTTAATAAGTAAATTAAGCTTAACTTTTATGTTTAAAAAAAGACAGGAAAGTCCGTCAGGAAAATTTTTAAATTTTGAATTCATAAAAGAAAAGAACGGGATTTTCTTTTTTGAAATAATTTTTCCACCTGAGACGGCAAGTCCACTCAATTTAGTGCAAGGTGGGATGATCGATGCAGCCTTAGACGAAGCTACTTCAATGACAGCATATATTGCTTTCAAAGAAGAAAAACTTCCACTTACAACAGATCATCATGTTTTATTTCATAGGCCGATGTCACTCGGCAGGGCTACTATGCAAACTAAAATTATAAAATATGGCAAAACAGTTACGACTATTGAGGGAAAGTTATTTGATCAGAACGAAAGGTTAGTTGCTACAATGCTTCATACAGCTTTGCCAACGAGTATTCCAAATTAGCTTTCTACTTAATAAGTGGGAGACTTCTGTGTCTCGTTTCACTAGTGAATATATTACCATATCTCAAAAATAAGTCGAAGTGCGAAGTAGTGCGAAGTTTTAGATCAAATCTTGAATAAAAAGTACTTATGTTTCAGTCGGCAAATCGACTAGGAACATCATTTTAGAGATAAAAATAGCGATTGAGTGTACTGATATCAAATTGCCCAAAATTGCCCTATATGGGGCAATTATGGATTTTCGATTCTCTTGATTTTAGGGAATGAACCTCTACCCAGATTGATCAAAAGTAGTTTTGCGAATTGTTTATCTCTTTGCGTCTTTTTGATCTCAGATAGATAATCAGACCTTATCGTTCCAGTCGTTCTACTTCCAAGACCACCTTTTGCATTTTCTCTTTCAATTTTAGGTATTTCAAATCTCTTTGACATTATCTTTTGTACTTGAAAATGTAATTGAAGATTATCATAGTCAGTAGTCAGACTTAATCTGAATGTATGAAATATCCGTTTCATCAAATTATCATCAACTTGATCTAGTATTATTCTTGCACTCTTTCTTGGTTTACTTTTCTTCTCTTTTTCTGTGTACCAAGTCCTAATGTCATCAAGAATACTTCGTATTGGGTAATCATCTGGAATATGAATAAAACTACCTCCATTTAAATTATCAGCCATCTCAGACAGGGTCGGTGAAAAGGTTGTAGATGGTTCAATAAAGTGAGGTCTATATCTATCGAAAAATGCATTATTGAATTTGTTAATGTCTCTTGGCAAATTCTTGATATCTGGTCGTATGAATTTAGGTGATTTCGGTATCTGTTTTGTATTGATTAAATTCCACCATTGATGATTTGAAAATCCTAATTTGAATTTCTTTTGTCTGACCTCAACCGATTGACCCTCTAATTCTTTGAGTACTTTACACCACACCGCAAACCAACGATAGACAGGTCGATCAACTGATATTCTGCTGAAGTCCTCTTTTCTCAACCTTCGTTGTTCAGGTGTTCTAACTGATATTCTTCTTTTCACAGACATTGATGTCTCATTTTATACATTATTTTGTGTATCACAATAGTGTTAACAATACCTTGCTGTGTGTTACCACCTAAAACTCCCATAAAATAGAGATATGAAAAAAGCAAAGATGAAAGATTTCGATACGATTTGGTCGGAATTTAAGAAAAATAGAGATGTCTTTCCTCATATCAGAACGGACTATCTCAAAAGGCAAATCAAAAACAATAATGTGATCTATTACGAGGGAGTAATTCTCATATTCGGTGAATACAAGAGAAGAGGTACTTTGGGTGATTTTCAATACAATAAAGGTGATCTTATTATTCATCAAATCTTGAACTCTCGAAAGGGTAATGGAAATGCAAGAATAATAATGAATAGATTTATTACAGCCAACGACACTCAAAGTCGGTCAATAATTCTGAGTGTTAGATCAGCAAATACACGAGCAAGAAGATTCTACGAGAAAATGGGAATGTCGGTTGTTGGAAATATCTCTTGGTCTAAAGGTACGATTGGAGGTAAGATTTATGGATATGAAATCGAATAAAGTAGAAATAACTAAAATCATAGAGGCAGACGCAAAAGGTCTTTACTCAACAAGTATGATGAAAATGCCGACTACTGTTAAAGGGTTCAAACAAGTAGTTATGCAGAACTTTAAACTTGCAGATGGTTTTGAAAAATTATCTGGTGTTGGTTTCTATGAAATTGGAAAAGCACTTCTCAAGGCAAAAGAAGAACTTAAACACGATTTCGGTAATCTAAAGAAAGAACTTGCAAAAGAAGGTCTGCACGAAAAGAAACAAGAGAGATATATGATGGTTGCAAATAGTGATGTTGTAAAAGATTACTATAATAAATTACCACCTGAATTTACTACTTGGTTAAAGTTAACTCAACTTCAGAACAAGATGATCAGTCAAAATAAAAGTGATCAATTTGATGATAGTATGAAACAACTAATCAACCCAAAGATGGTCTGGAAAGATGTTTCAGATCATTTCAAACTTAATGTACCTAGTACTAAAAAAAGGAGAGATCATTATGAGACTCATTACATATCAGTCGACTGGTCTAAAAAGGTACATAAAAAGGATAAGAAATTAGTAATGCAACTTGAAAAGGACTTAAAACAATTATTAAAGAAATATAAATTTGCAACATTGAAAAGAACAACAAATGCAAGTGGTGGATATGTTTATGATCAAGTCATTGACTTTGTAAAAGATAAAGTCTTGGAAGATGATACTGTTTCTACTACCAAGAAAGTTAAGAGACCAACCTATTCAAATAAAAAACGATCGTATTGAGCCGTGCAGGGGTAAAGTCGACCGACTTCTGACACTAATTTTATACTCGAAAAAAAATTTGAGATAAATTCTACCAATACCTTTTGAGTTGTATTGTATCTAAAAGATTACTTATGGAATGTTTTCAGTTTAAAGGGGGGGGGTACTTACATATTACTCACATTGAAAGTCCGTATCCTCGTGTATCCTCCGTACAAGAAATCCTCAATTTTAGATCAATCCGACCTGTTTATATCTATTCTTTAAATCTTTATCAGATACTGATTTGTCTGGTCGTTCCCATTCTCTCATTCGTTTTCTTACCCATTTAACTTCTGGTTTGAAATATAAGTTAATATGTTTGTGTTGAAATTGGACTATCTCTTCTCGAAGTATCAATTGGTAATCAGTAGGTAATAATTTAGTTAACTTCTTTCTCTCAAGAACATATCTGAATTTTCTACTAACTTTCCCCAGGGGGATTATCTTCTTAACACCATCATCAATCCAATAATTCCAGTAATGATTTTGAAATCTTAATTCTGAATTACGACTATCACCCATCAGATTGACTGTTTTGAACTTCGTCAACTTTTGTGTTTGTAATAAATGATCGTGAGTGAATTTAAGATTTGCAATTATCTTACCACCAGTAAAGTCTTTGATGTCTCTCTTTTGTGGTGTGACTATCTGATCAATAGTCGTTTTCGGTTTGTCAGAATCTATTTTCGCAGCCCCAGAAAGGAAGGTCTCTAGATTGGGAATAGGGAAATCAAACTTAATCGGTTTATCTAATTTGAATGTGATTAACAAATCTCTCTTCGGATTGATGTAATATTGATTTTCACCTTTAGTGAATTTGAATTGTACAACCTTTGCATAATTTGCCTCTGCACAATGCACAATACCCCATAATATCTCTTTAATATAATCTGATACTTCGTACTTCATTTCTTAAATATAAAGATTGGTTCTACTTTTGAATCTGCTTGTTGTGATGATAACTTGTAATAGAAAGTATCTACTAATTTGAACCCAACTTCTTTTGCAAGATCAACTGTATCATCTTCAAAAGTCTCATAAACATTTCTTACATTTGCAACATTTAACGCACAGAATTTATTTGGTTTAAGACCATAGTACATATTCTGAATTGTCTTTTTGAGAAACTTTTGTTTCCAATCTGTAAGTTTTGAAAACTTTAAATAAGATTGTGTACTTTCATTCGAGTACTTTTCGGTGTCAAAATAGGGTGGACTTGTAAATGCAAAATCTAATGAATTCTTATCTGGTCGATATTCTTCACTCCCCATTGTCAATAATTCGTGATTTCTAGCCGATGACTTGAATGTCTGTGACATCTCTTTAAGACCTTTCATTGTCTGTTTGTTTGGGTCAGTACCAATGTAATTAACATCTGCCTTTATACTTGCGAGTAAACGACCACCCCAACCACAACTCATATCCCAAACTGTATCTCCTTTATCACAAAATACTTTGTACAACATTGATGCAGTAATCGGTCTGAAGTTAGAGACCATTTGTGAACCAGTGACTCTTCTTAAAATGCCCCTGATCTTTTCTTTATTCGTATTTGATTGAGTCATTAAATCTTCCCAATTATCTTCCTTTGCAAAGAATACACCCTTAATCTTCTTCCGTATTCCGTTAGAGAACATCTCTTTACTTTTGAAAACATCATAGGGTGAAGTTGAGTCTTTGCATTGTACTTTAAATGCGTGAGGGTGATATGACCACGCAAGAGTTAAACCTCCCTTATGAAATGTGAAAAGTCTATTTGCAAAGTCTAATGACTTTCTATCATCTACTTTCAAGAATTCTTTAAACTTTTGATCTCTAAATTTCTTATCGGTTGGGTAATATGGAAACTTGTTCTTTTGCCAGTACTTTACAATCTTGTCGGTTCTCTTATCAATGATTACTTCATTAGTAATAGACTTGTTCTTAATATTACCTCTACTTGTTAATAAACTCATAATCAGCCGTCAGACACTGGTGTCGGTTATTCCATAAATGCATCTAGACCGTGTTGTTGGTCTATGATCTCTTTTACATTGGTGTTTATATAAATCTGATTTTGTATCCATTCTAACTTTGTATCGTACAAGGGTGTATCTTGCCCCTGCATCTTCAAATTCTCTAACATAAAGGTTAGATAGATGACTTTCTGTTCTGGTGTTTTGGTAGTCATTTCTCTAATCATTTTTCTTTTACTCGGTACTTCGATCATTTTATCTCCTTTACTTAATAGGTATCTAACCAATTTATCAACGAACCTACAAGGTCTATTTTAACACACAATAGTTCACTATCAATCGCACTTCACTGCCTCTGATCGTGATACACAAAATTTATCGTCTCGTATCACGGATATTTAAAATTTGAGGGTAGGTGTGATACACAAAGTTGGAATAACGCTTTTGGCATTTTGGTAACTCTTTAAAATGTAGTAGTCGCATTTGCAACCTCTACAAGAAAGGAGAAAACTATGAAAACTCTAGGTTATTTAAGAGTAAGTCATCTTGAGTCTTTAAATGGTACAAGTTTAGAGACACAAGAGAAAAGAATAAAAAACTACTGCGAATTGCAAGAATTCAGTCTTGATGATGTAGTTCAAGAAGTCGTTTCAGGGGCAACTGAATTCAGAAAAAGAACAGCCCTAAAAGAGAAAGTCGATAAGATGAAACGAGGTGATCGTCTAGTCGTATCAAGATTAGATAGATTATCCAGATCAACTTTGCATACACTTCAATTTGTTAACGAATGTAAATTAAAAGGAATTGAAATTCATATAACTGATCTTGGTTGTGTGACTAATGGTGGTGTTGGTCAGATCGTCTTTAATGTCTTATCTTGTCTTGCAGAGACAGAACGAATTAATATCTCAGAAAGAATAAAGGCAAGTAAACATTTCGCAAAGAAAGAACGAAAGTATCTTGGTGGTGCATTAGAGTTCGGTTATTCAAAAGATGATAACGGTAAACTAATCCCAAATGAAAAAGAATTCGTCATTTTACAATCAATGATGAATTTAAGAACGCAGGGGTTAGGGTATAGAAAAATTGCCGAAGAAATACTAAAGAAGTTCGGTAGAAAAATACACTACACCCAAGTTCATAAAATCATCAATCGTGAACACAATCAAACATTGTTGGAGGTTGCATAATGTACATCTGTTCTAACTGTAATATCGAATTAACCAAAGAAGACCTTGATGCGTGTGAAGTGGTTTCAATCGGTAAACTTTATTGTCAAGATTGTTTACTCAATAAGGAAAGAGAAATCTTCGTAGATGATAAAGGTCTCTTAACTCACACTTGGGATAAGTACGAAAAGTTTGTACTTGAGTGTTGGAAGAAGAGAATAATGGAAGATGATTTGAGGTATCTAGATGAATACATTGTCTAGAGTATTCGTCATCTTATTGTTAACGACATCAATGTCTTTTGCCGAAGGTAAATGTACTTACAACACAACAACTATCATTGAGAACGGACAAGTTATCTCAAAGAAAGAAATCAAAGTTTGTGATGAAGTACAGCCGATCGGGTCAGAGTCGTTCTTAACCAAAGAAGAGAAAATGCAAATGTTTGAAACAGGATTGATTCTTACATTTCTTTTCATCTTAGAAAATATGTAGAAAGGAGGTGAATATGAAAAATATAATAATAGTGTCTTGTTTATTATTTCTCGTTGGTTGTTCTCAAACGAAAATGGTCAAAGATGAAGTAATACAGTTGAAAGGAAACAATCAATTACTACAGGTCAATTATGAAATATGTAATGACTATAAATCTAACTCTGCAAAAGTTTATGGTTGTTCTAGTTCATTCAGTAAAGACCTAGAGATATCTAAATCTAAGTCATTACTTAATGCGAAGTCTGAAGTAATTGATACCTACAATTCCTCATTCAACCAATCCCAAACAATGTTAAGTCAAGATAACAAGAAAGGTATTGTCCTTGATTATGATAATAAAATTGTAAATCAGATTAGTGATACAGTTTTGAATTATAAAGTCGAGTACTCTAAAACATTTCAAGAGGCAAATGGTTTTAGAACATTTACTGTTATCTCAATGGACTTGATCTAAAAAAAAGAACCCATAAGATAGGAAGAGGGTCTCTCAAAGTCTTATGGGTTCTTTATACGAAACTTCACAGACAAGAAGTTAATCTGCAAATTGATATAGTTATTAATATTTATGCGTGTCGTCTTAAATCTTCACTAATGAGTTGTTGTATTCTGGTAGATAGAGGTATTCCATAAAACTTTGTTTGTCTTAATTCGTTATACCTCTCTAGTGTTATTGGATCGAGAGTGATCATATGTCTTTTCTTTTTAGGTGTGTGTTGCATTAATTATCCTTTTCAGCCGTGCAGGGGCAAAGTCGGTTAAAATTGTCGTTTGTTTTTATTATC
This sequence comes from uncultured Pelagibacteraceae bacterium, assembly GCA_902554325.1. Taxonomy (GTDB): domain Bacteria; phylum Pseudomonadota; class Alphaproteobacteria; order Pelagibacterales; family AG-422-B15; genus CACNXQ01. The sequence goes on from CACDOH010000002.1 coordinate 50,551, forward strand.
AATGTGTCTGTTTCTCGATTTGTAAAGGTTCGTATTTAAATTCTTTGTTGCGTGTCTTACTTCATCACTACTATTGAGTACTTGTCTATTAGTGTCATATTCAGATGTCCTAATTACTTTTGATTTTGTACCTATGTATTTGTCATATAATCCAAATTGATTAGTTGGTTGTCTCATCACCATATCTGTACCAATATTTCTGGTACTCTTTTGATTTTCTTTTTGTTGTTTTAGATGTCTTGCTTTCATCGAATAATGGAATGCGTCATTCATAATAGTTTCCTTATCTCTTCTAGTATTAAGAAAATCTGATCTAGTTTCTCTTGTGTACTTAATTTTCTTTTTGCTTCGGTTATCTTTTGTTTAATCTTATCTTTTGAATTCATACTAATATTTATCTTTCTCAGCCGTTCTAGTGACTGTCGGTGTGTGGTTAGTTTCGTAAGACGATTGAACACTTCGTGTTCAAGTATCTGTTGTTGGTTATCAGGTAGGATACCTTTACCCCTACCTTATCTCTTGCGGATTATCTGGAGGTGGACTTCCCCTCCAATCGAACTAACGATTTTGGGAGGGGAAACCACTTCCGAGAGAACCCAAATTATTCATTCCGAATATTTGCTTTGCGTCTTTACCTAGTCGGTGGTCTAAGAAATCAACTCTTACGAGGTTGTGGGGCAAACTGATCCACAATTACTTTACTTCCATTGTCTGCGACTGCATTACTCAACACTTTCTTAGATTCTGTTGTGCAGATGATGACCTATTGTTTTTCTATAAAAGTATTTCAACAATTACTCTAAAAACAACGAGGGGTGTCATTTCTATTCATCAAACTTTACTTCGTTTTTACAAGTTTAAGTTATTCTACTTCTTGAAGATAGCGGTGATCGTGTAATGTCGATCAAATATTTCCTCCTATATTCCGATATAATTCTATCTTTAATTCACTCGGATATGTGTTTTACAAGGTATTTAAATAATCAAATTTAAATGTTGTATTAGTATATATAAGGATAGAGTCTTCTACGGGTGGAATAATTACTATTTTCTGGATTTAACTTTGTTAATTCGTTTTGCATAGTATTTCTCGTATTCTTCAATCACATTATCGTCATCAGTATCGTGGTCATAGTGTTTTGCGATCATATCAGGTGATGTATTGAATTTCTTTGCGACTACATCTACTAAATTACCGTCACTCAAGTCTCTTTTTGTTTGAAGGTGTCGTATTGAAGTCATTGGTCTACTCTTACCATTGAAGTAATATACATTAACTTCTTTTGCGACTCGCACAAATGCGTCTTGCACCCAGTTATTGATCTGATTGCGATCTCTTTTGTCATCTTTAAAAAAGAAATAGTCTTTTGGGGAGTAGGTTTGAAATCTATCTCGCACATAATCACCATATTTTGTCATAAAATACGGGTCGGTTTGATAACTGAATTCTTTTTGCGTCTTTGTCGTTCCAACTAAGACTTTGATAAATTCGATATCGTCTTTTGTGTATAATAATTTCATTTGATCAGCCCGAAGAGACACAGTCTCTGAACCATATCGAGTGGTTGAAGATATTATGAACTGTAAATAGACATATAATTCTAAGTACATTGGGTCATTATTGAGTTCATATATCTTTAATACTCTATTTGTTATCTTTTGAAGATCAGTCATTCGATATGCTGGTCGTGCATTACTTCTTCTATCAACTGGTGGATTCTTAATTGTTAAGTTTAACAATCCATCTGCAACACCTTGTTTGCAAATTAATTGAATGATGTTCAAGTACTTTGTGATTGTACTACCTTTAAGTACTTTACCATCTTCATTACCTCTTGTTGTCCATCTATCGACTAATTCATCAACAGACTTTTGAATCAGGTCTCTATCGTTCATCGGTACATTACCAAGAAAAGGTTTGATCTCTTTTCTGTATCTTCTTAATTCAGATATACCTGTGTTTCTGATTTTCATTCCTCTATCAATCTCTTTCATTCTGTTCTTGAGTTTGTAGTGGTGAATTCTTTGATCAAATGCTTTTTCAGCCGTATCATTGAAAGTCTGTGAAGTTCTCTTGATATCGTACTTATCAAAATCAAATGACTTCCAGAGTCTAATTGCCTCTTTCTTACCCTCTGTTTTAGAAGTAATAGGTTTTAACGACTTACGAAATAACCCATTAGAACTATAAGAAGGTGATACATAGAAAGAAACTTGGATATATTTACTTCGTTCTTGTTTGTAAATCTTGAGACTACCACCAAGTTTCTTTTGCCAGATTGTTTTACTCATATATTTCGCCTCTTAAAAATGCGTCTATGACTAAATGAATTCTTTCTTCATCACCATTTACGACTGAATGAGGTGTAGTCACATCAACTGCATATAGATGGTTCTCTTTCATATTAATTGAAACTTCTTTATCACCATAGACAGTCATTATTGCGTCTGGGTTGGTTTTAATCGGTATATGAAATCTTCTTAGTGGACAATCTTTTATCAGAAAATCTTTATCAACTTTATCGGTATGTTTCTTTATGACTGCATTAGGTTTTACTTTTAGTAATCTAACTCTATCAAGATCACAAAAGAATTGTCGTTTAAAATTTTCAACGATACTTGTTATTGATCTTAAGATATTCATTTCATAAATGAATGTTGGTCTAGTCTGATTATTAGTTTCAGAATTATTACCTAAGACTTTTGGTTTAGATAAATCATTTGGGTCGTCACTATAACCTATTAATGATAATCCTAACCAGTCACCAGACTTACAACATTTCGTAGTCACATTTGACCACTCTGGTTCTTGTAAATACTTCAATGATAATCTGTGATTAGATTTATAATGGCCGAAAGACATCAGTGTCGGTGCATATTCTATCGTTTCGTGTGTAAACATATTACTCTCTTTCTTTTTGTTATAGGTAAAGGATACACGATTTTGAATGGGTAGCACGATCATCATTAATGTTAACAGTATCGTGATACACAAAATAAATGGTCATTTGAAGCAAAAGTGCGAAGTCTTTTGAAGGGGTCAAAAAAGTGCGAAGTGAAGTGCGAAGTGATTCTGAAGTGTGAATCTGATGAATTTGAGATGAGATACTAATTCTGAAATTAGTGGGAGACTTCTGTTGCCCGGTGCCTCCCGAACCGCGCTTGCCTAATTGTATTAAGCAGCGAGCGCTAATTTATTGTTAGCATTTAAAAGTTAGCCCGATAACGGCGGTACAATGCCGAGAGAAAAACTTACCTTTAAACATTCGTCGATCCTATATCACCCCCTAAAATTGGTGGAGGTGCCGGGTACCGCCCCCGGGTCCGTAATGGGTATTACGTAAGCCGTTTATCTCTATAGCTAGGATATCCCCAGCAATCTGAATATAGTTTGATATTGGATCTTTTTAAAGAGGCTATTCTTATTATAATATGCCATTATTATTTGATTCACAAAAATGCCTGTAAATAAAGAACAACTTGAAGAGATAGAAGCTTTACGCTCTGAAAAAAATGAGACATCAAGAGTTACTGCTCCAGAGCTTGAGGCTGTTTTGTACCAGCCCATTGAAGTTCTTGATCATGGTTTTGTCCGGGTTATTGACTATATGGGTGATGACAGTTCTGTAGTTCAATCTGCTAGGGTTTCTTATGGTAAAGGTACAAAGAAAATTTCAAATGATAAGGGTCTAATTAAATACTTAATGAGACACCGCCACTCAACGCCATTTGAAATGTGTGAGATTAAGTTTCATATAAAGTTACCAATTTTTATTGCCCGTCAGTGGATTAGACATAGAACTGCGAATGTAAATGAATATTCTGCAAGGTATTCAATACTTGATAAAGAGTTCTACATACCCTCTGCAGAAAATTTAGCGGCACAATCTCAAATTAATAACCAGGGTCGGGGGGACACACTAACTGATGACGAAGCATCAAATGTTATTCAAATATTAAAAAATGATGCAGAGCAAACGTACGCAAATTATGAGACACTTTTAAATGAAAATTCCTCAGGGGGAGTTTTGGATGAGGGAAAGTCAGGTATTGCGCGCGAACTTGCTAGAATGAACCTTACATTAAATACGTATACACAATGGTACTGGAAAATCGATCTCAATAATCTACTTCATTTTCTAGCCTTAAGAGCCGATGACCATGCTCAATACGAGATCAGAGTTTATGCAGATGTAATGCTTGATCTAGTAAAAAAATGGGTTCCTTTGACTTATGAGGCATTTGAAGATTACCGCATGGGAGGTACAGAGTTATCAGCAAAAGAAATTCATCTGATGAAAAAACTTCTCAAGGGAGAAAAAGTTTCATTTGAAGAAGAAGGTTTATCAAAAAGAGAGTGGAGTGAGCTTCAAAAGAAATTTGACCTTAACTAGTACTAGATAGTTTTTCCAATTTCAGTCTTTTGATTAAAGACTCTGCCAAATCATTAAATATTTTACTAACTTTGTGGTCTGGCACTAAATCGGTTAAAGGGTGACCTTTATCGCTTTGTTCCATGAGCAATGGATCATGCGGTAAATTTGCTAAAATTTCATAATCATATTTTTCAGCTATCTCTTTGGTTTTGCTTTCACCATAAAGTCTGTACTCTTTTCCAGTATCAGGCGCTAAAAAATAACTCATATTCTCAACTAGACCAAGAACAGGGACTTTGGTTTTTTCAAACATTTTTAAACCGCGCACAACATCGATCAAAGCAATATCTTGAGGTGTCGTTACAATAACGCTACCTGATATATTAATTTTTTGAATAAGCGATAATTGAACATCTCCTGTACCGGGAGGTAAATCAATAACCATTATATCAGCATCACCCCAATTAACTTTATCGATCATCTCATTAATTGCTTTCATGACCATAAGACCGCGCCAAATAATTGGATTTTCATCATTCACCATATAGCCCATAGACATTGTTGAAATACCATATCGATCTATAGTTTCTATCTTTTCCCCATCAGAGGAGGGCTTTTCATTCACGCCAATCATTTTGGGAATTGATGGTCCATAAATGTCAGCATCTAAAAGACATGTTTTAAGTCCTAGAGATTTGAAAGCACAAGCGAGGTTTACAGCAACAGTTGATTTGCCAACGCCACCTTTTCCAGAGGCTACAGCTAAAATATATTTTATTTTAGATGTACCGGCGTTATTTGATTTTTTTACCTGATCACCATTTTCTTTTGCATTTTCTAAATTTTCTTTATGATATGTTGTAATAATATTTACTTTTGTAATGCCTGGTATTTCATTAAGAGCGGCTTGAGCATCGTTAAATATTTTTTCATTCTTTTTTTGATCAATCTCATCAAATTCTAATATGCAATCAATTTTACCCTCATTGGCGTTGATATTTTTCACCATACCCAGTGCAACGATATTCTCGCCTTTACTGTCGTTCATTACCTGTCCAAGTAAGTGTAATGCTTGATTTTCTAGTGTTTCTGCCATTTTTTTGAACTTGTATTATAATAATTAATCACAATATATCATAGGTATACTTGTAATTAATTGCTTTTAACCATTTTTACCATATATAAATATTCAATTAACAAAATGTCTTGGTCTGATAACAATAATAATGATCCTTGGGGATCTTCTGGTAACGGCAGCGGCAGACGTGGTCCTGGTCCAAACATGGACGATGTAATTCGAAACGCTCAAAATAGATTTAAAGGAATGATGCCTGGCTCTTTTTTTGGAAAGTTAGGGCCAATGGTCATTATAGGGATTCTAATACTCATTTGGTTAGCAAGTGGTTTTTACAGAGTGCTTCCTGATGAGCAAGGAGTGGTGCTTCAATTTGGAAAATATACAAAAACTACTCAACCTGGTTTAAATTACCATCTTCCTTATCCAATTGAGAGAGTTTTCACTCCTAAGGTTACAAAAATTAATAGAATAGATGTAGGTTATCGTCAAAGCCCTGATTCACGTGTTACAGCAATTCGCGACGTCGAGGAAGAAAGCTTGATGCTAACTGGAGATGAAAATATTGTAGATATTGATTTTTCTGTGTTTTGGTTAATCAATGATGCCGGAAAGTTTTTATTTAATGTTCAGGCCCCAGAATTAACAGTAAAAAGTGCTGCTGAAACAGCAATGCGTGAGTCGATAGGTCAAGCTTCAATTCAATCTATATTAACTGAGGGAAGAACAGAGATTGAAGATAAAACTCGAGTATTAATTCAAGAGATATTAGATGAGTACGGAACTGGAATAACTATAACGCAGGTTCAAACACAAAAAGCAGATCCGCCCGCTCAAGTTATTGATGCATTCAGAGATGTCCAAGCTGCACGTGCAGATAGGGAAAGACAACGTAACGAAGCTGAAGCTTATGCCAATGATATAATCCCAAGGGCTCGAGGTGAAGCAGAGCAGATACTTCAATTGGCTGAGGGTTATAGGCAAAAAGTTATAGCTGACAGTGAGGGTAAAGCCGCAAGATTTTTATCAATTCAAGCCGAGTATGCAAAAGCCCCATCTGTTACAAAAAAGAGAATTTTTTATGAAACCATGGAAGATGTATTTTCTGACATGGATAAAGTAATTATCGACAAAAATGGAGGGGACTCAGTAGTGCCTTACCTGCCCTTACCAGAATTAAAGAAAACACAGGATTAGATATGAGAGCGTCTAGAATTTCCCTTATTGTAATTGGCCTAATTGCCATAATTTTATATTTTACATTGTTTACTGTTTTGGAAGTAAAAAATGCAATTGTCCTTCAATTTGGAGATCCAAAAAGGGTAATTACAGAACCAGGTCTTAATTTTAAGATTCCATTTATTCAAAATGTCATATTTATCGATAACAGAATACTAGACATCGATGCACCAGCAGCTGAAATTATTGCTTCAGACCAAAAAAGACTCATTGTTGATGCATTTGTAAAATTCAAAATTGTTGATGTGTTAGAATTTTATAAAGCCCTAGGAAATGAAAATGTCGCGAGATCAAGAATATCTGCTGTCGTCAATTCTCGAATTCGTGGTGTCTTAGGTGAAGAACCTTTAGCATCAGTTTTATCAGAAAATAGATCCAAACTAATGAAACAAATTACGTCGCTTGTTGAAGCTGAAGTAAAAGACTTTGGTATTGAGATAGTTGACGTAAGAATTAAGCGAGCCGATTTACCTGAAGCAAACAGTCAGGCTATTTTTGCTAGAATGCAAACAGAAAGAGAGAGAGAAGCGAGAGAATTTAGAGCTCAAGGTGCAGAGATGGCACAAAAGATAAGATCAACTGCAGATAAAGAGGTTACAATTATCAAATCGCAAGCAGAAAAAGAAGCGAACATCGTTCGTGGTGAAGGTGACGGCATGGCAAATAAAGTTTTTGCAGAAGCATTTGGTAAAGATCCTGAATTTTTTGCTTTTTATAGAGCCATGCAGGCCTATACTGAAGGTCTTAATAGTGACGACACAACAATGATCTTGTCTCCCGAGAGTGAATTTTTTGAGTACTTCGGCGACTTTAGCAGCGTAGGAAATTAAAACATAATCTCCCATAATAAAATATGACCCAATTCGTATTAGGTTCTTTAGGCATGTTATTAATAATAGAAGGTCTTCTTTACGCCTTATTTCCAACTAGAATGAAAACAATGATTACAAGTATGTTAAATATGAAAAATGATACATTAAAGTGGGGTGGATTAATGTCAGCAATATTAGGCTTCATAATGCTGTGGTCGGTGATCGAATGATTAAAAAATATTTTATTTTTCCATTATCTTTATTCATTTATTTGAATGGCATAATCATTACATTTGCCTTTACGGGCCCAGACACATTTTCTGATTTAGCAGAAAGCGTATCTCCATCAGTAGTCAATATTTCTACAACCGGTGTAATAGAGCAAACAGGACCTGAAGTCCCATCAATAGAAGATTTTTTTAACTTCCCATTTAATATGCCACGATCTGAACCATCTGAGCGAGAATTTAGCTCATTAGGATCAGGTTTTGTTATATCTGAAGATGGCTTTATAGTTACCAATAACCATGTAGTTGAAAATGCATCTGATATACAAGTAACATTTACAGATGGTACTAAAATAGAGGCTGAGTTGATTGCGGCTGATGCTGAAACCGATCTAGCTCTTTTAAAAGTTGATTCAAATAATCTGAATTATCTTGAATTTGGTGACTCTGATACTGCTAAGGTTGGAAACTGGGTTATGGCAATTGGAAATCCACATGGCTTAGGAGGAACTGTTACTGCTGGAATAGTCTCTGCAAGAGGTAGAATGCTGGGAGGAAGATACGATGACTTTATTCAAACAGACGCCTCAATTAATAGAGGTAACTCAGGTGGACCGCTTTTTAATCTAGAGGGAAAAGTGATCGGAGTTAATTCGATGATTATTTCACCTAGCGGTGGATCAATTGGAATTGGCTTTGCCATCCCATCGAACCTCGCAAAGAATATTATTAATCAACTAAAGGATACAGGTGAAATCGAAAGAGCATGGTTAGGAGTAAGAATTCAAGAAGTAACTGAAGAGATTGCTCAAAGCCTGGGCCTTACTAAAACATATGGCGCTTTAGTTCAAGGCTTAACACCAGATAGTCCGGCTCTAAGTGGTGGCGTAAAAGAAGGTGATATAATTATTAAATTTAATGGTAAAGAAGTTGAATCAGTTCAAACACTCCCCAAATTAGTAGCAGAGGCGAATATAGGGGAAATAAGCACTGTTGTTGTATGGAGAGATGAAAAAGAAGTTTTATTAAATGTCAATCTTGGTAAGCAACCATCCCTTGAAGAGCTTGCTAGTATTGAAAATAATGGATCATCAATTAACGTAGTTGAGTTAGGTATTAAAATACGAACTATTTCAGATGAAGACAAAGAGAGGTTACAACTGCCGTCGACTCTGCAAGGTGTTATTATATCTGAAATAGATAGCGATTCATTTCTTATAAGGCAGAATATAAAAAAAGATGACATAATAATTGAAATACAAAACAAAGTTGTAAATTCAACAGGGGTTGTATTAGAAATTATTGATGAAGTAGTAGCTCAAGGAAAAGAAAATATTTTGATCGTTTTTTATTCAGGTCCCAATTCAAGGAAATATATAGGCGCAAAACTCTCGCTTGACTGATGAAACATGTCTAGAGATTTAATTGTCATCTTTGGACCTACAGCAAGTGGAAAATCAAAAAAAGCAATCGACATTGCTTTAAATCATAAATCATCGATCATTAACTTGGATAGTATGCAGGTTTATAAAGATTTAAGAATCCTAACCGACAGGCCAACCGAAGCAGACTTAAGCACATGCGATCATAGATTATATGGTTATCTTAATGGAGATGAATCAAGTACAGTAGCATCATGGTTAAATGATGCAGTAAATGAGATTAAAAAATGTTTCAGTAGCAAAAAACTTCCTATTTTGGTAGGAGGCACAGGAATGTATTTAAATGCACTTAAGTTTGGCTTAGCTGATATACCTGATATTGATGAAACGACAAAAAATGAAACTCAAGGTCTATTTGATAGTTATGGACTTAGATTTCTTTTTGATGAGATAAAGAAAAGTTATCCATCTACTAAAATTCAAGAAAATGACAGACAAAGAATATTTAGAAGCTATTCACTTTTAAAACAAACAGGGAAAGTATTAGAACAATGGCAATTAAATACCTCTCCTGCTATTGATGATATAAATTACCACATATTACTAACAACTACTGATAGAGATGAATTGTACCCTAAGGCAGAATTAAGAGTCGAACATATGTTTAAAGGCCTTGTGATTGATGAAGTAAGTGATTTATTAAGCAAAGGTTATAACGATAATAAGTCTATTATGAAAGCGATAGGAGTTCGGGAAATAAGAAGCTTCTTAGATAAAAAAATTAATCTTGAAGAATGTAAAAATACCATCAAAAAAAACACCAGAAATTACATTAAAAGACAGCTAACTTGGATAAAAGGTAATAATATTACCCAAAACATAGATATAAAGAAATTTATGTAATGTAAAAATCTAATATACTTTCCATTAATTTGATTGTATTTGACTTTTGTGGCAAATCTCCATAGAAAGTCACTTCAAACGTAAGAGGAATTTATGGTTAATATGCAGATGACAGGTGCTCAAATGGTTTTACAAGCATTTGAAGATCATCAAGTTGATACAATTTTTGGTTATCCTGGTGGGGCAGTTTTGCCTATATATGATGAGTTAGCAAAGGAAAGAGATACCAACCAGCCTATTAGGCACTATTTAGTGAGGCATGAACAAGGTGCATCTCATTCAGCTGAGGGATATGCTAGATCAAGCGGTAAAGTTGGGGTTATGCTTGTTACATCTGGCCCTGGAGTTACTAATGCGGTAACAGGTTTAACGGATGCCATGATGGATTCTATTCCAATTGTTTGTATAAGTGGACAAGTGCCAACTCACTTAATTGGTACCGATGCTTTTCAAGAATGTGATGCTGTAGGTATTACAAGACCTTGCACAAAACATAATTGGCTTGTTAAAGATATCAATGATCTTTCTAGAATTCTCCACGAAGCGTTTTACGTTGCTTCAAGTGGAAGACCTGGGCCAGTTCTAGTTGATATTCCAAAAGATATTCAATTTCAGACAGGAACGTATATTGGTCCTGAAACTGTTAAACATAAATCGTATAGACCAAAATTAAAAGCAAACATCGATCAAATTGATGACGCACTAAAATTAATAGCAAATGCTGAAAAACCGATTTTTTATACTGGTGGAGGTGTTATTAATTCTGGGAATGCAGCTGTTCAATTACTAAGGGAGTTTGTTAGGTTAACTGGTTTTCCGATTACATCTACGTTACAAGGATTAGGAGCCTATCCTGGTGACGACTCACAGTTTATTGGTATGTTAGGTATGCACGGTACTTATGAAGCGAATATGGCTATGAACGAATGTGACTTAATGATTAATATTGGAGCCAGATTTGATGATAGAATAACTGGCAAAATTGACGAGTTTTCTCCAAATTCTAAAAAGATCCATATTGATATTGACCCTTCTTCAATCAATAAGATTGTTAAAGTTGACGTACCATTAATAGGTGATGTTGCACATGTGTTGGAAGATTCTATAAAATTATGGAAGTCTAAAGTTTATAAAATCAATAAACCCTCTCTCAAGGAGTGGTGGAAAACAATTGATAAATGGAAAGAGAAAGACTCACTAAAATATGTAAGCGATAAAAATATAATAAAACCACAACATGCAATCCAGAGATTATATGAGTTAACTAAGGATAAAGATGTATTTGTTACAACTGAAGTTGGTCAACATCAAATGTGGGCGGCTCAATATTATAAATTTAACAAACCTAATAGATGGATAACATCGGGTGGATTAGGAACAATGGGTTTTGGCTTACCTGCAGCGATTGGAGCACAGGTAGCTCATCCTGATAAATTAGTTATAGATATTGCGGGAGAAGCGTCAATATTGATGTGTATACAGGAAATGTCCACTGCCATTCAACACAAATTACCTGTAAAGATTTTTATTATTAATAATCAGTACATGGGAATGGTTAGGCAATGGCAGGAACTGCTTCATGATAAAAGGTATTCTCATAGCTACACAGATGCATTACCAGATTTTGTTAAACTAGCTGAAGCTTATGGCGCTAAAGGCATAAGAGTTCAGAAACCTAATGAATTAGATAAAGCGATAAATGAAATGATCGAATATGATGGGCCGGTTATATTTGACTGTGTTGTAGAACAGAATGAAAATGTATTTCCAATGATTCCATCAGGTAAGGCTCATAATGAAATGTTACTTGGGGACGAAACTGAAAAAGAAGAAATTTCAGATGAAGGAAAAGTTTTAGTTTAATGAGTGAAATAGTTTCAAAGCATACAGTGTCAGTACTTGTTGACAATGAACCAGGTGTTCTAGCGAGAGTAATAGGCTTAATATCTGGAAGAGGATATAATATAGATAGTTTAACAGTGGCAGAAGTGGATGCTGAAAAACATATTTCAAGAATTACAATTGTAGCTCCAGGGACTGAGCAAACTGTCAACAAAATGATAAGTCAGCTACAGCGCATTGTTCCCGTTAAAAGAGCAGCAAATGTAACTTTTGAAAATCAAGGTATAGAAAGAGAAATGGCGTTAGTAAAAATTGTATCTACCGGTGAGAAGAGGGTTGAATCTATGCGTTTATCAGATGTTTTCAGAGCCAGGGTAATCGATACAACGCATGACTCATTTGTATTTGAATTAAATGGCTCCCCGAGAAAAATTGATGCTTTTATTGACTTGATGAAGCCACTTGGTTTATCAGAGGTATCTAGAACAGGTGTTGTGGCAATTGCCCGTGGCACAGAAAAAATGTAAAGGTGGTAATATGAAAGTTTATTATGAAAAAGACGCTAATTTAGATCTTATTAAATCCAAAAAAATAGCAATATATGGCTATGGAAGCCAAGGACATGCTCATGCACTTAATTTGAATGACTCCGGTGCAAGTGAAGTAGTTGTTGCGTTAAGAGAGGGTTCTTCAAGTGCAAAAAAAGCTGAAGCCGAAGGTTTAAAAGTAATGTCGCTTTCAGATGCAGCTGAATGGGCCGATATTATGATGATGCTTATACCTGATGAGCTTCAGGCTGATGTGTGGAAAAATCATATTGAGCAGAGAGCAAAAGAAGGCTCGGCACTAGCATTTGCACACGGATTAAACATTCATTTTGACTTAATTAATGCTAGACCTGACATGGATGTCTTTATGGTAGCTCCTAAAGGTCCAGGTCATACTGTTAGATCTGAATATAAAAGAGGTGGTGGCGTGCCATGCTTAGTGGCAGTTGATAGTGATAAAACAGGAAATGCCCTTGATCTAGCACTTTCGTATGCTTCTGCAATTGGCGGTGGTAAAGCAGGTATAATTGAAACTACTTTTAAAGATGAGTGTGAAACAGACTTGTTTGGAGAACAAACAGTTCTCTGCGGCGGTGTAGTAGAATTAATTAGAAATGGCTTTGAAACTTTAGTTGAAGCTGGCTATCCACCTGAGATGGCATATTTCGAATGTCTACATGAAGTTAAACTTATTGTTGATTTAATATATGAAGGTGGAATCGCAAATATGAATTATTCAATTTCCAACACAGCTGAATATGGTGAATATGTTTCAGGTCCTAAAATTGTTGATGGAGATACTAAAGCTAAAATGAAAAAGGTATTGGATAAAATTCAATCAGGTGAATTTACTCGCGAGTGGATTGAAGAATATAAGAGTGGAGCTAAAAACTTTGAAGCAATGCGATCAAAAATTGACAATCATCAGATTGAAAAAGTAGGTAGTGAATTGCGCGCTATGATGCCATGGATTTCAAAAAATAAATTAGTTGATAAAGAAAAGAACTAACTAATTTTAAGTTTTCAGACTCAAAAGATATGGTATAGCCCAATATTTAAGCAATTTTGAGTAATTTATTGCGAATTTAGCAATATTCATATATTTATCCATTATCTTTGAAATTAATTAAAGTGCATAATTTTGCTATGAAAAAAATATATTTTAGGAATCTTTTCAATTCATTAAGAGAATGCACTTTTCAATCTCTCTTGCTGTTAAAACTACTTAGCAGCCCCCGGGCGACTTAAAACTTGCCTCAGGGGGATACTTAATTTTAACACAATTAACATATAACCAAGGGATTTAAAGATGACAAAAAATAGTAACCACATAAAAATATTTGATACAACATTGAGAGATGGAGAACAATCTCCTGGTGCCTCAATGAATATTGAAGAGAAATTAAAAATTGCTGGGGCTCTTGAAGAATTAAAGGTAGACATAATTGAAGCTGGATTTCCTGCCGCATCCAAAGGGGATTTTGAAGCAGTTTCAGAGATTTCAAAAAAAATTAAAGGATCATCAATATGCGCATTGAGTAGAGCTTCTAAAAGCGATATTGAAACTGCAGCTAAAGCGCTTAAGGATGCAAATGCCCCAAGAATTCACACATTTATTTCAACAAGTGATTTGCACATGAAGCATAAATTGCAATTGAACGCTGAAGAAGTTTATCAAAAAGTAATTGATAGTGTATCTTTCGCAAGAAACTTATGTGATGACGTTGAATGGTCGTGTGAAGATGGGACAAGAACGAATATGGACTTTATGTGCCGCACAGTTGAAGCTGCGATAAAGAACGGTGCATCAACAATAAATATACCAGATACAGTTGGCTATTCAATCCCGGATGAATTCACAAATATAATCACTCATCTTATGAACAATGTTCCTAATATCGATAAGGTAACAATCTCGACTCATTGTCATAATGATCTTGGCCTAGCCGTTGCGAATTCTTTAGCTGGCGTCAGAGCAGGGGCAAGACAGATTGAGTGTACGATTAATGGACTTGGTGAAAGAGCCGGAAATGCTGCTATGGAAGAAGTGGTTATGGCAATGCGAACTAGAAATGACATGATGCCTTACGAAACAAATATTATTACAGAAAAACTCACCAAGACTTCCAAGCTTGTATCTGCCGTCACTGGATTTCCTGTTCAATTTAATAAAGCAATTGTTGGGAAAAATGCTTTTGCACATGAGGCAGGCATTCATCAAGATGGAATGTTAAAAAATAATAAAACTTATGAGATTATGACACCTGAGAGTGTCGGTGTCTCCGAGTCTAATCTTGTTATGGGTAAGCATTCTGGAAGACATGCATTCAAACAAAAGATAATAGAACTTGGTTACAGTGTTAATGACAATGTGATTGAAGAAGCTTTCGAAAATTTCAAAAGCTTGGCTGATAAAAAGAAGAACATATACGATGAAGATATTGTAGCTATTATCGATGACCAGGTAATTAGAATTAATGATTCAATAATTTTAAAGGACTTGCAAGTGATTGCGGGAACCAAAGGACCTCAACAAGCAGAAATAAATTTGATGATAGAAGATAAATTAAATAATATCACCTCTACAGGTGATGGACCAGTTGATGCAATATTTAATGGATTAAGTAAATTAGTGCCACACAATGCAAAATTACTTTTGTATCAGGTACATGCTGTTACTGAAGGAACAGACGCACAAGCGGAGGTTTCTGTTAGACTTTCAGAGGATGGCAAAACTGTTGTTGGTTTAGGATCAGATACGGATACATTAGTGGCTTCAGCAAAAGCTTATATTAATGCACTAAACAAGTTAGTTGTTAAAAGGGAAAAATCTGTACCAGCCAAGATGACAGGTGTTTAATCAAGGAGAATAGAAGAATGTTTAATAATTTAATTGGCTTGTGGTCTTCTGATATGGCAATAGATCTTGGTACTGCCAATACCTTAGTCTATGTCAAAAATAGAGGAGTGGTTTTAAATGAACCTTCTGTTGTTGCAGTGCTCAATCAAGGTGGAAAAAGTAAAGTTATAGCAGTGGGTGAAGAAGCAAAAAATATGCTTGGCAAGACCCCAGGGCATATTCAAGCAATAAGACCAATGAAAGATGGGGTTATTGCTGATTTTGTTGTAACAGAAGAAATGATTAAACATTTTATTCGCAAAGTTCATAACCGAAAAACATTTGCAAATCCAAGAATTATTATTTGTGTACCAACAGGCTCAACTCCAGTTGAGAGAAGAGCAATACATGACTCAGCTCTTGCCGCTGGTGCGAGAAAAGTATCACTTATTGAAGAGCCAATGGCAGCAGCAATAGGTGCTGGACTTCCAGTTAGTGAACCAAGAGGCTCAATGGTAGTTGATATTGGTGGCGGTACATCAGAAATAGCTGTCATCTCACTTGGTGGAATTGTTTATTCAAGGTCAGTGAGGATAGGTGGTGACGCAATGGATGTTGCTCTTATTAACTACATGCGTAAAAGGTATAATCTGCTGATTGGTGAAGCGTCAGCTGAAATGATAAAAAAAGAAGTTGGAATTGCTCTTTCGCCTAAGAATGGTGATGGCAAAACAATTGATATAAAAGGAAGAGATCTTGCATCTGGAGTTCCAAAAGAAATAGAACTTACCCAAAGTCAAGTCTCTGAAGCACTGTCTGAACCCATTCAAACGATCATTGATGGCGTAAAGTCTGCATTGGAAGATACTCCACCTGAATTAGCGGCAGATCTAGTTGATATGGGTGTTGTTTTGACTGGAGGAGGAGCATTATTGGAGTCAATGGACGAGGCGATAAGAGAGGCAACCGGATTACCTGTTACAATAGCTGAAGAGCCACTTTCTTGTGTTGCGCTTGGAAGTGGAAAGGCTTTAGAATCAGAGAGTTCTTTTGAGCCAATTTTGACATCAGCATATTAACTAATGAAAAGGTTTGAAAGTGAGGTTTTCAAGAAACTTAAGGGTTCAAAAAATACTAAGTCCAAGTAGTCGGGTTTTTATACTTGCTATTATACTCTTTTTCATCTCATTAATTCTATTTTTGGGAAGATTCGAACTAACACAATCAGCAAAGAATTTAAGATCATATACAACAAGCATTTCATACTCAATTTCATATATAGTATCAACTCCTTCAAAGTTAATAAATTCAGGCATTCAGTCTATTTTAGATCTAAAAGAAATTTATAATCAACTTGATGAGTATAATAGAAATCAGTTAACTGAATCAGCGTCTTTCCAAGAAGTAGTTTCTATGAAACTAAAAATTGCTCAATATGAAGATTTATTAAATCTAACAGCTGATCAAGAATACGATTTCATTACATCAAGAATTGTAGCAAATTTTTCTAATAAATTTATAGGAACAATCTTGATAAAATCTGATGAAGCTGAAAAATTATTTATTGATATGCCAGCTGCAGGGCCCGACGGAATATTGGGAAGGGTATCTTCATTAGATAATAAGGTTGCAAGAGTACTTTTGCTGAATAACATTAATAGTAGATTACCTGTAAGTATTTCTGAAGACGCACATCAGGGAATTATGATAGGACAGGGTCAGAATAATCCAATTATTGAGTATGTTAGGGAATACAAAAATATAAAAGTTGGAGATCTAGTTACAACTTCAGGAAAAGGAGGAATCTTTCCACCTTATTTAGTTGTGGGGCAAGTTACAAGAATTAAGGGTGAAAGAATTGAGGTTGAATTAATTGAGGACGTTAGTCAACTAACACATATAATATTGCTAAATTATAAATTTAATAAGGATAATGAATAATAAAGTTTTATGATTGATTTCAGAATAAGTAATTTAATATTTTATTTTATTTTAATTTTTATCATATCTTCGAATATTGTGTTCAATTCAATTTATTTTGACCTTACATTGATTAGCTGCTTGATAATATATGTTTTAAGGTGGAATGAAACGAATTGGATTATCTGTTTTGTATTATTTTTGTTAGGAATCTATAATGATATTTTAGTTTCCACTCCTTTTGGATATGCAAGCTCTTTATTCCTTTGTTTTTATTTAATAGATAGGCTTGAAAATTATTTAAGTATACCGTCAAATACAAATATCAGATTTATAATATTTTTATTATTGATGTTAATTTTATTTTCCATAAATTATTTTACGATTTATTTTATTTATAATACTCCAATTTCACTCTTTATAAATATTATTCCATTCATGGCAGTAATATTATTATATTACCCTATAGATTTTATAATTTCATTCATTCAAAATAAATATGTCAGAATCAAATAAATTTATTTTTAAGAAATATGACCTTGATGCTTCAATCAATAGACGAACTGCAATTATAACGATTGCAAAAGCAGGATTATTTACAATATTAGCCTCTAGACTCGCTTACTTGCAGATAGTAGACAAAGATAAATATAAAATACTTTCAGATAATAATAGAATTACCCATCGATTATTAGAACCTCAAAGAGGCATTATCTATGACCTACAAGGCAAGCCATTAGCTATCAACCGTGAAAGATATGAGGTTGTGATCATTAGAGAGGAAACCTCAGATTATATCCAATCAATTGAAAATTTAAAAAATATACTACCAGACATTCAAATAGATACCGAAAAACTATATTCAAAAATAAACAAAACAAAAAAATTTATACCTATTAAAGTACTAGATGATTTATCTTGGGATCAATTTTCTATGCTCAACGCCAACATACATAAAGTAGATGGAATTTATCCTCAAATTGGTTTTAAGAGATATTATACCAGTGGACCATCACATTCTCATATTATCGGATACACGGCTCCTCTTGATAAAAAAGAAAAAGATACCAATACATTAGCTGATTTAAGCTCAGCAAAATCGGGAAAACTTGGCATTGAAAAGTCGAAGGACTTTAATCTAAGAGGTAAATTGGGAAATAAAAATATTGAAGTCAATGCAAACGGAAGAGAAATAAGAGAACTAGACAGATATGAAAGCACTCGAGGTGAAAATATTCAACTTACAATTGACTCAGAACTGCAAGACTATTGCTACAAAAGCTTGAATGATCAAAGTGGATGTGTGGCAGTTACGAATATTAAAACTGGCGAATTTTATGCATTAGTTTCATCACCATCTTATGATCCAAACTTATTTTCTAAGAATATATCATTAGAAAAATGGAATTCTCTTACAGACAATATTTATAAACCATTGATAAATAAGGCAATATCAAGTCAATATCCTCCCGGTTCAACAATTAAGCCTTTTGTAGCACTAGCAGCATTAGAAAATGGAGTCAGTGAAAAAAGAGAGGTTTATTGCAATGGAAAACATGAAATTAAAGATACAAGTCTTGAGTCAGGAGTCAAAACCTTTCACTGTTGGAAGGAAGAAGGTCACGGTAAGGTCAACATGAATGAAGCGCTTAAAGTTTCATGCGATGTATATTTTTATCAAATATCAAGAGAAATTGGCATCAACAAAATTGCAGAGGTATGTAAAAGGTTTGGGTTTGGGCAAAATGTTTTTAAGTCATTTTATGAGGAAAAAAAGGGAATTGTTCCCTCAAAGAATTGGAAGTTAGAGTCTATTGGCACACCTTGGATGGTTGGAGAAACTCTTTCAGCAGGAATTGGACAGGGATATTTTCTTACAACCTCTGCACAATTAAGTCACGCTTTAGGTCAATTAATCAATGGAGGAGAGAAAATAAATCCAACAATTGTCTTGAATAAGAAGAAAGATTCTCAAAAAAAGCAGAAAATTTCTTTAAATCCTCAACATTTAGCTATCATTAAAAAGGGCCTAGAGGATGCAACCAATACACAAGGGGGAACATCATATAGATCACGTATTTCTGGCAATCTCAAGATGGCTGGTAAAACTGGCACTTCTCAAGTTAGAGTTATTAGTTCCCAAGAAAGAGAAGAGGGCTTAAAAAAGAATAATGAGTTACCGTGGGACAAACGTGATCATGGTTTATTCATAGGATATGGACCAACAAATAATCCTCAATATGCAGTGTCAGTAATAGTAGAACATGGCGGAAGTGGCTCTGGAGCTGCAGCACCAGTTGCTTCGAAAATATTCAAATATTTATTTGATAATAATTTAAATTTAAAAAGTAAGAGTATCTCCAATGTTTAGTCACAGTAATATTGAAGCAACAATCTCTGATAAACTTAAATCCATAAATTATTTTTTACTATTTCTTATATGTACTATATTTTTTATAGGAATTCTTGCGCTATACAGTATTTCTGATGGTAATTTTAGTGAATGGCCTATAAGACATGTGCAAAGATTCATCTTAGGCCTAATTATTTTTTTTATTGTAGCCTTGTTAGATTTAAAAATAATTTTCAGATTTGCATATCCAATTTTTATTGTCAGTATTGTTGCCCTAATGTTACTGCCACTAGTTGGAGATGAAATTAATGGTGCAAAAAGATGGATAAGTTTTGCAGGTTTTAGTTTACAACCATCAGAATTTGTAAAATACACTTTAATCTTAGCACTAGCTAAATATTTTCATTCCATGGAAGATTATCATGACAATTTTTTTTCTAAATTAATTATACCTACTTTTATAGTAATTATACCAGTTACATTTGTTGTAATTCAGCCCGATTTGGGAACTGCCTTGGTGATCTTTCTTGGTGGAGTGAGTGTTATATGGATCTCAGGTCTTAATTATAAATACTTTATATCTGGGATTTTAGTTTTTATTCTATCTCTACCAATTCTGTGGCAGTATTTAAAGGGATACCAAAAAGAGAGAGTTTTCACTTTTTTTAATCCAGAGAGAGATCCTCTTGGAAATGGCTATCATATAACTCAATCAAAGATTGCCTTAGGCTCAGGGGGTATTTTTGGTAAAGGCTATATGGAGGGCACCCAAAGCCATCTCAATTTTCTCCCTGAGATGCAAACAGACTTTATTTTCACAATGTTTGGAGAAGAGTTTGGATTTATTGGTTCTATAGTTTTAATTTTATTGTACATGGCATTAATTAGTATTTCTATTAGAATGGCACTAACTTCTAAAAGTTTATTCAGTAAATTCTTATCTTTAGGAGTTTGCTCTGTATTTTTTATCTATGTTTTTGTAAATATTGGAATGGTTACAGGAATTCTACCTGTAGTCGGAGTGCCTTTACCATTTATATCATATGGAGGAAGCTCAATGTTAGCTGTGATGTTTGGATTTGGATTGCTAACGAATTGTTATGTTAATTACAATACAACTTTGACGAAGAGCAGTTTTATATAGAATTTATTGTTTGGGAAAGTAATCTTCTTTTTGACCTTCACGATATACATCTGTGGTTGCGCAGTGAAGTGCGCCACCAAAGGGATAAGCATCTCTAAAAGGAACAGGAATAACTTCAAAACCTAATTTACTAATTTGTTCACATTGATAGACCTCACTTTCCTCTACGCATACAGTTTTTGGATCTATTACCAAAACATTCATACTTAACCAAATACTAGAATAGCATAAAGGAGGTGGTTCATTATGGGCAGGCTGAGCTGCATCAATAATTTGCCAATCATTACGCTCAAAAATATTTCTCTGCTCGTCAGGTAACCGCCTTGTTGGGTTATTAATTATGAGACCTGGTTTTAAAGGAGTAAATGTTGCATCTATATGAATAGGATAGGGATCACCTGGAAAATTCAAGGTATGAATTCTATGATCTTTGAAGTGCCTCTTAAGCCAATCGCTTCCTTTTAAATTAGTTGTAAAACCATGTTGCACAAATAAATCTTTTCCCATTCTTAAAATATCTGCGGCATCAAATAGTATTTCCTTTTCGGTTGTTACGAATTCCCTTCTTGCAACCATATCTAATCTTTCATCTAGCGATATTTCATCATTTAAATAATTTTCTCGATAACTACTATCCGTTAACCTTGGTTTGGGTGCGGTTTCCATTCTCATATCTGGATCTTCATTATAATATTTCTCCAATAATGGCCTGTAACAAAGATATTCAAACCATCTCGACCTATAGGACATTGTGGCTTCAAGCATTTCATTCCCAAGAGTAAGAATAACATCTCGAGGAGGCATGCAGCCAAACATTGATCCATTTTCCCAGTCGGGTGTCGAAATTTTTTGATTAAAATCAAGTGGAGTAGGTCGATCAACTTTTATTCCCCTTTTTTCTAAAATATTTGAAAAATTATCCAGCTGATGGTTCGCCTTATGTATAGATTCTTCGCTTCGGGGGCCATGCATTCCTTTCATATCGCTATCCTCAGGTATCTTTGGATCAGTTGCAGGTTCGGCAGGTGGTATGCAACAGTTATCTGCTTTTCCAACTATTATGTGTTTGAGTGGATCCCACTCATTCCAGGAATTTACAATTTTAACCATAGTTTTCTGACAGTAAATTTGAAAAAATATTGCCTTGAATTCAAACTAAATTGAAAGTAAGAGTCAAGCAATTTTCATTAAACAAGGAGTCGATCTTGGTAAACAATAATGAGAGTTTTGACATTATTATCGTTGGCTCAGGGCTATTAGGGCAGATTTGTGCACTGCTGTGTAGTAAATTTAATTTAAAAACATTATTAATCTCAAAAAACTCTATTAATGAAAACGCCTTAAAAGAGATCTCGTTTGATGACGAAACAGCAAGATTGTTAGACAGCATTGGGGCTTATTCCAAGATTAACGATTTAATCAATATGCCTACATATACTGATTTAATGACTACAGATTCCACTATTGTGCAACGTAGTCCTGTCATTAAAGCAAAGAATAGCTTTCCTTCTTTAATGACATTTATCCCAGGCGATCTTGAAGAAGAAATGCTTAAAAGTTGCAGTGAAGATCCAAATATAAAGGTGTTAGATAATTTTATTATTTCTCATTTTGAGAGTGGTACAAATTCTTATTCTCTCAAAAATGCTAATAGCACAATCAAAGTTGAAGCACCTTTTTTGATTTGCTCAGACGAAAGTGATGAATTTGTAAATAAAAAATTAAATATCAATTATGATGACCTTGGCTACGCAAGAGAGTGGCTTGTAATAGATATTTCTCTTAAAAGTGGAGATGATCTAGAAAACGTTTTTAGACAGATATGCGATCCGATCAGACCAACATCATATGTTGCACTTTCTGAGATACGGTACCGATTTCAATTTCAGCTATTAACTGGAGAAAAAAAAGAGGATATGTGTTCAATAAGTAAAGTTCATGATTTAATCTCAAATTGGCTTGCTCCCCATCAGTACAACATTGAATATTTAACAACTTTTGAGTTTAAGGGTAGGTGTGCAAATAATTTTCAAACAGAAAATATTTTTTTAATTGGCATGGCTGCATATCAGATTCCGCCATATGCAGCACAAAGTTTAAATAGTGGAATAAGAGACTTAGTAAACCTAATTTGGAAAATAAATTTAATAACAAATTACAAAGCTAAAGATAAGATTATTTACTCTTATAATGTCGAACGAAATGCAAAAATTAGGCAAACAATCAAGTCCTCTATTGTGCTAGGACAGCTAATCGATTCTATTTCTGTTGCTCTTCAAAATGATACTCCTCTTGAAGAAGCTATAGCGCCTGAAGCAAGAGAGCAGGCATTTGGCAAGATGCGTAAATTTAGTGATGATATTAATGAGCCAGGCATTTATAATTCTTTAGCTCACGATATCTATACAGGTCAGCGTTTAGCAAAAAACTTAAGAGATAAAAATAATACTCTTATAGATGTGGATAAAAATATAGGTTTTAATTTTTCTATAATTTCAAAAAATAATATATTCGATAACCTTGAAGCTGACACTGTTAGCAAATTAAAAGAACTTGATTGTAAATTTCTATGTAATATTCAAGAAATTGATTCAGACCTAAATCTCACAGAGGTTTTGACATCAGGAGATATTATTGTAAGGCCTGATATGAAAATATTTGGCGTATCTTCGGAGAAATTAACTATTGAGCAAATGTGCCAAGATTTATTGAGCCAAATCACTTAGAATCAAATGTTTAAAATATACTTAAAAATGAGTGGTATAAATATCACAATTTTTTAGTGAGTGTGAATAATCAAGTAAAATCAATATCTTAAAGATTATAAGAATCTTGTTTAGCTATATTTTGAAGTTAAAGTCTGTATAAATACTACATGTAGTATTTAATAACATAACAAATAAGGGGGAGTTATGATTAGAAACGCACAAAATGCAATAAAAGCATTAACAAGCCTTGGGCTTTCATTATTAGCGCTTGGAATAGTGATAGGCCTATTAAGTGGTGGTAGCCTACCATTTGTAGGAAATATTGCTGGTAATATAGTATCTCTTGTAAGCCAATTAGGTAATGCAGGTGTAGTCGGATTGATTGCAGTTGGTGTTATTCTTTGGTTGTTTCGAGACTAATTAAACTTTCACTTCCTTGCATTAGCAGGGAAGTGAATTTGAGGTAACTAATGATATCCAGAATTAAGCAAATATTGAGAGAAATCATCGACTTTGGCCTATTGCTGATAGCTATTGCAATAATTTTGGAAGTTCTTTTTGGCCCTTCATCACCGTTTTTAGGTAAAGGCATTACTGATAACCTAGTTGGACTGTTTAATCGACTTGGTAGTGAAGGTGTCGTTGGCATCATATCTGTTGCAATAATAATTTATCTTTGGAATAGACTGCAGAAATAATACTGAAAAACTAACATTTTTCTTGCCCATTTCATTTTTTTATTAGAACCTAGCAATCTATTTATTACAAATTGGAGGTATTTAAGTGAGAAATTTAAAATCAATAATAGTAGGACTAATGATATCAGCACTTTCAACTGTTGCGTTTGCTGATGGCCACTGGTCTACTATAAAAATAGGTACAGAAGGTGCCTATGAACCATGGAACTTTACAGACTCGGATGGCAACCTTGTTGGAGCAGAATTAGATCTTGCAAGAGACTTATGTGCCCGTATGAATGCTGAATGTGAATTTGTGCAGCAAGATTGGGATGGAATTATTCCTGCATTAGTGAATGGAAAGTATGATGTAATTATGGCTGGTATGTCTGTTACGGAAGAACGAAAAAAAACAATAAGCTTTTCTAAAGCTTACATGACTGAGCCAGCGAGATTTTTCGCATTAAATAGCTCGCCATTGAGTACGTTTTCATCGGCAAAAAATTTGAATTTGGATGATGATGGGGACTCAACTTCTGGAACTATTAGCGCTCTAAATAATGCAATGAAAGGCATGAACGTTGGTGTTACAGTTGCAACAATTCATGAAGATTTTGCAAATAAATACCTTGATTCAAATCTGAAGGTTTATCCAACTCAAGATGAAATGAACCTTGATTTAGCGGCTGGAAGAATTGATGCAATGTTATGTGACGTTGGTACAGCTGAAGCATTTATGGAAACAGCTGGTGGTTCAGATGTAGTAACTTTTGGTCCAAATGTATTTGGAGGGTTACTCGGTGAAGGTGTAGGAGCTGGAATCAGACAAGGTGATGCAGATTTAAAAGCAATGTTTGATAAAGCTATTGCTGATGCAGCTGCTGATGGAACTATTTCTAAAATTTCTATGCAATGGTTTGGAAAAGACTTGGCTCCATAATTTTGTTAACAATAATATAAAAAGACGGCTGTTTTCTTAAAGCAGCCGTTTTTTTTTATCTAAATATATGTTTGATGTTTTTGCATTAGGTCCAACAGGATGGGGAGACGAAATGCTCATGGGTGCCGTAATGACGGTTCTTGTCAGTTCATCATCATTATTACTTGGAATAACACTAGGAATAGTCTTCGCGGCATGTAAGCTATCTAATTTTTTCATTCTAAGAGCTATCGCAGAAGTTTATACAACAATTATTAGAGGCATACCTGAGCTATTAGTAATCTATTTGCTTTTTTTTGGAGGTAGTAGTGCCGTTATGTATCTAGCTAAGATATTTGGATACATGGGTTATATTGAACTTAATGCTTTTACAATTGGTACGATTGCTGTTGGAGCAATCTCAGGTGCATATTCGACAGAGGTCATAAGGGGAGCAGTCAACTCAGTGCCTAAAGGACAGTTTGAGGTTGGTAAAACGCTGGGTCTCAGCGGATATAGTTTATATGGAAAAATAATTTTTCCTCAAGTTGCTCGTATTGCATTGCCAGGCATAGGGAATGTTTGGCAAATCACATTGAAAGACACGGCACTAATAAGCGTAACAGGTCTTGTAGAAATTATGAGACAGTCACGTATTGCTGCTGGCTCAACTCATGAACCATTTATATTTTATACCGCAGCGATAATCTTATATTTACTAATAACTCGTCTTTCAAATATTTTTTTTGATAGCGCTGAAAAGAAATACTCAAAAGGCTATGTTTCTAAGGAGGCTTTATGAGACTTGAGCTAATGTATGAGTCATTCTTCAAAATAGTTGAAGGAATCCCTCTTACTTTGCAGGTAGTCTCAATCTCTACAATATTAGGTATTTTTCTTGCGGTCGCAGTTGCTTTAATGAGAATTTCTGGAAATAGATTAATGTCATTACCCGCTTACTATTTTGTATATCTCATAAGAGGCACACCTCTGTTGTTACAACTTTACTTTGTTTACTATGGACTAAGTCAATTTGAGGCCATTAGAGAGAGTATACTATGGCCAATATTAAAAGAACCTTACTGGTGTGGAATTATCACGCTCACCATAAGTACAGGAGCATATTCTTCAGAAATAATTCGTGGGGGAATATTATCCGTTTCAAAGAATTATATTGAGGCCTCAGGAGCTCTTGGATTATCGCAGATAAAAACTTTCCTGCTAATTACATTGCCAATTACGGTGAGACAAGCACTTCCAGCATATGGCAATGAACTTATCTTAATGGTTAAAGCAAGTTCTCTCATTTCTATTGTTACCCTGATGGAAATAACTGGAATAGCGAGAACAATTATATCTAAAACCTATGCTCCAGTTGAAATATTCCTCGTAGCTGGTTCAATTTATTTGGTGATAAATTTCATAATTGTCATGTTTGTCAACCTTGCAGAAAGAAGGCTTGGAATAGAAAAGGCTACCTGAGGTGTTTAACGAAATTATATTCTACAGTATCACTGATGTCATACAATCTTCTTGTCTTCTTTAATTTTTCATAATCCATTTTTAAATACATCTTATGAGCTTCCTTAAACCTAGTATCTGTCCATAAGAAAACTTTTGATTTATTCTCTTTCACGGCAATATTTTCAACTTTTTTAACCAAATATTTTGCTAATCCTTTTCTTCTAAATTTTTGGTCAATATATAATTTATGGATTTCAATTTCATTTGTTTTGCTTGGAAGATATCCCATGCATCCAATAATTTTATTTTTATCTTCTACAACCCAAAACTTCCCTCTTTGTTTGTGGAAATAAGAGTAAATATACTTTAGTTCAGGTGAATCATTTTCAACATCGAGAAAGCAGTTTTTATAGTCTTTAAAACATTTTCTGATTAATTTAATAATCTGATCTGAGTCTTTATTTCTTGCTAGTCTGAGATTCATAAGATTTAATTATACTTTAAATGAGCTATTTTAATAATAAAACGATATGGATTACAGGAGCTTCCTCTGGAATAGGCGAAGCATTGGCTGTACATCTCTCAAAACTAAATGCGAACCTCATTCTTACTGCCAGACGAAAGGAAGAATTAGAAAGGGTTAAAAATAGATGTGGCAATAGCAATGTACATATATTCCCGTGTGATCTAGAGAATATAGATAATATAGATGAACTATCAAATAAAGTTCATACTCAGTTTAATCAAATCGATATTTTGATAAATAATGCAGGAGTATCAGCGTGGTCATCTATAAAGGATACAGATTTTGATGTATTTGAAAAAGTTATGAAGCTTAATTATTTGTCAGTGGTTAAACTAACCCAATCTGTACTGCCAAAAATGATTAAACGTAAGTCTGGGCAAATAGTCGCAAATACAAGTTTATTAGGCGTTTTAGCAATAAAGAATAGAGGAGTTTACGCATCTTCTAAGCATGCAATGCATGGCTTTATGAATGTTCTGCGCGCAGAAATGCATGAACACAACATCAAAGTGAATACTGTCGCCCCGGGTTTAGTGGATACAGAAGTTGGGGTTAAGGCTTTAACTGAAGACGGTTCTACATATGGAAAAAATGATAGAGGTCATGCTACTAAGGGAATGTCGGCAGAAGATGCTGCTAAAATGATATTGAATGCAATAAGAAAAGATAAAAGGGAAACTTATATCATTCCAATGTTTAGTATTTCAAAAATTGCAATTTATCTAAATAGGTTTATGCCTGGTATAGCATCAATATGGTCACGAAACTATAATGAAGTGGAAGATTAAAATTTGAGTTTATTTCTGAATATCTTCAATTAGAAATTTCATACTGTCTATGCCCCAAAACATTTCGTTTTCAAGATAGAATGTAGGAACGCCAAATGATCCTTTTCCAATGGCAAACTCAGTATTTTCTCTTAATTTGTTTTTTATTTCATCGCTCGATATTCCCTCAGAAAATGCATTAGCATCAATTCCAGATTGGTTTGCGACTTGGGTTAATATTTCTTGATCATTTAAATTCATTGCTTTTACCCAAATGGACTCAAACATGGTTTCCATATATTTTTCTAAAAGCCCTTCTTTTTGCGCTAATACTGCGCCTCGCATATGGGGAACAGTAAGAATTGGAAAGTAAGGATTCATTTTGAATGGAATGTCTAATTTCTTTGACCAACGAGTAATATCCTTAAACATGTACTCACCTTTTTTTGGCACAGAAGCAGGAGGTTGGTTTCCTGTAGCCTTGAAAATACCACCAAGTAAAACAGGTAATATTTCAACTGATGCTCCAGTATCTCTTAGAGCACTTAAGTTATTATAGGCCAAATAAGAGTACGGACTTCCAAAATCAAAGCAAAATGTTACGTTTTTAGACATATTTGATGGTATATATATAAAGAAAAAAAATAAATAGTAAAATGAAGATTGCAGTAATTACAGGAGAAGAGTCAGGAGATAAACTAGCAGCCTCTGCTATTAGAGAACTTAAACTTCAATATAAAGAAAATATTTACCTATTTGGTATAGGAGGTAATGCCTTAAAGAATCAAGGAATAGATAATTTATTTGATATTTCAGAAATTAATGTAATGGGCCTTATAGAAGTTTTGCCGAAGGTAATAAAGATTAATAAAATTATAAATAAAACGGTTGATAAAATCATAGAGATGAATCCGGATATTATTTTTACGGTTGACAGCCCAGACTTTACCCTGAGGGTAGCTAGGCGAATAAAAAGTAAAAAAAAAGAACTTAAAATTATTCATTATGTAGCTCCAAGTGTATGGGCATGGAGACCTGGAAGAATTAAAACTGTAAAAAAATCTGTCGATCATTTACTCACAATACTGCCGTTCGAAAAAAAAATCTTTGACTCTCATAACATAACAACAACTTTTGTAGGCCACCCAATAACAGAGGTAGATTTAAGCGAATACGAAAATGACAAAATTAATAAGTCAGACTCATTTCAAAAAGAAATATTTTTAGTAATGCCAGGCAGTCGTAGAAAAGAAATAGAAATGCTTCTTCCAATATATCTAAGTGCAGTCGATGAAATGAACTTAAAGGATAGATTCCAACTTGTAGTTCCAACAACAAAAAATATGACAAAATTAGTCAAAACTATCATAAAAAATTATTCATCCAATATACCTATAGAAGTAATTGATGATGAAAAAGAAAAATATTCTTTCTTTTTCAGAGCCAATTTTGCAATTGTTACATCGGGAACAGCGGCATTGGAACTAAGTTACTTTAATACGTTATACGTTACAGCTTATCGCTTTAATCCATTAACCTTCTTCTTACTTAACTTAATGATAAAGTCAAAAATTGGAAATCTGATTAACATCATACTTGGAAAAATGGTAATTCCAGAACTGCTACAAAATGAATGTAATAAAAATAATATTATAAAATTTATCAATAAGTATTTGGAGAACGAAAATTACAGGAGCGATATTATAAATCAAACCAAACAAGCGATTAAACAATTAAGCACTGCACAAACACCGAGCCGTTTAGCGGCGACATCCATACTAGAAGTCTACAATGAGAAATAAATCCAGCTATACAGAGATTGAAGGCAAAGCCCTATGGTATTTACAGCGATACGCAACAAGCTCTGAAAACTTAAGAATATATTTAAAGAGAAAGGTTCAAGATACACATTTAAATATTGGATCTGATGAAATAATAAATACAATTATTTCTTCATTAGAGGATCAAAAAATATTAGATGATAAACTGTTTTCTGAGAGTAAAATTAGA
Source organism: uncultured Pelagibacteraceae bacterium (assembly GCA_902554325.1). GTDB lineage: Bacteria > Pseudomonadota > Alphaproteobacteria > Pelagibacterales > AG-422-B15 > CACNXQ01. The sequence continues at coordinate 80,282 of CACDOH010000002.1, forward strand.
AACTTTCTTAACCGAGGTTGGTCATTAAAGAAAATTCAATTTAGACTTCGTGAACTTAGAGTTAAAAATAATATAATTGAAGAATGCATTGCTGAAGCAAAGGTGATAAATAAAGATTTTGATTTAGTGGCTGCGGCTAAATTAGCAAGAAAAAAATCAATAGGGCCCTTTAGAAAAAAAGAATTAAATGATAAAACTAAAAATAAAGAGTTAGGAATTTTGTCAAGAGCTGGTTTTTCTTATAACATCGTTAAACAAGTTTTATTTGAATCAGAAATTGAGGAACTAGAGGAATTATATGATCAAAGGTAAAGTAGTTATTGTAACAGGAGCAGCGAGAGGTTTAGGTCAGAAATATATTATTGAGCTGGCTAAAGAGGGAGCTCAAGTTGTCTTCGCAGATATCAATGACTGCAGTGAAACTGAAGCGAAAGTGTCAGAAATAACAAATGATTACCTTAGTCTTAATCTGGACGTTACAGAATTTGACTCGTGTGGCAATCTAGTCAGTTGTGCTGTTGAAAAATTTGGGAAAGTTGATGTTCTTGTCAATAATGCAGCATTATATGGAGCGCTTAAAAGCTCTAGGTTTGAAGATATTGATCCAGAACAATGGGATAGAGCCATGAATGTAAATGTGAAAGGCTTATGGAATTGTTGCCGTGCAGTTTCTCCAGTTATGAGAGAAAATAAAAATGGATCAATAATCAATATAGCCTCACTAGCTGCAAAATACGGAATGCCCTATGCTGCAGACTATGCAACTTCAAAAGCAGCGGTAATCGGACTTACTCGTGTAATGGCAAGGGAAATGGGTAAAGACAACATTCGAGTGAATGCAGTTGCTCCTTCTATGGTAAAGACAGAATCAGCAAAAGAGTTCTTAGGAGAAAAAGCTGAAAGAGGATTTGAAGTTATTTCAAAAGGGCAAATACTTCAAAAAACACTAGAAGTAGATGATATTTATGGGACAATTTTATATTTGGCCAGTGATCATAGTAAATTTGTTACTGGACAGACAATAATGGTGGATGGGGGTAGTATACTATCCTAGGTATGGTTGAAAAAAGAAGACTCAAAAGCAATCCAATAGCAAGAGAGTTGAGGACTACAAAATATAAACCACATAAAATTCAGAATAAAAAAAAAATTCAGGAACGTAAGCGAGTAAAAATTAAAGTATGATTAGTGTCTCTGAGGCTGTTGAAAATCGAAAATCGATAAGATCATTTATTGATAAGCCCGTAAATGATGAAATAATTATAAGAATTTTAGAAAAGTCAGGCCGATCACCGTCCGGAGGTAACTTACAGCCTTGGAAGATTTATATTCTAAATGGGCAAACAATGAATGACTTTCTTTCTTTTCAAAAAGATTGGAAAGGCACAGACCATCCTGAGTACCCGATCTATCCATCAAAGCTTAAGGAGCCATACAGGACGTCAAGATTTGAGGTGGGTGAACAGCTTTACGGCTCAATAGGCATTGAACGCGAAGACAAAGAAGCAAGGTATAATCAGATGCTTGAAAATTTTAACTTTTTTGGAGCTCCTGCGGCGCTTTTTTGCTTTATAGATCGTCAGATGAACCAGCCTCAATGGTCAGATTTAGGCATGTTTTTACAAACATTTATGTTATTAGCGCAAGAGGAGGGTATTGATACGTGCGCTCAAGAGTCGTGGTCGTTAAAGCAAAAATTAGTTTCAGAGTTTGTCAATGCTGAAGCTGATCTTATGTTGTTCTGTGGTATGGCAATTGGATATAAAGAAATGTCTGCACCAATAAATAATTATCAAACCAAGAGAAGAAACATTGATGAATGGGTGACGTTCGTTTCTAAAAAGTAAATTACTTATAAAGATTGATTACAGCTTCAGCTAACTCTTCTGGCTGATCTTCTTGGATAAAATGTCCACCATGAATTAACTTATGATTCATTCCTTCACAACCAGGAATTAATTTTTGAAATATTTTTTCGCCTCCAGCAGAGACTTTATCTTCAGTTCCGAATATCGTTACTGTTGGCTTTTTGAATTGCTTTAAAATTTTCCAAGCTTCTATATTTTCAGGGACACTTGGAGCATCTGGATCCATGGGCACAAGAGTTGGAAACTGTCTTGCGCATGCTAAATAGTCCTCGCCTGGAAAGGGAGCATTGTAGGCCTCAACTGCTTTATCTGATATTTTGTTGACTGTTCCTCCATATACAATTCTTCCAGAATTAAACTTTTCAACAGTTTGACTATATTTTTTCCAGGCATCAAACCCCTCTGAAGACCCTTTGCCAATAGGAAGCCAAGTATTTGATAGCACAAGGCCATCAAATAGTTCGGGATGATTGGCAACTATTCTCAAACCAATAAGTCCTCCCCAATCTTGTGCAAAAAGAGTTATATTTTTTAATCCTAACTGGCTTATAATTTCGGATGTCCATACTACATGCCTTTCATAAGTATATTCTTCTTTTTCTTTAATCTTATCTGATTTACCAAAACCAATTAAATCAGGGGCAATTATACGTTTTCCACTTTTTTCCAAAATGGGAATCATTTTTCTGTAAAGATATGACCATGTTGGCTCACCATGAAGAAGTAATATTGTTTCATTACTATTACTGTTAACATCAACATAATGCATTCTGGCACTAAGATTATCAGCTATTTTAATCGTAATATAATTTTCACTAAAATTGTAATCTTCAAGGTTATTGAAGTATTCTTCTGGTGTCCTTAGAATTTCCATAAACTAATACTACAATAAGATTAAAATAAAAAAATACTAATTATCATCAATGATTAATCTTCAAGGAATTCTTCTGCGTCAGGATAAAGCTCCATGGAAGTAGGGGCTGCACGACTACTCATTAATACAGTATTTCCTTGCTCATCAAGCGGTACGGCTGTTCGAACTGACATTCTGTATAGACCAAATAAACCTAAGCTAGAATGAGTTACAAATAAATAAATCCAGAAACCATTCGCTCCAATTAAGTCAATGGCTAACCCTGCTAGAATTGGTCCAAGCGTAAGGCCTATGCCTCCGGCAAGTTGAAGACCTGAGCTTGCGGCAACCATTTCTTTTTTAGAAAGAAAGTCATTAGTATGAGCAATAGCAAGTGGATAAAGAGGGACAGTCAAACCACCAAAAATAAAAGTGATAGATATTAAAAAGAAAAAACTGTTTCCAAAAATTACTGCGAGCACAGCCAACAGTCCTGCTGACAATGATACAATTACTATAATAGTTCTTCTATCGTATTTATCTGAGAGGTATCCAACAAGGTATTGGTTTATTGCACCGCCAATGATAAAGGTAAACATAAACATGGACACTTGTTGAACTGTCAGACCGCTTGTAATTCCATAAATAGTCCCAATGCCCCATAATGCTCCATGAGCGAGACCAGTAAGCATAGCTGCCACTACTCCTAATGGTGAAGCTTTATATAATTCTTTAATTGATAAGAATTCAATTACACTAAAATCTGGCTGCTTACTAACAACTACCAAAATAGGTACTAATGAAATTGAAATAAGGATTGAAACCAACATGAATAGTGAAGCTGTTTCTGGATCAGCAATATTTAAAAAAAGTTGCCCTAAAGCACTTCCCGCCATACTTACCATCATGTAAACAGACAAGGCCTGTCCTCGATTTTCATTTTCAGATAAATCATTAATCCAACTTTCTGCCACTGTGTACATGCCAACAAAGCACATTCCAGAAATGAATCTCATTAAAAACCATCCTAGAAAACTTATGTGAATTGAGTGAAACAGAATAGATATTGATGCGATTGAAGCTAAAGCAGCGAACATTCTTACATGTCCAACTTTTCTTATACGATGAGGAATAATTAAAGCACCACTTAAGAAACCTGCATAATAGCCAGTTAAGATTATGCCAGCAGAAAGGGCAGAGTATCCTTCAATTGATGCTCTTACTCCAATAAGGCTTCCTTGAAGTCCATTGGCAAGCATCATCATGCCAACTCCAAAAAACAGAGCCCATGTTCCCTTGAGCAAATTATACATAGTAATTTTAGAAATTAATTCAAAGCCATCTTCTGACTGACTTCTTATAGTCTAAATAAACTTTTCCAAATTCTTTTTCAAGATATTTTTCCTCAGGTACTATGACCCCATAAGTGAGAAGTGGAATAGATATGGCAGCAGCAAAAATGTACCACCAAGAATTAAATGCAACCCCACAGCTTGATAAAATAATAACCATTGCAAGATAAATTGGATTTCTAGAAAATCTGAAACTTCCCCCCACAAATAATTGATGTTGTATTGATTTTGGATGAGGATTTTCTTCATTATCAGAGAATATCTTCAAAGTATAGATTGCGAGTAAGAATGACAAAACTGCAACAGTTAATCCAATAATTAAAAACGCTACATTGCCTTTAAAAATTGGTAAATGAATTAAAAAACTATCGAGTAGGCTGGACACTAATAATCCAATCATTAGAGCATAAGGTGGAAAAAAAGTTGTTCTAGCCCCTTGGGCTCTGACAGGCTTTATAGGGTCATTTTCACGATTCATACATTTAATTTTTCTTTAATTTATTGAACATTTAATTTTTTTAAGTTAAACCCACGATAATTTATTTTACAAGAAAAATGATGTTTAAAAAGCGAAATTCAGTAGAGCAGGTAGAAGAGAGCGAAGATCTTGCTCCAAAATTTGATGAGAACGGTCTCATTGTAGTTACTACTATAGATCACCAAACAAAAGAGATCTTGATGACAGGGTATATGAATAAAGAATCCCTAACCAAATCAATTGAGACTAAAGAGGCTCACTATTACAGCAGGAGTCGAAATGCCATATGGCACAAGGGAGCAAAAAGCGGCTATGTTCAAAAAATCAAAGAAATTTTAATAGATGATGACCAAGACTCCCTTTGTATGATGGTTGACATTGGTGAAAATGGTGCGAGCTGCCATGTTGGTTATAAGTCTTGTTTTTATAGAGAAATTGACTTAGAAGATACAAAAAATAAACCGGGTTTAAGGTTTAAAACAACTAAGAAAGTTTTTGATCCTAACACAGTTTACGGAGATGAGCCTAACCCAACTAAACTATAAGGAACTTATTAGAAATGGCCGTACCTAAGAGTAAGATATCAAATTCAAGAAGAGGAATGAGGAGATCTCATCTAAGATTAAAAGGTAAAAATTTTATTGAAGATAAAGAGTCTGGTGAAATGCGTTTACCACATCATGTTGACATGACTACAGGCACATATAACGGAAAAAAAATCTTTACCCCTAAAGCTGAAAAGTAATTTTTAACCCCAACAAAGTTCTTCACCTATTTTCATCATCCCATTGGAATAAACTATTCCATTTTTTCTATCCTCATTTAGAAAACAGGGGCCATCAAGATCTATAAAATCTGCATTCTTGTATAAAGGCAGTATTTGCATCATTGAAACAGAGCTGGATACCATGCAGCCAAGCATAACCTTCAATCCTTTTTCTTTTGCTTTTTTTTGAATTTTTAAGGCCTCAGTCAAACCACCAGTTTTGTCTAACTTGATATTTATTGTATCATATTTTGCAGTGATCTTATCTAAATCAGAACTGTCGTGAAAAGACTCATCTGCACATATAGATATAGGATAATTCATATTCAACAATTTATCATCGTTAGTTGATATCAGAGGTTGTTCTAACAGATCAATCTTTGTTCGTACAAAAAGATCAATATTTTTATTTAAGTCATCCGCTTCAAAAGACTCATTAGCGTCAACTATAATTGTTGTATTGGGTAAACTCTCCCTTGCGTTAGTAAGAATTTTGTCTAAATTTTGATTATCTACTTTAATTTTTATTGTAGGGAATTCTCTATGGTTATAAATATCATCAATCATTTTGTCTGGGTCATCCAAGACAACGGTGTAACTGCTTGGAATTTCTTGAGGCTTTTGAATACCAAGCATTGACCATACAGACTTTTTCTTTTTTTTACTTTCCAAATCCCAGAGAGCACAATCAACAGCATTTCTTGCAGCTCCGTTATTAATAAATTGATCAAGATTTTCTCTGTTAATTTCTAAATTTTCAATACCATCTTTTAACTCTAATATTTCTTTTTGAACACTTTCCAAAGTTTCAGCGTATCGTAAATAGGGAACGCATTCTCCTATTCCAGTAAATTTATTGTCAGTAAGCTTTACTTCAATTGTTTCGGCAATATTTTTTGATCCTCTAGAAATATTAAAAGACTTATTTAGTTGCCAAGATAAATGAGAAATATCAAGTTTAATCATTTATATTTTTTCTAAAAGATTAATGAAGGGATCCAAGTTGTCAGTTATTGGATCTATACAAGGTAGCTGATATTGGGATGAAATTTCTTTTTTTATGTCACTCGTATTGTCTTTCATATTAGAAGTATTAAGAGCAATACCAACGCAGTGAATATTTTTATTAGTTAATTTACCGCACTGAATTGTTTGTTCTATTACATCACCTATACTAGGCAGAGTAGCTTCGACACCTCTCATCTGAGTTCTAGTTGGCTCATGACAAACTATAAAAGCGTCTGGTTGACTTCCATGAAGTAGTCCAAGCGAAACACCAGCAAATGAAGGGTGAAACAATGAACCTTGTCCCTCAATTATATCCCAATGATCTCTATCATTATCAGGAGATAACCATTCTACTGCACCAGAAATAAAATCAGATACTATTGCATCTATGGCAATACCATTTTCAGCAATCAATACGCCCGTTTGACCAGTTGCCTTAAAAGATACTTTTATGTTTTTTTCAAGCATTGCTTTCTCTAAGGCAAGTGCTGTGTATTTTTTCCCAACCGAGCAATCAGTACCGACTGTTAGTAATCGTTTTCCAGTTCGTTTAAGTCCTTTTCCTGTGTTGAATTCAATGTTGTTATACCTAAGGTCGTGCAATTTAACACCATGCTTAATCGCAGCTTTAGATATTTCATCAAAAGAAGATAATCGTGAGTGCATACCGCTAGCGATATCTAAGCCAAGTGATATTGCCTTTACAATTATATCGATCCAACCTTTAGGCATTTTCCCCCCGGCGTTAACAACCCCAAGTACAAAAGTTTTAGCTCCACGAATAACTGCTTCTTCTAGGGAGATTTCATCAATGCCAAGACTTGATTTTGCATTCGGCAGACTCATTTGGCCAATACACCATTCTGGACGCCAATAGTTAATTCCGGCAGCAGTCTTAATAGCTAATTCATCTTTTGCGTCACCTAAAAATAATAAGTATGGTTTGGATATCATGTGGTTAAGTCAGGGTTTGCTGTGGAAAGGGCGGTTAGTAAAATGTGGATAACTTTTATTCATAATATTATTCTTGTAGCATAAAATATCGTTTTCTAAAATTAAGGTTCGCAATGGAACGTTCATGCGTTTTGGGGTTCGACCGGCCCCCGAAAAGCGCCAAAGTTAGAAAATTCTTGCTTTGGTGCTTTTTTGATGTATTTGAACCATAAAACAACACTATTTATTAATCTTTTAAGAAGCGCAATGGCTAAGATCAAATATATCGAATTCGATGGCAAAGAACATGAAATCGAAGTCAGTAACGGCCTCACTGTTATGGAAGGGGCAATAAAAAATAAAATCCCAGGTATTGACGCAGATTGTGGTGGAGCCTGTGCCTGTGCAACTTGTCATGTTTATGTGGCAGATGAGTGGATTGATAAACTTCCAAACAAAGATGACTCTGAAGAAGATATGCTTGATTTTGCTTTTGAAGTAAAAGAAAGCAGCAGATTAAGTTGTCAAATTACAGTTTCTGATGAATTAGACGGGCTGATTGTTAAAATGCCTGAAAAGCAATTTTAAGAGTCTTGAAGTTTACAATTTAGATTATTTTGTATTTCATTTAATTTTTTTACATTTGAACCATTTCCAACAAATTGTCTCATTAGCATAAGACCTTTATTTGAAGGCGAAACTACTACAAATCCATCAGTTACTTTTGTTGGCGTAGATCCTGGACCAAACAAATACATCTTAAGTTTACCAAAGTTATGTGAATTTTCATTTATTGTAGAAAAATTGTCAGTATTTTCAGAAAAAAATGAAATTGACCAATAAGTTTCAGGAACTTCAGTTTCGATAACTAATGGAAAATACGTTACATCGTAAACGCATCCTCCATAGAGAATATCTGCACTAGGTCTAATGACCTCAGTAAAATCTGACGTTGGCAAATCACGAGCGAATGAATTATTAATCATATTTTGCTCTTCCCAATTTCGTCCGACGTACTTCATCATTAACGTGGGCGTGTAATAAATAATTATCAAATGTAATAGAAATCCTATTATTGCAAGTAAAGATAGTTTTTTTAAAAAGCTATTCATCTTTACAGCTCAATTTCTCTATTTTTGGCAAATCTACTCTTTTTAACTTTGAAAAATATTCCTCTCCAGGCAAATATATTCTTAGCGCAACTGAAAAGTGCTCGTCATTAGGAACTCTTATCCAGTTTTTTTCAGAAATTTCAGAAATAAAATTATCTTCACTTGTTAAAAAAATCTCAAAACCGCCTTCAAAATTAAAGTCAACCGTCTCACTGTTTAAGGCATAGATTTTTTCATCGTTCTCAACTAAATAGCCATCTTCATTGTAGACAGTAATGCTCCACCATCTAGACTCAATGTCATCCCCAATAATATTGTAAGTGCAATTTCCCATTAATTTTACATCCTCAATATCGTTAAATGCATGAAAATAAGCTGCCTCAGGCTTTGAAAGCGCAAATGTTCCTCGCATTGCAACAGAAGCTCTTGTGTACATATCTCTATCTTTGTCGCCTGGGGATGGCAAAATCTGCCAATTATCATTTTTTATAAATGCAAATTCCTCATAAAGCTTGGCTGAAGCGTAAGTAAAAGCAACGGCAATTAGTATCACAGCAATTAAATATAAGAGGTATCTGCGTAATAAAATCATTGTATAATCAACAAGTAATATTATTTATTATCATATAACAAGGAATAAATATATGTCTGAAACTATCAAAACTGATTGCTTAATAATTGGAGGCGGTCCTGTAGGTTTATTTGCAGTCTTTGAATTGGGAATATTGGGACTTGATAGTCATGTTGTAGATAACCTCGATAAAATTGGTGGACAATGTGCCGAATTATATCCAGACAAACCTATTTATGATATTCCTGCTTTGCCTGAGTGTACGGGTTTATCATTAATTGAAAATCTTCAAAAACAAATCAAACCTTTCAATACACCCTTTCATTTAAATGAAAGAATTAATGAAATATCAAATCATGAGAATGTTTGGAAATTAAAAACCTCAAGCGACAAAGTATTTGAAACCCCAAATATATTTATAGCTGGTGGAGTTGGATCGTTTGAGCCACGTAAGCCTCCAATTGAAAATGTTTCTAAGTATGAAAATAAAGGTATTCAATACTCTATTTCGAACAAAAATCACTATACTAATAAAAAAATTATAATCTTTGGTGGAGGCGACAGTGCTCTAGATTGGGCCGTTGAACTTTCTAAGATAGCTTCACATATCACATTGGTCCATAGACGAGATGAATTTAAAGCTGCAAATCATACTGTCAGTTTAATGAAAGAACTGGTCAAAGAAGGCAAAGTTGACTTAATAACTAAAAATCAGATTAGCGATGTTCAAGGCAGTGATAGAGTTGAAAGAGCAATTATTAAAGATAGTGATGGGAATGAAAAATCATTAGATTGTGATGAGATTTTAATTTTCTATGGATTAAAGATGGAGCTTGGACCTATTAATGATTGGGGTCTTAACTTGAATGCAAAACAAATTGAAGTAAATACTGAGAATTTTGAGACAAATCTAGCGGGTGTATTTGCAATGGGAGATATTTCTTATTATCCAGGCAAACTAAAGTTAATTCTATCAGGATTCCATGAAGCTGCATTAGCGGCTCAAAAAGCTTTTGTACGAGCTAGGCCCGATGAAACATTAACTTTTCGATATACGACTTCATCAAGTGATATTCAAAAGAAATTAGGGGTAAAATAATTGCTTCAAAAACTTTACGATAAATATGTCTGCCCTCATCTCATAAATTATGCGATGCAAATGAAACCGTTCAGAAAACAGAGAGAAAAAGTAATACCCTCTGCGTCAGGCAGGGTCTTAGAAATCGGTATAGGTTCAGGGTTAAATTTTAATTATTACAATAAAGAAAATGTATCAGAGGTATTTGCTGTTGAACCAGACGGCATATTATTAGAAAAAGCTCAACAAAATGCAAAAATAAACAATATAAATTTGAACGTTCAACAACTAAAAGCTGAAGAATTGCCTTTTGATAATAACGCATTTGATACAATAATTAGCACATACACGATGTGTTCTATTCCTGGCCTCAGAAGTGCAATGTCAGAAATCAATAGAGTTGTGAAGCCAAGTGGTAAATTGCTTTTTTCAGAGCATGGAAAATCTCCTGATATGAATGTCTTCAAGTGGCAAAAAAGAATGAATGGAATCCAGAAAAGAATAGCCGGCGGTTGTCATCTAGATGTGGATATTCCAAATGAAATAATAAAAGCTAAATTTAAATTGAATAAAATTGATAGTATGTACGTTCCTGGGCCAAAATTTTTAAGTTATCATTATTGGGGCGTTGCTAGTCCGCTGAAATAAACTATGTTGATGCGACAAACTTTAGATTACGTTTTTTCAAATGCTGAAAAAAATAATCCAAAATCAATTTTACAAACAATCGATAATTTTGTTCTTGAAAGTGGTCAGTTCTTAATGAATGTGGGTCCAGAAAAAGGAAAAATTCTAAGAGACCATCTTGTAAAGTCAAAACCAAATAATGTTATTGAGTTAGGGACATTTATTGGATATTCAGCAGTATTAATCTCATCTACCATTGGAGAAAAAAGCAAATTAACTTCAATTGATTCAGACAGTCACTCTATAGAAATAGCGAAAGAACTAATCAACTTTGCTGGGTTAGATGATAAAGTAAATTTTATGCATGGAAACGCTGAAGAAATTATACCCGAATTAAATTTTAATGCTGATTTTGTGTTTATTGATCATGCAAAGAAAAAGTATCTTTCAGATTTAAAGCTTTTGGAAAGAGAGGAAATAATTATCAAGAATTGTACTGTATTTGCTGACAATGTAGGGATTTTCAAAGACGAAATGGTAGAATACTTCGATCATGTCAGAAATTCTGGGAAATACCAGTCTCAAAATTTTAGCTCGAAATTAGAGTATAGAAATAATATATATGATGCAGTTGAAATATCGATTAAGAATTAACTATTATGGAAAATAGCAATCATTTTAATGTCATTGTAATTGGTGCTGGAATATCAGGAATTGGTGCTGGATATTATTTAAAAAAGAATTGTCCAAACAAATCATTTTGCATAATCGAGGGAAGAGAGAATATAGGCGGTACATGGGATTTGTTTAAGTATCCAGGAATAAGATCAGATTCTGATATGTTCACACTTGGCTACGCTTTCAAACCTTGGAAAGAGCAAAAAACAATTGCAAACGGACCTTCAATTTTAAATTACTTAGAAGAAACTGTTGAAGAAAATAACCTACGCGAAAAAATAAAGTTTAGTCATAAAGTCTTAAGTGCTAATTGGAATTCAGGCAGTCAAAAATGGGAGGTAAGAGCTGCTCATCATGAGCAAGAAATACTGTTAACGGCTAATTTTCTTTTCATGGGAACAGGATATTATAATTATGATGAGGGATATACGCCTGATTTTAATGATCTAAATAAGTATGAAGGTAAATTAATACATCCTCAGAAGTGGCCTGAAGATTATGATTATACAGATAAAAAAATGGTTGTAATTGGCAGTGGCGCAACAGCAGCTACGATAATTCCTGAATTGTCTAAAAAAGCGAAACATGTCACGATGTTGCAGCGCTCACCGACATACTATTTCCCAAGTCCAGACGAAGATAGATTTGCAAATTTCTTAAAAAAAATACTGCCATCAAAAATGTCTTATACAGTTGTAAGGTTACGGAATGTATTTTTCCAGCAACTTCTGTATAGAATTTGTCGATCATACCCTAAATATGTAAAACGAAAACTCATAGATGGAGTAAAAAAATTATTACCTAATCACGATATCTCAAAAAATTTTACTCCACGATATTATCCGTGGGAGCAAAGAATGTGCCTTATTCCAAATGGCGATTTATTTGAGTCTATACGAGAAAATAGGGCATCAGTAATTACAGATCAGATTGACCGGTTTACATCCAAGGGTATTACACTAAAATCAGGACAAAATATTGAAGCTGATGTTGTAGTAACTGCAACAGGATTAAATCTACAATCCTTTGGTGGCGTACAAGTGCATATTGATGGAAAGTTGGTTGAGCCCTCTGAAACCATGACTTATAAAAGTATGATGTTCAGTGGAATTCCAAATTTTGTAAATTCTTTTGGTTATATTAATGCATCTTGGACGTTGAAAGCAGATTTAACCTGTGAATATGCTTGTCGTTTAATAAATTATCTTGATAAAAATAACTACAGTCATTGTGTGCCAAGGGTTCCTGTGGATGTGAAAGCTGAAAAAGATTGGCTAGCAACCGAGTTTTCATCAGGATACATTCATAGAGCTATACATTTATTTCCCCAACAAGGCAGCAGGTCACCATGGGTAAACACACAAAATTATTTTAAAGATTTTTTTGGTATTAAATTTGGTCGTCTGAATGATGACTCTATCCACTTTTCCTAAGCGTCAGCATTTTTAGCCATTTCTCTTAGCTCATACTTCAATATCTTTCCAGTTGAAGTTTTGGGTAGCTCAGTAAATATAACTTTTTTAGGACACTTAAAGCCAGCAAGAGTTTCTTTACAAAAAGATATTATGTCTTTCTCTGTTACATTGTCGTCCTGACTTTTTAGTTCAATAAAAGCACAGGGAGTTTCGCCCCATTTTTCATCAGGTTTGGCAACTACTGCAACAAAAAGAACTGATGGGTGTTTGTACAATGTATTTTCTATCTCAACTGAAGATACATTTTCTCCGCCAGATATAATGATATCTTTACTTCTATCTTTGATCTGGACATATCCATTAGGATGCATCACTGCTAAATCTCCAGAATGAAACCAGCCGCCTGACATTGACTTATCAGTTTCTTCTTTATTTTTAAGGTAACCTTTCATAACACAATTACCTTTAATCATAATTTCACCAATTTCTTCACCATCATTTTTGACCTCTTTCATGGTCTCTGGATTCATAACCGTAAGGCCTTCCATCATTGGAAATTTTACACCTTGCATTGATCTCAATTTTGATTGTTCCTCAACTGATAATTCATTCCATTCATCTTGCCATGCACACATCGATACATGACCATAAGTTTCAGTTAATCCATACACGTGCGTTACATCAAAGCCCATTTGTTGAACTGCTTCAAGGGTGGCTGCAGGTGGTGGGGCTCCGGCGGTAACAACATTAACTTTATGAGAATAGTCTCTTTTTTCATCATCAGTCGCTTGAGCTATAAAGTTTAATACAATAGGCGCCCCTCCGAAATGCGTGACTTTGTGATCAGCTATTGCATCAAAAAGATTTTTTGCAGATACATATCGTAAGCATACACTTGTTCCTGCTAGGGCAGTTAATGTGTATGGATTACCCCAGCCATTACAATGAAACATCGGGACTACCCACATGTAAGTTGGATGCATTGCCATGCTAAATGCTGTAACTGAACCTAATGCCATTAAATATGAACCTCGATGATGGTAAACTACACCTTTAGGAAGACCTGTGGTTCCCGATGTATAATTAAGAGCAAGTGAATCCCATTCATCTTCTGGCAAACTCCATTCAAAATTTTCGTCACCAGTTTTAAGGAACTCTTCATAATTTAGACTTCCAAGATTTTCTCCGGCACCTTCAGGATGATTAGCAAGCTCATCATCAATATCTATAACCAAAGGTTTAGTTTTTATTTTGTTTAACACTTCCTTCATGGTAGGTGAGAGTTCATTATCAGTGATTACTACTTTTGCTTCTCCGTGCTCAAGAATATAAGAAATGGTATCTACATCTAATCTAATATTAATTGTATTAATTATCGCTCCAATCATAGGAATTCCATAATGAGCTTCGTAAATTTCTGGAGTATTAAAACATAAGACTGCAACTGTATCACCTTTACCAACACCTTTTTTTGTGAGAGCGCTAGCTAGCTGCTTACTTCTCTTAAAAGTATCTGACCATGTATACTTTTTAGAACCATGAATAATTGATAGTCTATTTGGATAAACTTCAGCCGATCTTTGTAAAAAACTTAATGGAGAAAGTGGCGTGAAGTTAGCGTGATTCTTGTCTAAGTTAGTATTATACATATCAGTCATTAAAATAATCCTTCAATTTCACCATCATCATTTAAGTGTATCGCATTTGCAGCGGGAATTCTAGGCAGACCAGGCATGGTCATTATTTTATCACACACCACTACAAGAAATTCAGCTCCAGCTGCTAATCGTATTTCTCTAATTGGAACTATGTGATCCTTAGGAGCCCCTCGCAAATTCGGATCTGTTGAAAAACTGTATTGAGTTTTTGCAATACAAATAGGGTAATGACCATAGTTTTCCTGCAGCTCATCGAATTGTGTTCTTATTTTTTGATCTGCAATAATATCTTTTGCTCCATAAATATCTTGTGCAATTTTCTGAACTTTATCCCACAGTTTCATTTCATTAGGGTAAAGGTGCTTTATTTTTGGATTTTCCTCAGTTGTTACATCTACAATGTGTTGCGCCAAGGTTTCTGCCCCAGCTCCACCATTGCTCCAGTGAGTACAATTAAACGATTTAATGCCAAGCTCATCACAGCATTCACTGATTATTGAGAGTTCATTATCAGTATCGGTTATAAAATGATTAATTGCTATAGACACAGGAACTCCATATTTTTTCATATTCGAAATATGTTGTTGCAAGTTCGATAGACCTTTCCTCAAGGCGTCTAGATTTTCATTTTTCAGTTCCTTTTTATCCATGCCGCCATGCATTTTTAAAGCCCTTACAGTAGCTACAATGACTATTGCAGAAGGATTTAAATTTCCTTTTCTGCATTTTATATCTAGAAATTTTTCTGCGCCAAGATCCGCTCCAAATCCAGCTTCTGTTACTACATAATCGCTTAGCTTAAGAGCAGTTTGAGTTGCTATAAGTGAATTGCAGCCATGCGCAATGTTAGCAAAAGGACCGCCATGAATGATTGCAGGATTTTCTTCTAACGTTTGAACTAGGTTTGGGAGAAAAGCATCTTTAAGTAGAGTCGTCATTGCTCCATCTGCATTTACGTCACGAGCTTTGATTTCTTTTTTATCTCGTGTGTAACCAATGATAATATTGCCAAGTCTTTTTTGCAGATCACTTAGACTTGTTGATAAACAAAAGATCGCCATTACCTCAGAAGCAACTGTAATATCAAACTTATCTTCTCTGGGAAAACCGTTTGCTATGCCTCCAAGATTTATATTTGTATTTCGCAAAGCTCGGTCATTTAAATCTACAACTCGACCCCAAACTATTCGCCTTGTATCTATATTTAGATCATTTCCCCAATAGATGTGATTGTCGATCATAGAAGCAAGCAGGTTATGAGCAGATGTGATTGCATGAAAATCACCTGTAAAATGAAGATTAATCTTATCCATTGGGACCACTTGAGCATAGCCACCTCCAGCAGCTCCACCTTTAACGCCAAAACAGGGACCTAAGCTTGGTTCTCTGAGGCATACCAATGATTGTTTGCCTATTTTATTGAGTGCATCGTTCAAACCCACTGAAGTAGTAGTTTTACCCTCACCCGCAGGAGTTGGTGAAATGGCTGTAACTAATATCAATTTTCCATTTTTGTTTTGATTTTTCAATGTGTTGGTATCAATTTTTGCAATATGATGGCCAAACTTTTGAAGGCTATCTTCCTCAAGTTTTAGTTTTGAGGCTACCTTTTCAATTGGTACCATTTGATTTTTTCTTGCTATTTCAATGTCTGATAGAACATCCATTACTTCACCTCTTAAATTTAAGTCTAGACAACTTAAGAATTTTAATTCGTGGAGTCTACAAAAATGTATTGTAATACACCTAAATTTTAAATAGATTTCTCACTAAGGAGACTCAAAGAACGTTGCAAAATTAAGCCAAGCAGCGTTACTTAATAATCGCGTGGCTTAAGCGTATACACTTAGAATTTTTAATTATGGGAAATGTGAATTTTTCATTAGAGGTGACTACGCGGACCAACTTGTCTGAGCTACCCAAGCTTAATGATATATATGTAACATTCTTACCGGGTACAAGTTACAAGGACGTCATTGAACAGACAAAAGCTTTATCAAAATCAGGTTTTAATGCAATTCCTCACTTTCCAGCTAGATCAATAACTGATTTAGACATGCTGAAAGATTATGTAGGTCAAGTTAAAGAAGCTGGCGTTAAGCAAGTATTAATAATTGGAGGCGATAGAGATATTCTTGGCAATTATCACTGTTCACTTCAATTAATTGAAACAGGTTTATTCGATGGAATGAAAATTGGTATAGCTGGTCATCCCGAGGGATCTCCGAATATGAGCGATCAAGCAATAGATGAAGCAATGAAATCTAAATCTTCATTTGCAGATTATATTGTTACGCAATGGACACAGGATACAAATGCATTATCTGAATTTGTTAACGAAGCTCCATTGCCCGTTCATGTCGGCCTTGCAGGACCAGCCTCAATGAAAACGTTAATAAAATTTGCTGGTTTCGTAGGATTAAAGAATACACTTAGCTTTGCTAAAAAAAATGCATCGAAAATTTTTGATTTATTGACGGTACAAACACCGCATGATGTAATTAAAGAATTAAAAGGTAATGTAGATAATTTTCACATTTATGCATTTGGTGGAATAAAAAAAACAAGCGAATGGCTACAAAAGGAGAACTACTATGTCTAAAAAATTAGAACACAATACTACAGTTGATCAAAGTGATCGTCATGTGCCTTATAACTTACGTCAAAGTGGACCAACAAAAGTTGAAATGCTGATTTCTACAAGAGTCAGAAAATCACCTTATTGGCATAAATCAATGGAAGCTGGATGCTGGAGAGCAACAGTTTACAATCGTATTTATCATCCCAGGGGATATGTAAAGCCAGAAGATGGTGGAGCAATGGTTGAATACGAAGCAATTAAAAACCACGTCACTATGTGGAATGTTGCTGTTGAAAGACAGATATGTGTAAAAGGACCTGATGCAGAGAAATTTACAGACTATGTTATTACTAGAGATGCAACAAAAATATCACCTTTAAGAGCAAGATATGTAATTCTCTGTAACTATAAGGGTGGAGTTTTAAACGATCCGATTCTTTTGAGAATTTCTAAAGATGAGTTTTGGTTTAGTT
Organism: uncultured Pelagibacteraceae bacterium; assembly: GCA_902554325.1. Classification (GTDB taxonomy): domain Bacteria; phylum Pseudomonadota; class Alphaproteobacteria; order Pelagibacterales; family AG-422-B15; genus CACNXQ01. The sequence continues at coordinate 97,733 of CACDOH010000002.1, forward strand.
TATCAGACTCAGATATTGGTCTATATCTTCAAGGTGTGAATGCTGACAAAAGATTTAATGTAGAAATTGATGAAATTGATGCATGTCCAGTTCAAATTCAAGGACCAAAAGCTGCCGCATTAATGAAAGATTTAGTTGGTGATCAAGTAGATCTCGACAACATTCCATTTTATGGACTAGCAGAAGTTACTGTTGGTGGTCGCAGCTGTGTTATCTCGCAGACAGGTTTCTCTGGAGAGTCTGGATACGAAATCTATTTGAGAGATGCGACTCTTTATGCTGATGATATGTGGGATGCAGTTTTGGAAGCTGGCAAAAAGCATAACTTAATGGTAATTGCCCCGGCCCACCACAGAAGAATTCAAGCTGGAATTCTATCATGGGGTCAGGATATGGATCATGAGCATAATCCATTCCAGTGCAACTTAGGATACCAAGTATCATTATCTGGAAAAGGAGAATGGGAAAAGAAAGGTGACTATGTTGGAAAACAAGCTCTTGAGAAGATGAAAGCTGATCTTGCTGACGGTCACAAGCCTTATAAATTACAACTAGTTGGTTTTGAACTAGAAGGTAAACCAATTGAAGAATATGCGCCTGACTTCTGGCTCGTATCTCCTGGCGATGGTGGAGATCCATGTGGTTTCATTACATCTCCTTGGTACCATCCAGAAAAAGGAAAAAACATAGCAATGGGTTATGTCCCTTTTGACGGCTCTTTGAATTCCAATGGATTCCCAAAATGGGAGCTTGGAAAGAAATATAAAATTCACCTACCAGATATTTATGCAGACACACCGGGTGAACCAGTAGATGCAGTGACTGTGGATGTGCCGTTCACTGAGTCATTCAATGCAAATACAAGGGAAGTAGTTAAAGGTTAAATTTAAATAATTCTGGCGTCTTAAATAAGAAGACGCCGGAGTGATTAAGATTTGTGCTGGACGTATAGCTGGTGATAGCACACTTTGCCGTTCTTCTCGATAAAGTCCTGATGATATTCCTCTGCAGGGTAGAACTTAACAGCTTCTCTTAATTCTGTGGCTACCTTTCCTTGATGTTCACCTGAGTCATCAATTTGTTTTATTTTTTCTTCAGCAATAGTTTTTTCATTTTGTGAATTATAAAATATTACAGACTTATATTGCTCCCCAATATCCGGACCTTGTCGGTTAAATTGAGTGGGATCATGTATAAAAAAAAATTTATCTAGAAGTGCTTCATATGTAGTTTCTGAGTCATCATATTCAATTTCAACAACTTCAATATGACCTGTGGTTCCTGAACAAATAGTCTCATACGTAGGATTATCAGTGTGACCACCTGCATATCCTGATATAACTTTTTTGACACCTGGGATTGCTTCAAAGAGCACTTCAACCCCCCAAAAACATCCGGCTCCTAAAACTAATTTTGCATTCATTACTTAACATAAAAGTTTTTTTATATATGTTAAAGATCAAAATTAATAATATTCCAACTAATATTCATACTTGCAATGAAAAAAGAGATAAACATTGGCAAACTTTCTAGTGTGAAGATTTGGATAACCAATGCTCATAAAAGTAAGAACAATTGGTCAAATACTAAAAAATTTATCTTTATAAAAATAACAACGACTGATGGAGTTGAAGGGTGGGGAGAAGCATTCTCCATTCATCTCAGAGAAAAGGCAATTGCAACAATAATAATTGAATTGTTTAAAGAAATATCAGAAATTAAAAACTTATCATTAAACTCATTTTATAATAAAATATTTTTTCTTAGAGATGACCATGGAGGATTAGATTTTAGTTCTGCTACAAGTGCAATTGAAATTGCACTATGGGACATAGCTGGCAAATTGAAAAATCTCCCTTTGAATTGCTTATTAACAGATAATCCTAAGCCTGATGTATCTATTTATGCTACGTGTTGGAGTGATCTAAAAAAAGATGAGGAAAATTATTTACATCAAGTAGAAAAATATTTTGAAAAAAAATATGGAGGTATTAAAATTTACCCATTATTTGAAAACACTTCAAACTCAGTTAAGTTTGTCGATCGAGTAAGAAAAATAGTGGGAATGGAATACCCTCTCATGCTAGACTTAGCCATACCTAAAGATTTAGATCAAACAAAGACCTTCTTAAAAGAGGTATCTTTTTTAAAGCCTTATTGGATTGAAGAGCCGGTTGATGGAGAAAATATTAGCCTACTTACCGAAATTAAAAATGATTTTGATATGAGAGTTGTGACTGGCGAAAAACAGAGTGGTCTCCCTCATTTTAAAGAAATTATTAAAAGAGATGCGGCAGATATACTTAATCCTGACATTTCAGGAATAGGAGGAATTATTGATATGTTTTACGTTTCAAAGGAAGCTTTAAATAATAATATCTCTATTTCTCCCCATTGTTGGAATTCTATGTCTGTATCAGCATCCGCAATGCTTCATGTTTGTTCAAGTATCCCAAATTCCGAAAAGGCAGAAATATTTCCTGATTATATTGAATTCTCAAAAGAGTTTTGTGAGCTGTCTTTTAATATCGTAGAGGATAGAGCAATACTTAATCAGTCTGCTGGACTTGGAATGGTAATTCATGAAGATATTTTGTCAAAGTTAAGCACTTATAGGATGGATGAAAAAAATTAATGACTGAAGCAAACTATCTTTTTGATAAAATCTTTAAATCTAATGAAACTAAGGAAAAAATATTTTTAATTAATAAGTGTAAAAAATTAAGCTACATAGAATTTCATGAGGTAGTTAATAAAATCTCTAATTATCTAATAGAAATTAATTTGTCTCCAGGTGACCGCGTTGCAGTCCAAGCAGAAAAAAATATAATTCAATTAGCATTATATGTCGCTACTATCAAAGCTGGTGGTGTATATTTACCGCTCAATACAGGATATACTCTCAATGAGTTAGAATATTTTTTTGATGATGCAAAACCTAAGGTGATTGTTGTTGATGATAAAATTCAAAGCAAAATAGATAGCATTGCAAGCACTTCATCAGCTTCAATCCTAACATTAAATTTAGATGAAAGTGGCTCTCTTACCGAAAGAATTAAGAACCACCCAACAAAGTTTCACGCTATTGCTCGAAGTGAAAATGACTTAGCAGCTATTTTGTATACATCGGGAACTACTGGAAAATCAAAAGGCGCGATGTTATCGCATAGAAATTTAGTTTCTAACTCAGAAGTTTTAAGAGATTTTTGGAAATTTACAGAGAGTGACGTGCTCTTGCATATGCTACCGATCTATCACACACACGGTCTCTTTGTCGCTTGTAATCTATTGGCAATTGTTGGTGGATCAATGATTTTTTTAGAAAAATTTGATGTTAAAGAAGCTATGTTCTGGATGAAAGATTCAACTTCAATGATGGGAGTGCCTACTTTTTACACAAGACTGCTAGCAAGTGAAGAGTTAAATGCTGAACGTACTAAACATATGCGACTATTTATTTCAGGTTCTGCACCCCTGTTATCTGAAACTCATATAGATTTTGAAAAACGAACTGGTAAAAAAATTCTTGAGAGATATGGAATGACAGAAACTAATATGAATATTTCAAATCCATATGACGGAGAGAGAAAAGCGGGAACGGTTGGCATTCCGCTTCCTGGCATTGAAATTAGGGTAGTTAATGAGGAGGGAAAAGAAGTAGAAAATGGAAAAATAGGTACCATTGAACTCAAGGGTGAAAATGTTTTTCAAGGATATTGGAAAATGAAAGAAAAAACAGAAGAGGCATTTAGGGAAGATGGCTTTTTTATAACAGGCGATCTCGCACAAAAGGACGAAAACGGTTATTTTACTATTGTTGGAAGAGATAAGGATATGATTATAAGTGGTGGGCTAAATGTTTACCCTAAAGAAATAGAAGACGTGTTAAATGAATTGCCAAATGTATTAGAGTCTGCCGTTTTTGGATTACAACATGCTGATTTTGGTGAGGCAGTTGTTGCAGCTGTTGTCGTAAATGATGATAAAAAAGATGAAAATCAAATAATTGAATTTACAAAAGACAAAATTGCTAAATATAAGCAGCCAAAAAAAATTATTTTCATGGATAGCTTGCCAAGGAATTCAATGGGCAAAGTTCAAAAAAATTTATTACGGAAAAATAATCAGAATTTATTTAAGGGTTAGCTCTTATCCAATTATTTATTTCTTCAACAAATAGTTCGTCTTGAGGAGAGTTAAGAATTCCAATTATATCATGATAGTTGAAACCGCCTAAGTTAGTATTGTTATTAATTATTTTCTTAGGTCCTTTCCACTCTTTAAATATCTTTTTAACTCCTTCAGCTTTTACAACCTTATCTTTTTCTTCGTAAAAGACCAAAAGAGGCAGATTTGTTTTTGGAAATTCAAGATTTCTTCCAGAATAAGCAGCTTTCCAAAGTTGTTTTGGAAGCGTTCTGTGAAATTCATTAACCCAAAAAGGATCCCATTCTTTATTTGGCAAACTAAAATAACCAGGAAAATTGAATTTATAATTACTTTTAAAAAATAATCCTGTGGCTGCTATGAAATACGGAAGCGAAAGTTTTGGGGTCCAAGGTGCAATGAGCACTAAATGACTAACTTTCTCCAACATTTTCTTGTCCTTAGCTGCCATTAATGCGAACGAACCCCCAGCTGAGAAACCCATCAATATCACTTTCTCGCCTATTTTATTGCCTACTGAAATAGCCTCAGCAGCATCTTCGAGGAAATTTTCAGCTTTTACATTTTTTGTAGATTCAAATCCTGACCCATGTCCGGCAAGTCTTGATATAAATAAATTAGCCTTCAATTTTTCTGCAACTTTTACTAAGACATCTTCTTGCTGATATCCTGTAGCAAAACTTCCGTGAAGATAAACAATTGAATATTCAGTTTTAATTTTTGCATCGTTATTCCATATTATTTTCTTCTTTGCTTTTGCATTAGTATTCTCAAAGTCTAATTCTTTTTCAGCAATGTATCTTTCTACATCTTTACCTATAGTAATTTCAGGGAAACTTACTTTTATTGTATTGAATAAATAAGGCAAAGTTACACCAACAATGAAGAGAAGGGGGATTATTAAAATAATAGAAGCTATAACCAAGACTCGATAAATCTTAAATCTGGTCGCTCTAGACATTTACACTTGTATATGAACAAATTTTATTTCCATCTGGATCTCTTACATAAGCATAATAAACGTCACTATCATGTGGTCGAAATCCAGGATTTCCCTCATTTGTCGCTCCAAGACCAAGGGCAATTTGGTGAAATTTTTCTACTTGCTCTTTTGTTTTGGTAAGAAAAGATATTTGTGTACCATTTCCAAATGTAACAGGCTCTCCATTAGCAGGTTTGGTAATATAGAATTCTACATCTGCATTTCCTTCATGAGCGTAACCTATGCAAACTTCATCTTCATACATTGAACCCATTCCTAAGACAGCTAGAACTTCATCATAGAAGGCTCTGGAAGTATTTAAATTGCTTGATCCAACCATAACGTACCCTTTCATATTAAATCCTTTCTATGAATATTTTTTTGAGGTTACTTCTTCAAGCATGAGTATCATTTTAGTTTTATACTCTTCATCTGTAGCTGAGTCAGTTTCTAAAACAGAAAAAAAACCTGCCACAACATTAGTTTCTAAATTAATCATTAAAAACTGTCCTCCATATCCAGAATGCCCAATCCAATTATTCGATTTCATTGTTTGATTTGCATAATAAACATATTTACCACCTTTTAAGTGCATATATTTTGGACCTTTATTAGATACAGTTTCGTTAATAAATTTCTCAGAGCCGATAATTCTATCTCTTATTCCTCTGCCTCTCCTTGAGAATAAGAGGCCCATACGTAAAAAATCTCTTGTCATTAGGCAACCTCCACCAGATAACCAAGGCATTCCACCTCTATCAGTTGCCATATACAAGCCATCTTCAAAACCCATGGCTTCAACAGAAGAAAGAAGCCAGTCACGCAATTTCCGATCACTTATTTTTTCGATTAATAGTGCAATAACATCACTGTTTGCTGACTTATAATATGCATTATCTGTATTATTTGCTACGGAACCACTCACATCTGTTTCAATTTTATTTAGAAAATCTTCTTGTAAGACTTCATTCGTACCGTCACCTGGTATTCGCCAGCCACCCACAGTTTCGTGCATAAATGATGTTGAATAAGGATCAGTATAATCTTCAGTGAAAGCATTAACTATATTCATGTTTAAAACATTTTGAACAGTTGCCTTGGCGTAACCACTTCCAATATTGGGCAGATAATATGAAATAGGTTTTTCTAATTGCAATTTGCCTTTTTCCAAAAGCTCACCAACAAATAAATTAAGAAACATTTTTGAGATTGACATGATTGTTTGTGGCTGCGAAGAAGAGAAATCTTCCGCGTATTTCTCATAAAATACATCTTGATCTCTTCCTACAATTAGAGAGCAAAACGATTTATGACTAGTCATTTCCTTTACTGATGATATTCCTTGAATTTCATTTTTGGTATTTTCATTTAATGTCAGAACATAATCTGACCTTAATAAAATTCCGTATCTATTAATTTTGTGAAGGTTTCTATAGCCAATCCTACGATACTCGGGAAGATTCCATTTGGCCTTATTATCACTTAAAGTTACAAGAGTTGGATTTGGAGTGTGAGTCAGCTTATTATTCATTTATTATATTGGGTTGTATTTTTGAACGATTAAAAACTTCTTCATAGCACTTTCCAACATGAATCACTTTTGCATCTGATTTGTTTTTACCAATTAATTGCATTCCCATCGGAAGTCCCTTTTCATTAAAGCCAACAGGGACTGAAATGGTAGGTAGTTGGAACATACTCGCAAATACTGTGACTTCCATCCATCGATGATATGTGTCCATTTGAGTTTCTTGGATATTTTTTGGGAAATCTATTTCTTTATCAAATGGAAATAGTTGGGCAGAAGGCAAAGCGAGAAAGTCGTATTTATCAAATAGGCTTTCAACATAAGAACGATCCTTTAAATAATAATCTATAGCATTGGAAATATCAGACTCTTTTATTTTTTCTCCTTGTTCATATTCCCATTTGACAGGAAAGCCTAACTCTTCAAAATTTTGAATGCGCATAGAAGATAGATCATCAAATGTTATTTTTGATCTTAGATTACACCATACTTCCCATAATTTATTAGGATCTATATTTATATTGCATCGCTCTATTGATATTTTCTTTTCTGCAGAAGCAAATTGATTTAATGCAATCTCACATAATTCTATAATCCCTTTTTCAAAAGTATAATTTTCAACAAAGTTACTCAACCAGCCAATTTTTATTTCACTATTTAAATGTGTTTCAATTGATCGAAAGGAGCCTTCAAAACTGTAGGAATAATAATCCTCATCATCTATACCTGATACTGAATCCAAAAAAATACTTAAGTCTTCCGGAGTTCGAGCAATACCGCCGGGGGTTGTTAATACTGGGTATTTACTTTCTCCTCTTTTATCGGGAATGAGCCCAGGACTCGGTCTAAAACCATATAAATTTGTATAAGCTGCAGGGTTTCTGCAAGACCCCATCATATCAGTCCCATCTGAAAATGGGATAAGGCAACTGGCTACAGCAGCCGATGCTCCTCCGCTGGAGCCGCCTGGTGATAGACTGAGGTTATATGGATTAGAAGTTGATTTAAATAACTTATTCTTTGTATGTGATCCTATTGCTAACTCTGCCATATTTGATTTCCCAATAATAGTAGCACCCTGTTGCTTTAGATTTTTTACAATTAATGAGTCAGTCTTTGGAAATTCATTTTTATACTCAGGTATTCCATAAGTAGTTGGCAGCTCTTTGACATCAAATAATTCTTTAGTGGCAATTGGTAGCCCAAATAAAATTTGTTTAATTTTAATATCTTGTTTTAAGGAATCTTGCTCTTGAGCTTTTTTTATAATCCAATCTCGATCCCTTAATGATACAATGGCGTTGAGTTGGGGATTGAGTTTGTCAATATTTGATAAGTATTCTTGAAAAAGCTCCTCTATTTTTATTTCTTTTTTATTAATTAAATCAATTTGCTTCTGTAAAGATAATTGAGTAATCATTTTTGGAGCTTTTTATCGAGCTCCAAAAATGCTTGTCTTAACAAGTTCTCTTACATCATCCAATGTAGCAGCTCTCGGATTTGTGCCAAAAGCTGTATCTATCATCGACTTTTCAGATATTCTCTCGATGCAATCTTCTGGAACACCAATTTCATTTAAGCCCCTTGGAATTTTAATCCTATCAAGTATTTTTTCAATATTCTCAATGAACTGACTTGATGAATGGTCAGTATATTGCATAGCCTGTGACATTCTTATTATTTTCTCCTCCATATCAGGAAGATTAAATCTAAGGACTGCAGGTAAAATAATTGCGTTAGTTAATCCGTGGTGAGTATTAAATTCAGCACCAACCATGTGGGCAATCGCATGCACAAGTCCAAGTCCCTTTATGAATGAAATGCCTCCTAGACATGAAGCTACCAGCATTGCACCGCGTGCTTCTAAATTATTCGGTTCTTCAACAACAGTTACAAGTGATTTGGAGATTAAATATAAACTCTCAAGTGCAGCTCCATCGCATAAAGGATGAAAACCCGGTACGCAATAACCTTCAATAGAGTGTATCATTGCGTCAGCACCAGTCCATGCAGTAAGATTTGACGGCAAACCCAAAGTAAGTTCTGGATCAAGTATGGCTATAGAGGGTTTGAGGTCGGGATGCATTATACAAAGTTTAATTCCTTGTTTTGTATCCGTAACCATTGCCGTACTCTCAGTTTCTGCACCAGTGCCTGCAGTTGTGGGTATTGTTATAAGTGGAGGAAATTTATTATTAGGACTAATTTTCTGAGGAGTTTTTTCCCATTCAAAATCAAATAACTCAATTTCATTATTGGCAGTTAGACAAATTGACTTTCCGCCATCCATTGCACTACCACCGCCAATGGCAATTATCGCATCATGATTATTATTTCTAAATAATTGTTTCCCCTCTGAAATTTCGTCGTCTCTTGGGTTAGGAGAAATCTTTGAATAAATACCTGAATTTACTTTTGCTTTTTTTAAAATTTCGACCAGCTTATCTATAAACGGAAGATTAACACTTCCGCTATCTGTGACAATTAGAGGATTCTTTATTTGATTTTCATAGCAATAATTGCCGATTTCAGCAAATCTGCCCGGACCATACGCTATCGGCACCGGAAAACCCCAATCTTGTGGAGTTAGTATTTCCTCTTTGTCTAAAATAAAGAGTGTCATAATATAATTTTATATTTTCTTAAGACGATGTCATTGATTTTAAAACAATTGAGCGATCTATTTCACCAACGAGTTCACCACTGTTTGTATCAATTACTGGATAGGTTTTATCAGAGTCGGCAATCTGATTAATTAAATTATCAATTTTTGTATCACTTGCAATGCAATCATTACCTTTTGCAAACATAGCTTTAGTCTCTTCACAGCATTCAGTTCTTGCACATTTCCCTGCGCTTAAAACTTTATATTTCGGTACATCTTCAGTAAAATCTTTAACATACTGATCAATGGGATTTGCAACAATTTCTTCAGGTGTCCCAACTTGTGAAATTTCCCCATCTTTCATTATAGCAATATGATCTCCCATTTTAATTGCTTCCGAAAAATCATGAGTAATAAAAACCATTGTCTTTTGAACCAATTTTTGAATACTTAATAACTCATCTTGCATTTCTCTTCTGATTAGAGGATCGAGTGCTGAAAATGGTTCATCAAAAATTAATATTTCAGGATCAACTGCAAGTGCCCTTGCTAATCCAACTCTTTGTTGCATGCCACCAGATAATTCTCTTGGATAATGTTGATCCCATCCGTCCAAGCCAACTAAGTTTAGTGTTTCCATAGATTTTTCTAATCTATCTTTTTTCTTTACGCCTCTGATTTCAAGACCGTAGCCAATATTTTCAATTACTCTCCTATGAGGAAAAAGCCCAAAGTGTTGAAAAACCATGCTCATTCTATTTCTTCGTAATTCTGTTAAATCCCTGTTGCTCATTGTGGTAACATCTTGACCATCAATACTAACTTGCCCCGCTGTTGGCTCGATTAATCTTGATAAGCACCTAACCAGAGTTGATTTACCACTTCCAGAAAGTCCCATGACGACAAATGTCTCACCTTTTTGAACTGAGAAGGTTACATCTTTTACAGCTACTACGTGTCCAGTTTTTTCCTGTACCTCGCTTCTTGTCAGAGTTTTATCCAGATTTGAAAGGACATTTTTTTCGTTGGGTCCAAATACCTTCCAAATATCAGTGCATACTATTTTATCGTTTTTTTCCATTATTTATGAGTGATATATTTGCTGAATGTTATACTATGTTGAGGATTTTTGAATAACTTATTTTAATTTGTAAATTCTAAATTTATTATGGCTTTTACTCAAGATACCTCTGCTTTCTCTTCAAAAAACAATTATCAGAATTTAATTATTCCAGGAATAATATTTGCTGCTCTACTATTTTCAATATGGCTAGTATTTCAAAGTGAAGACGTTTCTGAATTTCCAGTTTTTGTCACAGACTCTTTTACATTTACTGCTTGGGTTAATCAGGGTGAGGATTTCTTAAAAGACAATATTAAAGTATATACTAGAGCAGTTGCTGCATACGTAAAAGAACTCTATTGGATGCTTGAAGATTTTCTTTTAGACTCGTCGTGGGTGTTTATTGTGGCGCTTCTACTTATACCTTCTCTTGCATTTGGTGGAATTAAACTTGGTTTCCTTGTTCTATTTGGGACTATGTATTGGGGAATGGTTGGACTATGGGATTCTGCAATGGAAACTTTAGCTCTAATGGGGCTATCAGTATTTTTGTCAGTTGTAGTTGGGGTCATACTTGGTATTTTTTGTGCCTTAAGTGATCGATTTGAACGAAACATGAAGCCGGCTCTTGATGTTATGCAAGTGATGCCAGCCTTTGTATATCTCATACCAGCAATGTTTTTCTTTGGTATTGGTGGCGCCCCAGCAATACTTGCAACAATGATTTACTCAATGCCACCCATCATTCGTTTGACAAACTTGGGGATACGTCAAGTTCCAAATGAAACAATAGAGACTGCGACTGCATTTGGCTCAACAAAAAGTCAGGTTCTGTTTAAAGTACAAATTCCACTCGCATTGCCTAGCATAATGATGGGCGTTAACCAGACAATTATGATGGCTTTAGCTCTAGTTGTTTTAGCAACTTTTATTGGTGCACAAGGATTAGGCTCAGACATTTGGGTATCAATTAAAAAACTTGAAGTAGGTGCTGCATTAGAAGGCGGCTTTTGTGTTTTGTTAATGGCCATTATGTTTGATAGATTTGGGAAGGCGGCCAGTCGAGAGACTGTAACGCTTCCAGTTGACAGCCAGAAGTTCTATCTTCTTCCTCAGACATGGGACATTTACCCTTTAGCAAGACAAATTGAGAAGCCATTAATGTACATTCATATTGCTGTGGCTTTTATATTTTCAAGTATTATTAGAATATTCTCTTTTGTAATTAATTTAGTAGTTTCATTATTTAATAAAGACTATGGAAGATTAATTGAACAATTCATAAATGCTCATTATTTCATGTTCTCAGGGATATTCATCTTATTGGGAATAATTTATTATGATTCAAATATTGCTACCATTGGAAGTTTTCCTGACTCATGGAACTTATCAATCAGAGATGAAATAGCAGCAGGCGTTAAGTCATTAACAGTAAACCCAACATTTATTGAAATAACTCGCTCAATCCGAGCTACGGTTGTGATTTATCTTTTAAGGCCTCTTGATACCTATCTAACTTATCTCCCTTATTGGTTCACAATCGGCGCATTAGTTTTAATGAGTTGGAAGGCTGTTGGCTTGAGATTTGCAATTGTGACAACTTTTTTATTAGCTTTTATTGGAGCATGCAATATTTGGACCGAAGCGATGATTACTTTATCTTCAGTTCTAATCTCAGTTCTTTTATGTTTTGTGATAGGGGTTCCAATTGGCATTATGGCCTCGTACAGTAAAAGATTTCAAAATATCAACGAGGTCATTTTAGATGCAATGCAAACACTGCCTTATTTCTGTTATCTTGTTCCTGTTTTGATGTTCTTTGGTGGTGGATCATTTTCTGCATTACTTGCAACAATCATTTATGCGATACCTCCAATTATCCGACTTACGGTCTTAGGCTTGTCACAGGTATCAACAACATATTCAGAGGTATCGAGATCATTTGGAGGCTCAACGTTACAAACATTAAGTAAAATTAAATTTCCTCTTGCGGTACCAAGTTTGGTAATGGGTTTCAATCAAACAGTCATGATGGCTTTTGCAATGCAAATTGTCACACCTTTAATTGGAGGAAAAGGTCTTGGCCTTGAAGTTTTTAATGGCTTAGCTCGCTCTGATACGGGTAGAGCACTCGCAGCAGGTATTGGAATTTGCCTATTAGCAATGATAATTGACCGTATAAGCCTTGCTTATACAAAAAAACAAAGAGATGCCTTAGGTTTATAGATATAATTTTTATATCTTTTTCTTTATTTAAATTTTCAAATAAACTTCATAAACCAGTTTACTAATTGATCTTTTTCAGGCTAAAATTAATTATTAATTAATTAATAAAGGGGAAATTTAATGAACAAATCATTATTTTTAAAAACTTTTACTGCCCTTATATTGTCGTCTTTTCTCGTATTTTCAGCGGGTACAGCGCACGCAAAACGCTTAACTGCTGCTGTTGCTGACTGGACTGGCGGAGAGATTACATGTCAAGTTGCAGTAAGTATGTTAGAGCAAGAACTAGGATATCGTGTAGATAGAATAGAATTTGCATCAGGAACTGGTCTTTGGGAAGCAATCGCTGCTGGTGATATTGACTTTGCATGTGAGAGCTGGCCAAGCTATGCAGAAGCTGACGACGTAATGCTTAATGAGCCGTTATATTACGATGGTGCAGTTGTCCAAGAGTACTCAGGAACTGGTGAAGTGATGGCATTTACAACTGGTATCATTGGTGCATCAGATTATTATGTACCGAAGTATTTTGTTGATGCCAATCCTGACTTTAATGGTTGGGAAGATCTTAATAAGTTCAAAGATCAATTTGCAACAGTTGAAACTGGTTCTAAGGGACGACTTATAGGATGTCCAGTAGCTGGTTGGAACTGTCATGATCAAAAAAGACTTGATATTATGGGAATTGACTTTGAAGCAGTTGAACTTGGAACAGAGGTTGCGCTTCTAGCAGAGGCACAAGGTTCTTACGATAGACAAGAACCATTCTTAATGTACCTTTGGGAGCCACACTTTTTCTTTGGTAAAAATGAAATGGTAGGAATTGGTCTTCCTCCTCACCAAGCTTGTGACTCTTTCACTGAGGCAAACAACTGGCAAGATTGTGGTATGGGATCTTGGCCTGCAAGTAACTGGGCTAAAGATTACACTATGAACTACATGAACCCAGCAACAATGCAGAAGCCAGAAAATGCTGAAGCACTTGCATTCTTTAAGAAAATGAAGTTTGCGAACGTCGACCAAGCAAAAATGCTTGTTAGAGTAGGCGATGATGGCTTATCTGTTGAAGAAGCGGTTCAAGAATGGAAAGACAGTACTAACGATTGGCAAGCTTGGCTTCCATAAGTCTGTACTAATAAAATAAAAATTAAGGCCTTGTATAATTATACAAGGCCTTTTTTTTGCTCTATTATATATAAGTGAACACTTCTCGCCACCCATATCATTATAGCATTAGCTTTGCATTACTGATTGCAGCTGGATTATGGGGATTATTTTGGATACCCCAAAGAGCACTCGAGGCTGGTGGCTTAACTGGCGGCTGGGCCACTATTTCACAAATGATTATTCCCTTTTTAATTCTGCTTCCAGTTGCTATGTGGAGAAAATATAAAGGTAATTCATTTGGTCTTGATTATCCAATTATAGGACTTTTATTTGGCGCTGGAATTGCATGTTACGCCAATAGCTTTCTATTAACGGACGTAGTGAGAGCTTTAATCCTATTTTATATTACTCCAGTCTGGACAACTATTTTTGAAATGATATTCCTTAGGCAGGTTCCACGCTACTATAGATACATCACTCTTATTCTCGCTTTATCTGGAGTTTGGATTGTCTTTGGTCAGGATGGATTTATTCCAATTCCTCAAAACTCTGGTGACTGGATAGCACTATTAGGCGGTATATTTATAGCAGCTTCAGCAGTTCGAATGGAAGTTAAAAAACCAGAGGGCATCTTTCCAATTCTTTTTTCATTCTTTTTTTATGGTGGCATATTTACTTTAGTGCAAGCTTACTTTCTCAGAGATGTAATGGGCTCTGCGCCATCTTTAGATTCTTGGCTTACAATGATGCCATGGCTCTTATTAATAGCCATCTTATTTCATCTACCAACTAATGTAGTTATACTAGGAGCACCCAGTAGAATTGGGGCAGGATTATTCTCTATAATCATTCTTTTTGAAATTGTAGTTGGTACGTTTAGCGCTGCGATATTAACTGATGAACTTTTTGGTTGGCGAGAGATATTAGGAAGCTCATTAATAATCTTGGCAGGATTAACAGAGATTATTTTTGCCTCAAATGTAGCTATAAAAAAGAATAACTTATAATTTGTTCAGTAATTTTATGTGCTCAACAGTTGTGCCACAGCAACCTCCGATAATTTGCGCTCCTGCATCTTTCCATTTTTTGGCTTCGACTAAATAATCATTTGGCTGAATTACATTGCTCATGTCATAGTGTGGAAAATTAAATACAGCTACTTCTGGATAAGCCATTATAGGAAGATTGTATACTTCCTTGAGTTCTTTTATACTTTCTTCTATTACACTAATATCACAATGCATTATGCCAACCGCATCCAATTTATGGTGTTTAACGTTGCTGATCATTTTTTTAAAACTATACTCATAGTCAGTCGTAAGAGCTATCAAGCCATCTTTGTTTCTAGAAGAAAACCCAGCCCATACTGGTAAACCAACTTTGCTTGCTGAATCAAAAATTATATCAATTCGATCTGGCCTATACATAAGCTCCAATAAAATAAAATCACATCCGTTATCCGCTAAAAAAAATGCCAGCTCATCAAAAGATTTTTGAAAATATTCTGGGGTAAGTTTCTTAATATATTTATCTTTTTCTTCTTGCGATCTAAAAGCATCTTCATACGGTATTTGGTGAGATAAGGATCCTGCCACAAGTACATCATCTCGACCACATTCTTCTCTTGCTTGGATAGCTGCATTTATTGCAGATAGATTAATTTCTTTAAATTTATCTTCAACTCCAGCCACTTCTAATATCATTCGATTTGAAGCATAGGTATTTGTTGTAATTATTTTTGCTCCAGCATTGATGTAGTCTTTATGGATTTGTTTTAGAATATCAAACTCAAGTGAGGCTGTTGCGCACCAAGAGTTATCCATTTTAATACCTCTGTTTTCAAGTTCGGATCCAGTGGCTCCATCAAGCAATATAGTTTCCCCTGAACGGAGAACTTCTAAAAATTTTTTATACCTTTGATTCATAACTTGTTAATTATCATTTAAAGCTTAATTAAGTAAATATATTATTGAAAATGATTTACTTTATCTCATTTTTTAGTTTATAAGATCGGATCAATTTGGAGATTGCTTATGTCAAAAGGGATTATTTATACACCCAGAGTTAGAAAGTCACCCTTCTTTGAGGAAACTATAAAATCTGGAGCAACTAATTTCACTACTTATAATCATATGACGATGCCTGTGGGATACACTACACCTGAGCAGGAATATCATTCATTAATTAATGATGTGACGTTATGGGATGTTGCAGCGGAAAGACAAGTTGAGGTTGTTGGGGAAGATGCAGCTAAATTTGTCCAATATATGACGCCGAGAAACTTATCTACATTTAAAGATGGTTTTTGTAGATACGCATTTATGACAGATGAAAATGGTGGAATTATCAATGATCCATTAATATTAAAATTCAATGATAACAAATTTTGGTTAAGTATTGCTGATTCCGACGCAATCCTTTGGTGTAAAGGCGTCGCTCTATCTGGAAAATTTAATGTTAAAATTTCAGAACCTGAGGCATGTCCTTTATCTTTGCAAGGGCCAAGATCAAAAGAGCTTATTAGAAAAGTAACAAATGATGATCCGATTATAATGGGACTAAAATACTACCAATTTATCGAGACTAATCTTTTTGGAATAGATATTATTATTGCTAGAAGTG
This sequence comes from uncultured Pelagibacteraceae bacterium, assembly GCA_902554325.1. GTDB lineage: Bacteria > Pseudomonadota > Alphaproteobacteria > Pelagibacterales > AG-422-B15 > CACNXQ01. Next base: position 114,033 of record CACDOH010000002.1, read on the forward strand.
GCTGGAGCAATCAGTTTGGTTATGAAATATACATCACTCGAGAAATTGATGCCCCAACACTTTGGAACTCTTTAATGGATGCTGGTAAAGAATTTAGGATTGTTCCTAGTTGCCCAAATCAAATAGATAGAATTGAAGCAGGCATGATTTCACATCAAGGTGACACATCCCTAGAGGAAAACCCTTTAGAGCTCAATCTCCCCAAGTTTTATGATCTTGATCAGGAGGCTGATTTTGTAGGTAAAGAAGCCCTTCTCAAAATAAGAGAGGAAGGTATTAAGAAACAATTCACTGGATTTAAAATTTCAGGAAAAAAAATTGGTTATAATATGGCTAGAATTCCTCTGTTTAATAAAAATGGGGAACAGCAAGGATTTGTAACTAGTACAATCTATAGCCCTAATTTTGGATGCAATATTGCCCTCGGATACATTGATATTAATCTAACCAACTCTGAAGATGTATTTAATATTAATCATGATGGCGAAGAAAGAGAAGTTGAGGTTGTTCCATTACCATTTAGTTCAAGACTAGAAAAAATGGAATAATGCTTTCAAAGAATATAATTAATAAATTTTTATTTATATCGATTATATTACTTGCAATTATCGCAGGCTGGGCAGTTTCAGAATTATTTAATAAAGATAGCACGTCTCCCTCTAACAATATACTTTTGAATTTTGAAGCAGTTGACCATATGGGAAATAATGTATCTACATCGAGTTACGATGGCTTCAGTAAAGTATTTTTTTTTGGTTTCACGCACTGTCCAGATATTTGTCCTATAAGCGCAAACTTGATGAGCAATGCCATTGAGCAATTAAATAGAGAAAACTTTTCAACTGAGAAAATAAAATTTTTTTTTGTCACTGTTGATCCAGCAAGAGATAGTCCAGAAAGATTAAAAGAATTTTTGATCAACTTTGGCGATGATTTCATTGGACTAACAGGAAGTCATGAGTCACTAATGCCAATCTGGAAAGATTTTTTTGTACATGTAGAGCCAGCGACAACTTCAGAGCATCAAAATCACTTAAGTGCCTCCAAACAAACTGAAGCTGGAGAAGACAATTCTAACTATATGGTGCAGCATACTGCTTTCTATTATATTTTCGATGATACAAACACACTTCAAAGCATTTTACCTTTCGGATCAAGTATTGATAAAATGGTTGAAGATATTAAGAAACTGTAAAAATGAAAAAAATAATATTCATATTATTTCCTATAATCATTTTGTCTTGTTCTGAAAGCAATAAACAAATGTATGAAAGTTTGGCTATTGAAAAAGCTAATGAGAAAAACTGTAACTCAAATGTTGAATTACTTTTAACCTATGAAAAAACAGAACTATGGTCATCTTATCATAATAAAGATCAAAAACTTTTATGTGTTTTCACTTGTGTAAATGAAGTATGTATGTTCTCAACTGAAAGAGATTAGTATGGCTAGAAAATTCTTAGTCATGATAATATTTTTAAGTCTATTAAAAGTTTCACATGCACATCAGTTTCAGGAAAAGCATATAAATATTAATCATCCTCATATTAAATTTACAATCTCATCTGGGTCAGCGGCAGGATATATGAAAATTGTTAATATGGGGTATGAAATTGATCGCTTGGTGGGTGTAGAAGTAAATTTTGCAGACGCAGAATTGTATTCCACTGAAGTAAAAGACGGAATGACAAAAATGATAAAAGTTGATTATATCGATTTACCCGCACAAAAAGCTAAATCGCTTATACCTGGAAACCATCATATTATGTTCTCAAACCTTAAAATTGAACTCATAGAGGGAATGTCTTTAGAGGGAACATTGACATTTGAAACAGCGGGACAAATCATTGTATTATTTGAAGTTGAGAAACAAAATAATAATAAGGATTATACCGAGCATTGAATATGAAAACATTAAGATTTGAATATACCGTAACACTTATTTCACTTTCATCTTTGGTGGTGATTGCTTGGTATTACTTATTTTTGATGTCTGCTCAGCCCTCAATGGACATGACAATGCAAAATGAAAATTCAATGAATATGTCAATGGAAACAATGTCTGATAATGAAATAGAAATGGGAAATATAACAGAAGACTCCATGAAAACTAATTCTATGGAAATGAATCAGACAAAATCAACAATTAATTTCTTGATGATGCCGATGACTGGTCAATGGACGGTTAGTGAATTTATTGTGATGTTTGTAATGTGGACAATAATGATGTTTGCTATGATGTTGCCTTCCACTTTTATATTTCTCAATGTCTTTAGACTTATGCGATCAAATATGCAAATAACTTCAAGTCCTTTATTAGAAATGATAATTATTTCATCTGCATATTTTTTAATCTGGATATTCTTTTCACTTTTAGCCTGTACACTTCAATATATACTGCACAACAGTGGAGTCGTAGACATGATGGGCGCTATTCAAAACAAAATTCTAGCCGGATTAGTCTTAATAGGAGCAGGAGCCTTTCAATTTACAAGCTTGAAAGATACTTGTCTTGAAAAGTGCAGAAATCCTCTTTCGTTTATAATGTCGGGACCAATAAAAGGATATGCGAATGTCGCATATGTTGGTTTGCAGCATGGAGTTTTTTGCCTCGGATGTTGCTGGGTATTGATGTTATTATTGTTTGTGAACGGCGTTATGAATTTACTGTGGGTTGCTGTATTAACAATCGTTGTTTTAATTGAAAAAATGCTCCCATATGAGAAACTTAGCTCTAGATTTCTAGGCTTTCTTCTAGTAGGTTGGGGAGCGTACTTAATATTTATTTAATTCTATGACTGTAAATCCATTAAACTTACACTGGGAAATAAAAGGAAATTTTTTACTTAATTGCAATTGTGATGTTTTTTGCAATTGTCCTATGTCTCTTGGAAAGGCTGTACCTAACTCACCTAACGGCAAATGTTTTTCATGGTGGGGTATTAACATCGAGGAAGGCTATGCTGAAGAAAAGTGGTCTGGGTTTAACCCCATAAAGAGAGAGGTCAAAGGTATAATGGATTTAAGTGGATTGAATGTTGCTATACTTTTAGAGGTTCCAGGACCTCTGGGTTCAGGGGGTTGGACTGCTGGTCTATACATTGATGAAAAAGCTTCTGATGATGCAGCAGATGCTTTGGCAGTAATATTTTCAGGCCAAGCTGGCGGGCAGACAGGCTGGTTTAGACATATGATAGCAAATTTTCTTGGAGTTAAAAGATGTTCTATTTCATATAAAGAAACTGATGAAGGATGGTCATTTACGATACCTGAAATACTTGATGGGCGCATTGAGCATGAAGCGGGCAAAGAACGTGGTGAGGTTGTGAAAGTTTCAAATTTAAAGTATTGGGTTGCGCCAGAGATAATAGTCTGTAAAGGGTCAAAAAGAAGTCGGATTAGAGATCACGGTCGTAATTGGGATTTCACTGGGGGAAGCGCTGAATACTGCGCTGTTGACTGGGCAGGCCCTTAATCCATGAAGAATAAAGCTAAAGTTGTCGTCATAGGTGGCGGTGTAGTTGGAGTAAGTACGTTATACCATCTTGCAAAAAAAGGATGGTCAGATGTCGTTTTATGTGAACGTAAAGAGCTAACTTCAGGTTCAACCTGGCATGCGGCTGGTCTCATGCCTTTATTTAATATGAGTTATTCGGTTGGACAAATTCATAAATACTCTGTCAAATTTTATCAAGAGCTTGAAAAAGAAACAGGACAAGATGTTGGTTTTAGGGAGGTTAGCAATATACGACTGGCTGAGAACCAAGATCGGATGGATGAATATAGGCAATATGCTGGTGTTGCTGAAACTATTGGAGTTAAGGTAAATTTTCTTACACCTGAAGAAATTCAAAAAGCTTGGCCGCTATGTTCTATTGATGGACTTGTTGGAGCAATACAACATCCTGAAGATGGTTACATTCAACCAAATGATTTAACACAAGCACTTGCAAAAGGAGCGAGAGCACTTGGAGCAGAAATTTATAGACAAACAACAGTAACGGGCCTAGAGCAATTGCCTGATGACAGTTGGATTGTGACAACTGATAAAGGTGAGATTAAGTGTGATGTTGTAGTTTCTTGTTCAGGTAATTTTGTAAGACAAACAGGTGAGATGGTTGGTTTAGACATACCTGTAATCCCTGTAGAGCATCAGTACATTGTAACAGAAGCGCACCCAAAAATTTTAGAGAGACAAAAAGAAGGCCTTCCTGAAATGGGGGTGTTAAGAGGCTCAGATGGCGCATGGTATATGCGAGAAGAAGCAGGAGGTCTTATCTTGGGTCCATATGAAAAAGGAGCGCCAGCTTGTTATGTAGATGGTCCCAGCAAAGATTGTGAATATGAATTATTTCAAGAGGATCTTGATCGACTAGGCCCACATATTGAGCATGCAATAAATCGAGTCCCAATTTTTGGTGAGGCTGGAATTAAAAAAGTTTACAATGGAGCAATTTGTTATACGCCAGATGGAAGTCCTATTATAGGCCCTGCATGGGATAGAAAAAATCTTTATCTGAATGATGGCCATTCATTCGGTGTTACAGCAGCAGGAGGTGCCGGATGGCAAATAGCAGAATGGATCGTAGACGGCGAACCTACAATTGACATGCTTGGTGTTGAGCCAAGAAGGTTTGGCGATTATGCCTCGAAAGCTTATTTAATTAAAAAAAATGAAGAGGCTTACGCTAATGTATTTACTATTCATTATCCTGATGAAGAGAGACCTGCTGGAAGACCATTAAGACAAGCGCCATGTTACGATCGATTAAAAAATCTTGGGGCTGTATTTGGACAGAAATTTGGCTGGGAAAGAGCCAATTGGTTTGCACCAGAAGGAGTTCCTCAAGAGGATGATTGGTCATTTAGGCGCTCTACGTGGTTTGAACACATTGGCAATGAATGTAAGAATGTTTCGGAAAACGTAGGATTGCTTGACATGAGTGCCTTTGCAAAATGTAGAGTTAGTGGACCAGGTGCCGAAGAGTTTCTTGATAATCTAGTCGCTAATAAACTTCCTAAAAAAATTGGCAGAACAAATTTATGTCATGCACTAAATACAAAAGGTGGAGTTCATTCAGAATTTACAATAATGAGAGAATCTACAGACAGTTTTTACTGTGTTTCAGCAGGTGCATGGCAAAGATTAGATCATGATTGGATCAAAAAGCATATGCCAGAAGATAGAAGTGTTAAATTTGAAAATATCACCAATCAAATGGGGGTATTGGTTATTGCAGGCCCTAAGTCTAGGGAGTTGCTAGAGTGTGTTTCCTCTGATGATTTCAGCAATGAAGCTTTTCCGTGGTTATCGGGTAAAAATATTAAAATTGGCAGTGCTGAAACATTGGCAATCAGAGTTAACTTTGTGGGTGAACTTGGATGGGAAATACATTCGCCTATTGAAGTTCAAAATCATATTTTTGACGCCTTAATGGATGCAGGAAAAGACCTGGGATTGAAACCTTTTGGAATTAGAGCCATGGACTCATTAAGATTAGAAAAATCTTATAAGCTAATTGGAACAGAGCTATCAATTGAGTATGCTGGATACGAGTCAGGCATTGATCGATTTATTCACCCAAATAAAGGCCAATTCATTGGAAGAGATGCGCTTGTTCAATGGAGGGAAAAAGGTTTTGAAAATTCTTTTGTCACATTAGAAGTACATGGAGTTTCTGATGCTGATGTTTTAGGCAACAATCCTATCTACAGTAATGGAAAAGTTGTAGGTAGAGCGACAGGTGGCAATTATGGATTTAGAGTAAACAAATCACTTGCCCTAGCAATGGTCAATCCGGCTCAGTCAGAAGTTGGTACAAAATTACAAATTGATATACTAGGCAATATGCATGATGTAACAGTTATACCAGAGAGTCCGTATGACCCCAAAAATGAAAAAATAAGAGCATAAATAAATATTTTGTGTCTAGTGCAATCAAACTTTACAAGAAAATTTGTTCGGAAGAGCAAGTAAAATATAATCCTAAACAAGAACTCTTAATTTTCCAGCTTGATGAGTTCCTAAGTCACAAGAAAAAGAATTTTATTTTTAAGATATTCGAAACATCGAATAGCAGAAAAAAGAAATGCTTTTATATTCATGGAGGTGTCGGAGTTGGCAAGACTCTTATTATGGATTTATTTAATGGTATTGTAAAAAATAAACAAAGAATTCATTTTCATAAATTTATGATTGAAATTCATGATGAATTGCATTCTTTAAGAAGCCAAAATAAGTCAAAAGAGTTTTTAATAGTCCAGCTTGCAAAAAAAATTAAAGAAAAATATAGATTCATTTTTTTTGATGAATTCCAAGTAACCAATATTGCTGACGCCATGATACTTGGACATTTATTTAATGAATTATTTAAAAACAATGTTTACATAATACTAACATCAAATAACAAGCCTGAAGATTTATATAAAGATGGTTTACAAAGAGAGTTGTTTCTTCCTTTCATAGAAATAGTAAAAGAGAATTCAATTATTCATCATTTAGATATAGAAACAGATTACAGAACAGAAAATTTAAATAGTCGAGAGACCTTTTTTATTTCTAATTCATCAGTCAGTAGTCTTAAAATAAAAGATATATATGAAAAAATTATAGAAGGTCACATACCAAAGGATGAAACTATATCTATAAAAAAAAGAGACTTTGTCATAAGAAAACTAGCGAATCGCGTTGCTTGGTTTCAGTTTGAGCAACTTTGTGGAGGTCATATTGGTGCCGAGGACTACCTTGAGATGATTAAGTATACAGATCAAATTATCATTGAGAATGTGCCAATTTTTAATAATGCAAACGCAAATATGCAAGAGAGGTTTATTAACCTGATTGATGTACTTTATGATAATAAGATTCAAATCATTATTAGTTCTGTTAAAGAAATTGAAAAGATAGGAAGCGCGTTCTACCTTAAAGATAAGTTTCAAAGAACGGTAAGTAGATTAATTGAAATGAGATCTAACTAGAAATAAATTTTTATATGAAGATAGCAGTTATAGGCGCAGGAATTGTAGGCATTTCTTCTGCTAATTGGTTACAGAAATACGGACAAGATGTTACATTATTTGACATGAATGACCCTGGCAGCCAAGCAAGCTTTGGGAATGCAGGGACCTATGCGAGGTATGCAAATATTCCTACTAACTCCTCATCATTTTTTTATCTTTTTCCATACCTTCTTTTAAATAAAAACAGTCCTCTTTTTATAAGATTTAAAAGACTTAACAAGACTTTGCCTTGGATCCTAAATTACTTATACAACTGTAGAAATAGTAATGTAAATACGACAACAAATAATTTAACAAAGCTTCTTTCTAAAATGGATGATGGATATGAAGAATTGTTTAAAGAGGCAGGCGTTGAACCCTATTTGTCAAGAAAAGCTATTATGTACGGATGGTCAACAAAATTATTTTTTAATTCAGCAAAAAAAGATTTTAGCAAACGTGAACAAACTGGAATTAAGATACAAGTACTTAGTCATGATGAGATCTCAGATTTAGAGCCAAATATAAATAATATATTTTATAAAGGCGCATTGTTTGAGGGAAGTTATTTTGCTAAAAATCCAAAGAAAGTGAGTCAGTTATTAATTAATTTATTTTTAAATAAGGGGGGAATTTTCAAAAAAGCAAAAGTAACAAATATTGAAAATCTTGAAAAAAGTAAATTACAAATAACTACAGGCAGTACAAGTGAAGTATTTGATAGGGTTATTATTGCCTCTGGGGTATGGTCAAAAAGTTTGGTAGAAGCAACGGGTGACAAAGTGCCACTGGAAGCTGAGCGCGGCTACCACATTGTTAACCCTGAACTTAAGGATATTATTTCACGTCCTATTTCTTGGCAAGAAAGAGGAACGTATTTTACACCTATGGAAGATGGACTCAGAACTGGAGGAATAGTCGAATTTGGCGATACAGATTATGAAGAAAATCCTAAGGTTATTAATTTTCTAGAAAGGGCGCTTAAATCAATATTCCCTCAGTCTAATCGTCCTACGCAATCCTGGGTTGGCTTTAGACCTTCTGTTCCAGATTCGCTTCCAGTTATTGGACAATCTTCAAAAAACCCTTATATTTATTATTGTTTTGGTCATCAGCACATTGGATGGTCATTAGGAGGTATATCAGGAAAACTGATTGCCCAAAAAATTTGTGCAAATAAAACTGATATTGATTTGGCGCCTTACTCGTTGGAGAGACTTTAAATATGAAATATTCTTTTTATAATTTAGTTCGTAACTCATTTTCATATCATGAAAACTGGGAAAAAGCATGGAGTAGTCCAGAGCTTAAACCCGAGTATGATGTCATTATTGTAGGTGGAGGAGGCCATGGACTTGGTACAGCTTATTACTTAGCTAAAGAATTTGGTGTAAAAAATATTGCTGTTCTAGAAAAAGGTTGGATCGGTGGTGGTAATACAGGTCGAAATACGACAATTATTCGCTCTAACTATTTATGGGATGAAAGTGCAGCACTTTATAACCATGCAGTTAATTTGTGGGAAGGTCTTTCAAGTGAATTAAATTTTAATGTAATGTTTTCTCAACGCGGACTATTCCACTTAGCTCATTCAGTTCACGACATGCAAGAAATCACAAGAAGAGGGTATTCAAATTACTTGAATGGAATAGATGCTGAGATTTTGAACCAAGAGCAAGTTGCAAAAAAAATTCCCCATATGAATATGCATGGCAGGTATCCTGTATTGGGTGCATTGCTTCAAAGACGTGCCGGTACCGCAAGACACGATGCTGTTGCTTGGGGATACGCAAGGGCTGCTGAGAATCTAGGGGTTGATATAATTCAAAACTGTGAGGTGAAAGGAATTGATATTTCAAATGGCAAGGTTGTCGGGCTTCAAACAACAAAAGGTTCAGTGAAGGTTGATAAGGTTGGATTAGTACCTGCTGGACATTCATCTGTGTTGGCCGACATGGCAGGCTTTACTTTGCCTATTAATTCAGTGCCACTTCAAGCACTTGTAAGCGAGCCGATAAAGCCAATTTTAGATTGTGTCATCATGTCAAACTCCGTACATGTTTACGTAAGTCAGTCTGATAAGGGTGAATTGGTTGTCGGTGCAGGTTCTGATGCATATAACTCGTATTCTCAAAGAGGTTCATTTGATATGATTGAACATATGATGGCCCCATTAGTTGAACTGTTTCCAATATTTTCACGACTAAAAATGCTAAGAAGCTGGGGAGGCATTGTAGATGTAACACCTGACCGAAGTCCAATAATTGGAAAAACTCCGGTGAAAGATTTATTTATTAATTGCGGTTGGGGCACAGGTGGATTTAAAGCCACCCCAGGATCAGCTCATGTATTTGCGGAAACAGTCGCAAAAGGCGAACCTAACGATATTGCTGCTCCATTTTCATTAGACAGACATTACTCTGGCGCTTTAGTAGACGAAGCCGCAGCAGCAGCTGTAGCTCACTAATTGTATGTTTGTTATTAAATGTCCATACTGTGGCGAGAGAGATCAAACTGAATTTGCATGTCATGGCGAAGCGCATATAGCTAGACCAGATAATCCTGCAGAAGTAAGTGATGAGGAATGGGGAGAGTACCTTTTTTTTAGGAATAATCCAAAAGGAATACATTTCGAAAGGTGGACACATGATCATGGTTGTAGACGATGGTTCAATGTTATGAGAGATACAGTTAGCGATAAAATAATAAGGACATACAAGATGGGTGATCAAAAACCAGGAGTTCAAGATGTCTAATCAAAATAGAACAATGTTCGGTGGTCGAATTGATCGTGGCCAAGTCATCAATTTTGTTTTTAATGGAAAAAACTATAAAGGCTTTCATGGTGATACTTTAGCATCAGCATTACTTGCTAACGACGTTCATTTGGTTGGGAGAAGTTTTAAATATCATCGTGCCCGAGGAATCCTAACTGCAGGATCTGAAGAGCCTAATGCAATAGTCCAGTTAGGTTTAGGCGCAAGAACAGAGCCAAATATGAGAGCGACAGAAATTGAGCTGTACGAAGGTCTCGAAGCAGCTAGTCAGAATTGTTGGCCATCTGTAAATTATGATGTTGGTTCATTAAATAATATTTTATCAAGTATATTTCCTGCTGGTTTCTACTACAAAACATTTAAGTGGCCACCAAGTTTGTGGTTATTCTATGAACACTTTATTAGAAAAGCAGCTGGACTAGGGTACTCGCCAACTGCTAAAAACCCTGACCGTTACGAGCAAAAGTTTTATTATTGTGATTTGACAATCGTAGGTGGAGGAATATCAGGCTTGCTATCTGCACTTGCTGCAGGTCGCTCAGGATGTAGCGTATTACTAATTGATGAAAATCCTGAACTTGGAGGGTACTTATTAGATTATAATTTTTCAATTAATGAAAAAGATGGTCTTAAATGGATCAAGAATATAGTCGATGAATTGTACTCAATGGATAATGTTCGTATCTTAAAACGGACTACTGCAATGGGATACTATGATTATAATTATCTTACAGCGTTACAGAAAGTAACTAATCACTGCGATCAACTATCAAAAACTACACCGCGAGAAAGATATTGGAGAGTAAGATCAAAAAAAATTGTATTAGCACAAGGCGCTTTTGAAAGACCTCTAGTTTTTGCTGATAATGATAGGCCTGGAATAATGATGGCATCCGCTGGAAAGAAGTACTTATCAAGATATGGCGTTCTGCCAGGTAAATCAGTAGTTTTATTCACAAATAATGATCATGCCTATCAAACAGCATTCGAGTTTAATGATAAAGGTGCGAAGATATCAGTTATTGATACTAGAGAGAATATTGACATAAGAATTCAAAATAAATGTGACGACCTTGGAATAAAGTTATATTCGTCTTCTTCAATAATCTCTACAAGTGGAAACAAAAAGGTAAATCAAATAGAAGTTCAGAAAGTTGATAGAAAACAAAATGAACTGTCTGGTGAATGTATAACCTTAGATGTTGATTGTATTTTAATGTCAGGTGGATGGAATCCAGCTGTTCAATTGTTTAGTCAATCAAGAGGGAAATTAAAATACGATAAAGTATTAAATACCTTCGTTCCTGATAAACTAATTCAAGATCAAATAATTATAGGATGTAACAATGGATGTTTTGATCTGTCAAAAAACTTGAATCATTCTTATCAGGAGGGCCTTAATGCAGCTAAAGATTTAAACTATGAAGTTGCACATAATATTAATTGGAAAGGTGAGGAGGAAATTTCCTTTACTGAGTCATCAGTCGAGCCTTATATGTTTGGTAAGAAAAAGGTTACAAAGGGTTCAAAGCATTTTATCGATTTTCAAAATGATGTCACGGCTGCCGATATTTTCTTAGCACAAAGAGAAGGGTATATCAGTGTCGAGCATACTAAAAGATATACAACTACTGGAATGGGAACTGATCAAGGCAAAACTTCAAATGTAAATGCACTAGCATTGATGTCTCATATTCACGAAAAACCGGTAGATGAAATAGGGCATACAACATTTAGACCTCCTTTTTCACCTCAAACTTTTGGAGCAATTGCGGGAAGAAGTGTCGATCATTTATTTGATCCTGAAAGGAGAACTTCAATTCATAAATGGCATGAAGAGAATAATGCTGTTTTTGAGGATGTAGGTCAGTGGAAAAGACCTTATTATTTCCCCAAGAAGAATGAAAATATTCATGATGCAGTAAAGAGAGAATGTCTAGCGGTAAGGAATAGTCTTGGAATGCTTGATGCATCCACACTAGGTAAAATTGACTTAAGAGGGCCGGATACGGCAAAATTTTTAAACATGATCTACACAAATGCCTGGTCAAAACTAGAAATCGGCTCATGCAGGTATGGATTAATGTGCAATGAGCATGGAATGATTTTTGATGACGGGGTAACAACGAGATTAGGTGATGATCACTATCATATGACGACTACGACTGGTGGGGCGGCAAGGGTGATGTCATGGCTAGAAGAATTTCTTCAAACAGAATGGTTAGACATGAAGGTTTTTTGCACATCAGTTACTGAGCAATGGACTGTTCTTTCAATTTCTGGCCCCAATTCAAGAAAATTTCTTCAGGAATTAACAGACATTGATCTATCAAAAGAAAATTTTCCTTTTATGAAATTTAGAGAGGGAAAAGTGTGCGGCATAGATTCAAGGGTCTTTAGAATAAGTTTCACTGGCGAATTGAGTTTTGAGGTCAATGTACCTTCCCGATACGGTAGATTTGTCTGGGAGCAGTTTATGCACCACGGTAAAAAATACAACATAACACCATACGGCACTGAAACGATGCATGTTCTCAGGGCTGAAAAAGGATTTATTATTGTGGGACAAGATACTGATGGAAGCGTTACTCCTATGGACATGAATATGGACTGGATCGTATCTAAAAAGAAACAAGATTTTTTAGGAAAACGATCATTTACACGATCAGATACTTTGCGATCTGATAGAAAAAAATTTGTAGGACTTCTTGTGAATGACAAGAAAACAGTTTTACCTGAGGGGTCGCATATCGTAGAAAAAGCACTTAAACAACCGCCAATGAAGATGCTTGGCCATGTAACATCAAGTTACTATAGCCCGATCTTGGGTCACCCTATAGCATTGGCAATGATTAAAAATGGCATGAATCTTCTTGGTGAAAAAGTCGAAATTCCTCTAATGAATGGCAAGGTTATAGAAGCAACAATCTCTGATACAGTTTTTTATGATAAGGAGGGCAATAAAAATAATGAATAACGATAAAGAACATTTGTCTCCATTAGTTGATAAAATTGCAATCAACTCAAATAATATATCTCTACAGCAAAATGAATTTATTGGAAAAATAAACTTAAGAGTGAAAGAAAACGATCTAAAGGCAAGAGAAGTAATTGAAAATTATTTTGATTATAATCTTCCAAAATCTTCAGGAGAAGTTAGTGGTAATGATGAAGGCAGAGTACTATGGCTCGGTCCCAATGAGTATCTAATTCTATGTAGTGATCAAAATAAATCAAATATTATCAATAATTTAAATGAAAATCTTAAAACATCATTTTATGCTCTCACTGATGTTTCTGATTATTACCTTACAATGAGACTAAGTGGACCCAAAAGCATTGAGGTGCTTAGTAAAGCTTGCCCACTTAATTTTGAAAAAAATTTACTGAAAAAAAACTCATGTGCACAATCATATATCAGTAAAGCAACAGTATTGATTGACAGATTATCTGATGAACCTATTTTCGATATCTCAGTTCGTTGGAGTTTTGCTGAATACTTATGGGATTGGTTGGCAGATTCAAGTAGTGAATTCGTAATCAGTGAGTAGTATTTATTATGAAAATTTCGCTAATACTTGCTCTATCCCGATCAATATTGAAAAGATGTCCGCGTTGTGGCAAAGCCAGTATTTATAAAAGATACCTTAAGCTAAGATCAAATTGTAATCATTGCAATGAGCAGCTCTCAATTTATAGAACTGATGACTTTGGGCCTTGGCTTACAATCATTATTGCTGGCCACATTATTGTCCCGCTCGTTTTATTTATTGAACAAGTTTACGCCCCTGATCTTTGGTTGCAAGCTATGACGTGGATTCCATTAACTATAGCAACAGTACTTTTTATACTTCCTGTATCTAAAAGTATTTGTTTAGCGATACTATGGAATCTAAATGATAAATAATTTTATCAAAGTAGCTTTATTGATCGTTTCTCTATTATATTCTCTGCCAACCTACTCTAACGAAGTGATTAATAGTTCAGCGCATCATCTTTCAGATGGTACATACGCAAATACTAGTGGAGTAGCATATGAGAGTAGCTTTAATAAATTATTAAAATGGAGTTGGGAGAGAAGAAGTAAAAATTTAGAAACTTTTGAATTTGAAGTTGAAGTGCCTAATTACAAAGAAATTTATGAAAATGAGAATATTGTTACAACCTGGATTGGGCATGAAACTTTTTTGTATCAAAATAAAGATATAAATATTCTTACTGATCCACATTTTACACAGAGAGCATCCCCATTAAATTTTGCAGGACCCAAGAGATATATGGCGCCTGGAATGAAGATTGATGATTTACCTAATATTGACGTAGTTACTATCTCGCACAGTCATTACGACCATCTTGATTACATGAGTGTAAAATTATTAGCCGAAAAATTTGATAACATACTTTTCCTTGTTCCTCTGGGTCTAAAAAAATGGTTTGAGAGCAAAGATATTTATAATGTTAGGGAGCTTGATTGGTGGGACTCTCTAATAATTCAAGAAACACTTATTACCTTCGCTCCAGTGCAACATTGGTCTGCTCGTGGTTTATTTGATCGAAATGAAACTTTATGGGGCGCATGGCATTTTAAAAACAAGTTTCACAGCTTTATACACTTAGGAGATACTGGATACACAGATGATTTTAAGGCAATCAAAGAAAAATTGGGCCCAGTTGATCTAGCGGCAATCCCCATTGGAGCCTATGAACCAAGGTGGATCATGGAATTCTCTCATATAAACCCTGAGGAAGCTGTAATGACATTTCTTGACTTGGAAGCAAGTAAAGCTATCGGCATGGCATGGGGAACTTTTATCTTAACTGATGAGCCGGTTACGGAACCTCCTCGCCAGTTACTAAAAGAACTAAAAAAATACAATATACCAAATGAAGATTTTTTTACTTTAAAGCACGGCGAAAGTTATTTGATTGATTGAAGCTTAACTTTTGAAAGAAGAAATAGTGCAATAAATGAGATATAGGCGCCTAATATAAAGGAGCTCATGCCAATTTCGAACCACTCAGGTAAAATAACTTGATCAAATCCAGTTTCTAAAAATTTATTTAAAATTAGAAAGACAATTAATGCCAATGAACACGAAAAATAGTGCATAAAGGTATTTGATACCCGTTCGTAACCAAAATATTTTTTATCTAAATCTGATCCTATCATGAAGCCCAATATAAGTCCTCCCAAACCTGTAACTAATTCATGACCATGATCCATTGGCCACGAGAAATAAAACACGATCAGTAGAATAATCGTTAATACATATTTAAATAGTTTGTTTAAATTATATTTTCCCAAGTCAATATTTTGATAAAATAGATGAGCGGCATATAGAGTGAATAACCCCACTATCATTCCACCAAGAATATCTCCGATATCATGTACGCCAAGGTAGATACGACTAAAAGGCACACCTAATAAAAAAATAATTGATACAATTTTCGCAAAGAGATTCTTTACATTGAGTGCAATATAAAGCCATATAACAACTGCTATTTGAGCATGACCACTTGGAAACCCAAAAGAGGTTTCTGCTTGAAGCCACGGATCTATATTGAGATAGAGATCTGGCCTTGGGTCTTGAAAAAAATCTTTTAACCAAGAATTAATTATCGCACTAAAAAATACAATTAGAGCTAGTCTACCAAATATTTTCCTATCAAAGCACCAATAAGTAAATGGAATGAACATAAAAAGAAAATCTCTGTACCCAAGCCATGTTAAAAACTCAAATATTGGAGTTAAAAATGGAGATCTTAAGTTAACAACCCAGGAAATATCTGTTAGCATTTGATAAAACATTTACTCGCCTTATTTATTACATTATATAATCAATTTTTAATTTTAAAATTAATTATTATGAAAGCAATTGGATATAATTCATATGGAGGCATTGACAAACTCCAAATATTAGAAGTTGAGAGTCCAAAACCAAAGCGTCATGAGGTTGCCGTTAAAGTCTCAGCAATTTCAGTTAATCCTGTTGACTTAAAAAAAATGAGAGGTGGGTTTAAGCCCATTACTAGCATAAAAAAATTTCCAATAATAACTGCATGTGATTTTAGCGGTGAAATAGTTGAAATTGGCAATGACGTTGGTGCGTTTAAGGTCGGCGACAAGGTATTTGGCATGCAGGATATATTATTTAACGGAAGTGCAGCTGAAAAAATTACTATATCTCAAAAATATATATCTTTAGCTCCTAATAATTTTGAACTATCTGATTCAGCGGCAATTCCTCAAGTGGGCAATACATCTTTATTAGCGCTAAGAAATATAGCGTCTTTAAGAAAAGGACATAAATTGTTAATCAATGGTGCCTCGGGAGGAGTTGGTACATTTGCACTTCAAATGGCAAAAATATATGAGGCCGATATTACCGCTGTAACAAGCGATAGAAATATTGAATGGATAAAAAATGAATTTGATATCGAAAATATTATTGATTATACAAAAACTGACATCACTGATACATCCGATAAATACGATATTATTTTTGATGCTAACGGAAATCTTTCCTTTCCAAAAATTTCTAATTCTTTGTCGACAAATGGTATTTATGTTACAACAAAATTTAATATCTATAATAACATTGATACTGCAAAACAGTTTTTTAAACGAAAAAAATCTCGTACAGTACTTTCTGGTAGAACATCTACATCAAACCTTGATATGTTCAGGATGTGGATGGAAGACGGTAAATTGAAACCTGTAATTGAAAAAACTTATTCATTTGACCAGTACCATGAGGCTTATGAGCATTTATCAAGTGGTAGGGCAAAAGGAAAATTGTTAATAAAAATTAATTAATTATGCGCAGTACTATTAACCAGATTATATCGCCAATAAACACATCAGATGGCGCAGGTGTTAAATTAAAGAGATCAATTGGCACTCAGCTTATTGATTATTTTGACCCATTCTTAATGCTGGATGAATTTGGCTCTGATAAAAGTGATGATTATCTTGGCGGGTTTCCAGCACACCCACATAGAGGCATAGAAACAGTTACATATATGCTAAATGGTGAATTTGAACATAAGGATAGTACCGGGGCAGTAGGGATCATGAAGTCAGGTGATGTTCAGTGGATGAAGACAGGAAGTGGGATTATTCACTCAGAAATGCCAGCAATGTCTGAAGGAAAGCTTCATGGCTTCCAGCTTTGGATCAATATGCCTGCAGAAAAAAAAATGGACGACCCAGAATATATTTACTTAGATTCAAATCAAATCAAAACATATGAAGATAGTGATGTTAAAGTGAAGGTTATTGCTGGTTCCTTTAAAGAAATAGAAGGGTCTATAAAAAAACATAACGTTAATCCAACATATCTTGATATTCAAATAACGAGCAACCAGCCATTTACATACAATCTAGATAAAGAATACAATTCATTTATTTACGTATACTCTGGCAGTATTCATTTGGATGGTGAAAATAGTGAAATTAAGAGTTCGCATTTAATTACTTTTAATCAAGGTGGAAGTTTAGTGGTTACAAGTGAAAATAAAGCAAAGTTTCTATTAGTGTCTGGCAAGCCAATTGGTGAACCGATTGCCAGAGGCGGTCCTTTTGTAATGAATACAAGAGAAGAAATTATTTCTGCTATCAGTGATTATAACAATGGCACATTTGTTAAAGCAGGTGTGAAGTAAATGAAAAGTATTTACGATTTTTCCGTAAAAGACATTGATCACGAAGAAATCAGTCTTGAAAAATTCAAGGGTAAAACTTTGCTTATTGTTAATGTTGCTAGTAGATGTGGTTTTACATCACAATACACTGGACTTCAGAGTTTATATGAAAAATATAAAGATAAAGGTTTTGAAATCCTAGCTTTTCCTTGTAACCAGTTTGGGTCACAGGAAAAAGGAACTAATGATGAGATCAAGGAATTTTGTAGCACTGAGTATAATGTGTCCTTTAAGCTATTTGATAAAATTGAAGTAATTGGCGACAATGCTTCACCTTTATTTAGAAAACTTACTCAAGATGCAGGTAGAGAAATACAATGGAATTTTACCAAATATCTAATAAATAAAGACGGTGATTTTGTACGTGGATTTGGAACTCAAAAAAAACCAGAAGAAATAGAAGAGCATATCGTTAAAATCTTATAATTATGGCAGATCAAATACATCAAATATTTACCGAACCGCAGACTTGCTATAAGTTTTTAGATAAAGAAGTCTCTAATCAATCTCTTGATGATTTGTATAGTTTACTAAAGTGGGGTCCTACATCTTTTAACTGCAGTCCTATCAGGTTAAAATTTCTTAAAAGCAAGCAAGCAAAAGAAAATTTATCACGATTTGTGAGTGAGGATAATGTAAGTAAAGTTCTGAACGCACCTGTTTGCACCATTATCGGTATGGATATCGAATTTTGGAGAGACTTACCAAAGAATTATCTTCGGGAGGATGCAAAACAATATTTTGAAAATGACTTAGAAAAATCTGAAATTACTGCATTTAGAAATTCATCAATACAGGGAGGCTATTTTTTAAAAGCAGCCAATGCGCTTGGTCTGGCTGTGGGTCCAATGTCTGGATTTTCTAACGAATTAGTTGATAAAGAATTTTTTAATGACACATCAATTAAAAGTAATTTTTTATGTAACCTAGGTTACCCCGATAAAGATGGATATTATGAAAGAGCACCACGGTATAGCTTTAGTGATATTGCAGAAATTCTTTAAGCCGCAATTAGATTTAAATAGGCATACTCAAGTTTTTGAATATCTCTTGATCTGATCAAATCATTGACTTCTTGCTTAAATTTTTTTGATCCAGGAACCCCAAAGCAAAGCGCTAAAAGGGGACTTAATAGTTCATAGGTTGAAATCAAATCAACATTCTCTTTTACATAATCAAAATATTTCTTTACTACGAAACTCCTATCTATCTCTATCTTTTCTAAGTTGTAAAATTTGGAGTCAACATCTTCTAAAAAAAATGGATTGGCTTGAATTGATCTTCCTACCATCACTCCATCTAAATAATTCAGCTGATCTAGACAATCATCAATATTGTCCAAACCACCATTGATTATAAATTTAATACGTGGAAATTCTTTTTTAATTTTATAAACAAAGTCATATTTAAGAGGTGGTAACGTACGGTTTCTTTTAGGGTCAAGACCTTTGAGGTACGCTTTACGCGCATGAATAAAGATAATTTTGATACCACTTTCAATTACTGTCGAAATAAAACTTTTGAAAAATTCATATGTGTCAAATTCATCTACTCCAATTCGACATTTCAACGAGACGTCAATTACAGTTTCAGCCTTCATTCCTTCTAAGCATTGTTTGACCAGATTTGCTTCCTTCATCAGACATGCGCCCATTTTACCTTGTGATACTTTTTTTGAAGGGCAGCCGACATTTAGATTTATTCCTTGATAGTTATGTTTGTTTGCTAGTTCTGTTGAATATTTCAATAGGTTGATATCAGAACCTCCTACTTGAAGAACCACAGGTGACTCTATAGTTTCCTTTCTGAGCATTTTCTTAAAGTCACCTCGATGCAACGCTTGGCTGGCTATCATTTCTGTAAATAAAATTGCTTCCTTAGAAATCAATCTATACATATAGCGTGCGCTTGATGTGGTTACACCCATCATTGGTGCGACAGAAAACTTATAATCTAAATTTAATTCATTCATATTTTTTGTTTAATCGTAATTAAAACCCCACTACTAACAATGCAAAGAATACCAAAACACACAATTATATTTGGTATATCTTTAAAAAATAAAACGCTTATTAACATATTACTTATGATTTCAAAATAGTGAAATGGCGCTAAAATACTAGCTTCAGCATTCTGATAAGCTTTAATAAATATAAAATGTACCAAAATCACAACTAATCCAATTGAGCCCATCAATAAATATTGGTCAATTGATGGAGAGCTTTGCCAAAAAAATGGAAGACAAACTGTCATTATTGCTGCACCGGGTATAGCGGTATAGCACAAGCTTACCCAAGGATCAGAACTAAAATTAACCCGCCTCGTGTAGACTAAGTACATGGCATAACAAAATCCAGACAATAGAGCCAAAAGCGAATAGAAATTAAACTCCTCAAATCCAGGTTGTATTACTAGCAATGTTCCAAAAAAACCAAAGAAGGTGCAAAATATTTTAAAAGAATTTAATTGTTCTTTCAGAATATAAGAAGACATGAATACTACGATGATTGGAGCTACGAGCATTATGCTTAAGGCATTAGCAAGAGGAATTTCTGATATAGCGCCATAGAAAAAAGCAGTAGCTAAAAAAATAAAAATTCCTCTAACAATTTGATGTTTAGATGAAGAATTAAAAAATAGTTTTTTTCCTTTTATGAAATAAACAAGAGGCACCAGAAAAATAAAATGACTAAAAAACCTAGCCCAGATGATTTCTAAAATGTGAATGTCTTCACTTAAGTATTTAGCCAGGGCGTCATAAAGAGGCGCAATTAGTAATCCTAAGCATAATAACGATATGCCTAAGATAACATTCTGCTTTGGAAGCATTAATTATTTATTAAGCTCGCGCATGGCCTGATCAATACCTTCAATAGTTAAAGGAAACATTCTATCCGAAAAAATTTGCTTTATTATTGAAGCAGATGATATGCGGTCCCAATACCTCTCTGGTATTGGATTTAACCATATTGCGTTTTCATAGATATTCAGAAGCCTGGTTAGCCACGTTTCGCCAGACTCTTCATTCCAAAATTCAACACTTCCACCAGGATATGTAATTTCATATGGACTCATTTCGGCATCACCAACAAATATAACTTTATAGTCTGAAGGATATTTATGAAGAAGATCCCAGGTCTTTATGTTCTCATTGTACCTTCTTTTATTGTCTTTCCATACAGCGTCATAGAGACAGTTATGATAATAAAAATACTCCATGTGCTTAAATTCTGTTCTTGCTGCAGAAAAGAGCTCTTCACATATTTTCACATGAGCATCCATCGACCCACCCACATCGAAAAATAAAAGTACTTTTATTTTATTCCTACGTTCGGGCATCATCTTTACGTCAATGTAACCTTTATGTGCAGTAGATTTGATTGTATTATCTAAATCTAGTTCTGTTTCAACTCCTTCACGAGCAAATTTTCTTAGTCTTCGAAGCGCAACTTTAATATTACGTGTTCCCAACTCAACATCACCATCGAGGTTACTAAATTCTCTTTTGTCCCAAACTTTTACAGCTTTTTTATTTCGACTTTCTTTTTGACCAATCCGAATGCCTTCAGGATTATATCCATATGCGCCGAAAGGAGATGTTCCTCCTGTACCAATCCACTTACTACCGCCTTGGTGACGTTTTTTTTGTTCTTCTAAACGTTGTTTTAATGTTTCCATCAGCTTGTCCCAACCGCCTAAGGACTCAACCATTTTTTTCTCCTCGTCAGTAAGGTATTTTTGCCCCATGAGCTTCAACCACTCTTCTGGTATTTCTTTTTCTGTTTCCCCTTCAGAATTTTCAAGTCCTTTAAAAGAATGTCCAAAGACTCTGTCAAATTTGTCTAGATATCTCTCGTCTTTAACTAGTGCTGATCGACTTAAGTAATAAAAATCATTTACATTAAAAGAGTCTACAACCCTTTTATTCATGGCTTCCATGAGCATTAAATATTCTTTTAAGGATACAGGTAAACTTGCTTGCTTAAGGTCAAAGAAGAAATTAATGAACATGTTAATTTATCTTAATGAAAAATCAGTTCTACTCAAGATTCTCATTTTCTCTTCGAGAGATAAAGGCTAATCGCTCGAATAAATGTACATCTTGCTCATTTTTTAGAAGGGCTCCATGAAGAGGTGGAATTAGTTTTTTAGGATCTTTTTCCCTCAATATTTTTGCATCTACGTCATCGGTCATCAACAATTTAAGCCAATCAATAAGTTCTGATGTTGACGGCTTTTTTTTGATACCTGGGACTTCTCTAATATCATAAAAAATCTTAAATGCTTCTTGTATAAGGTCTTTTTTAATTTCTGGATAATGCACATTAACAATCTCTTCCATAGTATCTGGATCAGGAAACTTAATATAATGAAAAAAACATCTCCTTAAAAAGGCATCAGGTAGTTCTTTTTCGTTATTTGAAGTAATGATTACAATAGGTCTATTTTCTGCCTTTATGGTTTCTCCTGTCTCATAAACAAAAAATTCCATTTTATCAAGTTCGAGAAGAAGATCGTTTGGAAATTCAATATCTGCTTTATCAATCTCATCAATTAAAAGTACAGGTCTTTTATTGCTTTCAAAAGCATTCCACAATTTACCCTTACTTATATAATTTTTAATATCTTTTACTTTTTCATCTCCAAGCTGAGAGTCTCTTAACCTAGTAACAGCATCATACTCATACAGCCCCTGTTGAGCTTTGGTCGTTGACTTAATATGCCATGTAATAATATCAGCCCCTAATGATTGAGCAACCTCATGAGCCAGCATAGTTTTGCCGGTGCCAGGCTCTCCTTTCACAATAATTGGTCTTTCCAACGTTATAGCTGCATTAACCGCAACTTTAAGGTCCTCAGTAGCTATATATGAACTTGTGCCTTCAAATTTCATTAAATTCTTAAAATTGTTTCAGGAAACATATTATATTTCAGCTATATATCAATCATAAAAATTGTATTGTTCAATTGACTTAAATATCAAAAACTACTAAAAGCACCAGACTGTTTTTAATTCTAAATCCAAAAGGAGTAAACATGGTAAAACTTCCAAAGAGCTACAAGCCTACAAAATCTGAAAAATTCATGAACGCGAAACAAAAGGAATATTTTAGAACAAAGCTTAAAGATTGGAAGAATGACATTTACAAAGAAAGCAGAGAAACTGTAGAAAATCTTCAGGATTCAATCGCCCCAGCTGACATGTCTGATAGGGCTACTCAAGAATCAGAAAAAACACTAGAACTTAAATCAAGAGACAGGCAGCGAAAATTAGTTGCTAAGATAGATGCAGCATTAGCTAGAATCGAAAATGGAAGCTATGGTTACTGTGAAGTTACAGGTGAGCCTATCAATATTGAGAGATTAGATGCAAGACCAGTAACTACACTAAGTATAGAGGCTCAGGAAATGCACGAAAGAAACGAAAAATTGCATTCTGACGACTAGAAAAACTTATTAACAAAGAAAATCAGCCAAATTTATATATTTATACACGTATTTTGCTTATGGATGTAACATCTGTAAATAGAATCACCTGTTGATAAAAATATAAAATATAAGAACATTAATTGAACAAATTATATTTTATGTAATAAAAACAGTAATTTAAGTAGTATTGTAAAAATAGAACAAAATGTGTACATTGAGAACAATTATTAATTACAGTTTGGAGAAAGCAGATGAGCAAAGCAAATTTGAAAGTAGTAGACGATAAAAAAATGGATAACTCTGAAAAAGCAAAAGCCTTAGATGTAGCAATGTCTCAAATTGAGCAGACCTACGGAAAAGGTTCAATTATGAAGCTGGGTCAAAGAACAGCAATGGATATAGAGGCAATTTCAACTGGATCCTTGTCCTTAGACGTGGCGTTGGGAATTGGCGGCTTGCCAAAAGGAAGAATTGTTGAGATTTATGGTCCGGAGTCATCTGGTAAAACTACTTTAGCTCTTCATGTAATCGCAGAAGCACAAAAGAATGGTGAGAACTGCGCGTTCATTGATGCAGAGCATGCATTGGATCCTGCATACGCTAAGAAATTAGGGGTGAATATTGATGAATTGCTAATTTCTCAACCTGATACAGGAGAGCAAGCATTAGAGATTACAGATTCACTAGTTCGATCAAAGGCAATATCAGTACTTGTAGTAGATTCAGTAGCTGCATTGACGCCGAAGGCAGAAATTGAGGGAGAAATGGGTGACGCACATATGGGCCTTCAAGCTAGGCTGATGAGTCAGGCATTGAGAAAGCTAACTGGATCAGTTTCAAAATCTAATTGCATGGTTATCTTTATTAACCAAATTAGAATGAAAATAGGTGTCATGTTTGGAAGCCCTGAGACAACTGCAGGAGGAAACGCTCTAAAGTTTTATTCATCTTGTAGATTGGACATTAGAAGAATTGGTGCAATCAAAGATAAAGATGAAATTATTGGAAACCAAACTAGAGTTAAAGTTGTAAAGAACAAAGTTGCACCGCCGTTTAGATTGGTTGAGTTTGACATAATGTACGGTGAAGGTATTTCTAAGTTAGGTGAACTTATTGACCTTGGAGTTAAAGTAGGAACCGTAGAAAAATCTGGAGCATGGTTCTCTTATAAAGGCGAGAAAATCGGGCAAGGAAGAGAAAATTCTAAGATCTTCCTCAAGGAAAATCCTGCCATAGCTCAAGAAATTGAATCTATAATTAGAGGGCAGTCAGAAGAAATGCCTGAACAAATTGGTGAAAATCCAGAATCTGAAGAAACAGTAGAAGAATAATTCTTAACTATAATAATTGATCATAGCAAGGAGGCGCTGAAAAGCGCCTTTTTGCGTTTTATTCAACAGGATGTTATACGTAACATATGAGAATTAATGATCTTAGAAACGCTTTCATTTCATATTTTGAAAACCAGGGCCATAAGCATATTCATTCGAGCCCACTTGTTCCACAGAATGATCCGACACTTATGTTTGCCAATTCAGGAATGGTACAATTTAAAAATGTATTTACTGGATTAGAAAGTAGAGACTACAAGCGAGCAGTCACTGCCCAAAAGTGCATCAGGGCTGGAGGTAAGCATAATGATTTAGAGAATGTTGGCTATACGTTAAGACACCACACTTTTTTTGAAATGTTGGGCAACTTTTCTTTTGGTGATTATTTTAAAGAAGATGCAATTGAGTATGCCTGGAAGTTTATCACATCTGAACTTGCTATAAACAAAGACAAACTATGCGTTACAATCTATCATGATGATGAACAGGCGTATGAATCTTGGAAAAAGGTTGCTGGCTTTAGCGATGATAGGATAATCAGAATATCTACAAAAGATAATTTTTGGTCAATGGGTGAAACTGGTCCCTGCGGTCCTTGTTCTGAAATATTTTATGACCATGGTGAGAAATTTACCGGAAAGTTACCCAGTGAAGCTGACGAAACTGGAGACAGATTTGTTGAAATATGGAATCTAGTTTTTATGCAATTCGAACAGTTGAATTCTAATGAGAGAATTGATCTGCCTAAGCCCTCAATTGATACGGGTATGGGAATTGAGAGAATTGCCGCTGTCATGCAAGGCACAAATGATAACTACCAAGTTGATAGCATAAAAGAAATTATTAACAATTCAATAGATCTAACTAAGGCTGATGACAATAAGTTAATTTCAAGTCACAGAGTGATAGCTGACCATCTACGTTCTTCATGTTTCTTAATAGCTGACGGCGTATTACCTTCTAATGAGGGAAGAGGCTATGTGCTGAGAAGAATCATGAGAAGAGCGATGCGGCATGTTCATCTGCTTCAATACAAAGATACTTTAATGCATCAATTGGTCCCAACCTTAATGCTCAACATGAAGGACGCTTATCCAGAACTGTTAAGGGCAGAAGTATTAATCAAAGAGACATTAAAGTATGAAGAGGAAAAATTTAAAAATCTTTTAGAAAAAGGTATTACGCAATTAGACTCTATATCTCAAAATCTTGGACCTAATGATATTTTTCCAGGAGAGTCTGCATTTAAGCTCTATGATACTTATGGGTTTCCAATTGATCTAACTCAGGACATATTAAAAAGTAAAAATATTTCTATAGATATTGAAAGTTTTAATAAAAAACTTGAGGCGCAAAAAGAATTAGCACGAAAAAATTGGTCAGGTGCAGGAGGAACTGCCACAGATAGGATTTGGTTTGAATTAAATAACAAAATATCTGCAACAGAATTTCTTGGATATGCCAGTACAGAAACGCAAGGAGAAGTTTTCTCAATAATCAAAAATGATCAAAGGGTGAATAAGTTAGAAGATAACGATACTGGAGCGCTCATATTAAATCAAACCGTTTTTTATCCAGAGTCAGGTGGGCAAATCGGGGATACAGGATTAATAAAAGGAGAAAATTATGAGTTCAAAGTTGAAGATACTCAAAAAAGAGGACAAGTAATTATTCATATAGGTGTCATGGTTAGAGGAAAAATAGAAATTGGCTACAATGCATTGTTATCGGTTGATCAAAAGCAAAGAAATGATTGCCGGGCATATCACTCAGCTACGCATATTTTGCACCAATCTCTAAGAGATAGGTTAGGGGAGCACGTTACGCAGAAAGGATCTTTAGTTTCAAATGACAAATTAAGGTTTGATTTTAGCCATCATAGATCAATGACAAATATAGAAATTGAAGATGTTCAAAATAAAGTAAATGAAATTATCAAGAGTGGATCTGAGGTAGAAACACAAATAATGTCCCCGGATGATGCTGTAAAGGCTGGTGCTCTCGCCCTTTTTGGAGAAAAGTATTCTGATGAAGTAAGGGTTCTCAAAATAGGAAAATTTAATGACAAAATATATAGTACTGAGTTATGTGGAGGAACACATGTTTCAAATACAAAAGAAATTGGGGAATTGAAGATTATTAGTGAGTCCTCTGCTGCCTCAGGCGTAAGAAGAATTGAGGCTTTAAGGGGTGATGATTTATTAAAATATAATGAAGAGAAGAAGAATGAAAATCTAAGGTCAGAAGAAAAAAAATTAGATCTAAAAAAAGAAAAAGAAATTTCTAATGTAAACATAAAACTTCTTGAGGAAGCGATGCAAATGAGCATTAGTAATGTTTCTGATCAAAATATAATTATTGAGTTCTGTGAGAATGTTCCAATTAATGAATTAAGACCAGTGATAGATAAGTATAAAAAAGTAATTTCTGGAGATTGCGTTATAATTATCTGTGCCAAGAAGGATGATAAGTTAAGTTTCTTAATTGGCGTTACTGATCTACTGGCTAACAAAATTGGAGCTGACGAAATAGCTAAATTTGCATCTTCTATATCAAATGGAAAAGGCGGTGGAGGCAGAAAAGATTTTGCTCAATCAGGAGGTATGCTAATTAATGAAAATGATCAAAAAAAGAAACTGAGAGAGTTTATTATTGATAAGTTACAGTAAGTTTTTTATTAAGGTTTCGTTCAATAATTTCTAAAAAATCCTCAGTACTATGCCAATCTTGTTCATGGGGCATTAATAAAGCTAGATCTTTTGTCATTGATCCACTTTCAACTGTCTCAACACATACTTTTTCTAACTTATCTGCAAATTTAATTAGTTCATCATTCTCATCCAGTTTCCCACGATATTTAAGACCCCTTGACCATGCAAATATAGAGGCAATTGGGTTAGTTGAGGTCTGTTTACCCTCTTGATGCAATCTGTAATGCCTTGTGACTGTTCCATGAGCAGCCTCTGCCTCGATTGTTTTTCCATCTGGAGTCATTAATACACTTGTCATGAGACCTAGCGACCCAAATCCCTGAGCAACAGTATCAGATTGTACATCTCCGTCGTAGTTTTTGCAGGCCCATACAAATTTTCCATTCCATTTTAATGCAGATGCGACCATATCATCTATTAATCTGTGCTCGTAATCTAAATTGAGTGATTTAAATTTCTCAGCAAATTCATTTTCATATACTTCCTGAAAGAGATCTTTAAACCTACCATCGTATTGTTTTAAAATAGTATTTTTTGTGGATAAATAGACAGGCCATTCGCGCATTAATGCATAATTCATACAAGATTTTGCAAAGTCTCTGATTGACTCGTCTGTATTATACATTGCCATCGCTACACCGCTCGATTGAAATTCATAAACTTCTTTTTCAATGGGTTCTATATTTGGATCCTCTGGAGTCCATTTAATGCTTAACTTCCCTTTGCCAGGTACTTTAAAATCTGTTGCTTTGTATTGATCTCCAAAAGCGTGTCTACCTACAACAATTGGATCAGTCCATCCAGGCACAAGTCTTGGAACATTATTGCAAACAATTGGCTCCCTAAAAACTGTTCCACCAAGTATATTTCTTATAGTTCCATTCGGTGAACGCCACATTTCTTTCAGTTTAAATTCCTCTACTCGGTCTTCATCAGGTGTTATGGTGGCACATTTAACTCCAACACCGTATTTTTTTATAGCATTTGCAGAGTCGACTGTAATTTTGTCATTGGTTCTATCCCTGCTTATTACTCCAAGATCATAATAATCAAGGTCTATATCAAGATATGGAAGTATGAGTTTATCTTTAATAAACTGCCATATAATTCTTGTCATTTCATCGCCATCTACTTCAACTAGTGGCGTTTTAACTCTAATTTTATTCACAAAGTTCCAATTCTTTTTTTAATTCTGAGTGATTTTTGATTACTTTATATGCTTCTTTCATATTTTCTCCAGCAAAATCCTCATCAATAAGACGATCTATTAGTTTGATGAGTCCATCCCAAAAGTTATTTAAATTATAAATATAAATAGGCTTTTTATGTAGTTGAAGTTGTTTCCAGGAATATACTTCAAAAAATTCTTCCAAAGTTCCAATTCCTCCTGGAAATATAACAAAACCGTCTGCTTGCATAAACATTTCCATCTTTCTTTCATGCATAGTTTTGACTATCTTAAGATTATTAAGGCTGTTATTTTTCTTTTCTATATCGATTAAATGCTCGGTAATCACCCCATATACATTTCCTCCGCCATCAAGAACACTATTGGCCAATATACCCATTAATCCCATGTTGCCGCCACCATATACAAGCTTGATTTTATTTTTTGCTAAAAGCGATCCAA
>CACDOH010000003.1 GCA_902554325.1 uncultured Pelagibacteraceae bacterium
TTAGGTTTTCTCGCTTCAAATAGTTCAGCAACTCTAGGTAATCCTCCTGTAATATCTTTTGTTTTAGATGCAGCCTTAGGTGTTCTTGCTAAAACATCACCAGCATGCACTTCTGAACCATCAGTCACTGATAAAATTGAGTCAGGTGGTAAGAAATACCTAGCTTCATTACCATTTGCTACTTCACCTTTTTTATCTCTCAAAGTAATTCTTGGCTTAAGATCAGCCCCTTTTGAGTCTAACTTCCAGTCCTTTACTTTGGTATACGTTAATCCTGTTTTTTCTTCAGTTTCTTCTATTAAAGAAATGCCTTCTTCCATATCTACATAGTTAGCGGTACCTGATTTTTCAGAAATAACAGGGTTTGTAAATGGATCCCATTCGCAAATTTTAGTTCCAGAAGACACCTTTGAGTCTTCTTCCACAAGTATTTTTGTTCCATAAGGAACTTTATAGTTTGCAAGCTCTCTATTATTTTCATCATGGATAGCTAATTGACAGTTTCTTCCCATAACAATTAAATTTTTATTGCTATCTTCAACGGTATTCTTGTTTAGGATTTTGAAAATACCATCAGTACTAATTTCAATAAAAGATTGATCATTAATTTGAGCTGCTCCTCCTATATGGAATGTTCTCATCGTTAATTGTGTTCCTGGCTCACCAATAGACTGGGCTGCAATCATTCCTACGGCTTCACCCTCATTAACCATAAATCCTCTAGCAAGATCTCGTCCATAGCACTTCACACAGATACCTTTTTTACTATCGCAAGTTAATGGAGAGCGTATATTTGCGTTTTGTATGCCAGCTGTTTCAATGTTCTCAGCAAGCATCTCATCTATATAATCATCTTTTTTTGCAACAATTTCATTAGTTACTGGATGAACAATATCTTTTTGCAAAAATCTACCAAGTAATCTATCAGCAATTGATATTATTACTTCTCCACCTTCGACTACGTCAGATATCCATACACCACTATCAGTTCCACAGTCGTGATCTGAAATGGTGCAATCTTGTGCGACATCACATAATCTTCTAGTCAAGTAGCCAGAATTAGCTGTCTTCAATGCAGTATCAGCTAGTCCTTTCCTTGCTCCGTGAGTAGAATTAAAATATTCGAGTACATTTAAGCCCTCTTTAAAATTAGATATGATAGGAGTCTCGATTATATCTCCGGACGGTTTAGCCATAAGGCCACGCATTCCAGATAACTGCTTCATTTGTGCCGCTGAACCCCTGGCACCTGAATTTGCCATCATATATATAGAGTTAATAGGAAGTTCTCTTTTAGTTGCTTCATCCACTTTGACAGAGGAGATTTCATTCATCATTTCTTGTGCAACTCTGTCAGTACACTTTGCCCATGCATCAATTACTTTATTGTATTTTTCTCTATTAGTAATTAAACCATCATTATATTGCTTTTCATATTTTTCAATTTGTACTGATGTTTCTGAAACCATTTTTTCTTTTGTCTCAGGTATTATCATATCATCTTTTCCAAAAGAGATTCCAGCCTTATACGCGTAATGAAAACCAAGTGCCATTAATTGATCAGCAAATATAACTGTATCTTTTTGTCCACAGTATCTGTAGACGGTATCAATTAAGCTTGAAACTTCTTTCTTGCCGAGAAGACGATTAACTAGCTTTGGATCAAGATCTTTATGTTGAGGTATTAGGTTCCACAAAAGCATTCTACCCGGTGTAGTACTAATTCTTTTAGTATCAATATTCCCATCAGAATTAATATATTTAATTCTTGCTTCAACTTTTGCATGTACTGTAGTTACACCATTTTCGATAGCTTGTTGAACTTCAAAAATATCTTTATACACTGCTCCCTGACCAGGTTCGTTATCTTTTTCCTGTGATAGAAAATATATACCTAGAACTATGTCCTGACTTGGAACAATTACTGGCTTACCATTAGCTGGATTGAGTATATTATTTGTAGACATCATTAAAACTCTAGCTTCTAACTGTGCCTCCAGGCTAAGCGGTACATGGACAGCCATTTGATCTCCATCAAAATCTGCATTAAAAGCCGTACAAACTAGGGGGTGCAGTTGAATTGCTTTACCTTCAATTAAGGTAGGTTCAAATGCTTGAACACCTAACCTATGAAGCGTTGGTGCTCTATTTAAAATAATTGGATGTTCTCTTATGACTCTATCAAGAACGTCCCAAACTTCTGGTCTTTCTTTTTCTACCATTTTCTTAGCTTGCTTTAGTGTAGTTGCAAGACCCAATGATTCCAAACGTGCATATATAAATGGTTTAAATAATTCTATTGCCATTTTTTTTGGCAGGCCACACTGGTGTAATTTGAGCTCTGGCCCTACAACAATGACTGATCTCCCAGAGTAATCAACTCTTTTCCCAAGAAGATTTTGCCTGAACCGACCTTGTTTACCCTTCAGCATTTCAGCAAGAGATTTGAGAGGCCTTTTATTGGTTCCAGTAATTACTCTGCCCCTTCGTCCATTATCAAATAATGCATCTACTGACTCCTGAAGCATTCTCTTCTCATTTCTAATAATGATATCTGGTGCTCTTAATTCTATGAGTCTTGATAATCTATTATTTCTATTAATCACTCGTCTATATAAGTCATTTAAATCAGATGAAGCAAACCTTCCCCCATCCAAAGGTACTAGTGGTCTAAGTTCTGGTGGAATTACTGGTACGGATGTTAAAATCATCCATTCAGGTCTATTTCCTGAAGATATAAAAGCTTCAAATATTTTAATCCTTTTAACAAGCTTTTCAGAAAGTGCGACTGCTTTGGTTTCAGCTAGCTTTGATTTTAATAACTCAAGTTCAGCCTCAAGCTCAACTCTTTCTAAAACTTTTCTTACAGCTTCTGCTCCGATTCCTGCAGAAAAGGAATCTACGCCATATTCTTCTTTCGCATTTTCTAATTCTTCTTCATCCAAGAGCTGGTTTTGGATCAATGGTGTTAAACCAGGCTCAGTCACCATAAACTTTTCAAAATATAGAACTTTTTCTAAATCTTTTAGTTTCATATCCATCATTAGAGCAATACGACTTGGTAATGATTTTAAAAACCAAATATGAGCTACGGGAGCAGCAAGTTGGATATGGCCCATGCGCTCTCTTCTTACATCTTTTTTTGTTACTTCAACTCCACATTTTTCACAGATTATGCCTTTGAATTTCATTCTCTTATATTTACCACATAAGCACTCATAATCTTTTATCGGACCAAATATTCTTGCACAAAAAAGACCGTCCCTTTCTGGTTTAAATGTTCGATAATTAATTGTTTCTGGTTTTTTTATTTCACCATATGACCAAGACAAAATTCTCTCAGGACTTGCAATAGAGATTTTAACTTGATTAAAATCATCTCTTGATGCGGCGGGATTAAAAATATTCATTAAAGACTGGCTCATATATAATTTCCTAGTTTAAGTTTGATAATTCTATGTTAAGTCCAAGAGATCGTATCTCTTTAATCAAAACATTAAATGATTCAGGTGTTCCTGATTGGAATACATCTTCACCTCTTATTATAGTCTCGTATACTTTTGTTCTTCCTGCAACATCATCAGATTTTACCGTCAAAATCTCTTGTAAAGTATACGCAGCACCATAAGCCTCAAGGGCCCAGACCTCCATCTCTCCAAATCTTTGGCCACCAAATTGTGCTTTACCGCCTAAAGGTTGCTGAGTTACAAGGCTATACGGACCAATCGACCTTGCATGAATTTTATCATCTACTAAATGATGAAGCTTTAACATATAGATATATCCTACTGTAACTTTTCTCTCAAACTGCTCTCCAGTTAAGCCGTCCCATAAATGAGTTTGTCCACTCTTATCGAAACCTGCAACTTCTAACATCTCTGATATTTCATGCTCAGATGCTCCATCAAAAACTGGGGTTTTAATGGGAACTCCTGAAGAAATATTCATCGCAAGTTCTTTTTGCTCTGTCTTATTTAAAGGAGCAATTTCATTTTTATACTGTTCAGATCCATAAACTTTTTCCAAAGATTTGCCAATATGTGAATGATCGTTTGTGGCGTTGTACTGTGCAATTGATTTATTTATTATTTCTCCAATACCAGCGCATGCCCACCCTAAATGAGTTTCCAATATTTGTCCGACATTCATTCTGCTTGGCACTCCCAAAGGGTTTAATACTATATCAACAGTCCTTCCATCTTCTAGATAAGGCATATCTTCGACAGGAGCAATTTTACTTATGACACCTTTATTTCCGTGTCGGCCAGCCATTTTATCACCAGGTTGTAATTTTCTTTTAACAGCAACAAAAACCTTAACCATTTTCATTACTCCAGGCAATAATTCATCTCCTCTTTGAACTTTATCCACCTTGTTATCAAAACGTGTTTGGATTGCAGATCTTGCAACATCATACTGTTTTTTTAGATTGTTTATATCATCTTGATCTTTCTCATTTTGAAGCTTAACTTTCCATAGTGAATCTAGTTTTATAGAACTAAAAATATTTTCATCTAGAAATTTTTGATCACTTAAATCTTCAGGAAATTCTGATATATTTTTACCCTTAATGATGTTTCTTAATCTTTCTTTAATATTCCTATTAAGAATTCCCAATTCCGCTTCACGGTCATTTGCAAGCTTTTCTATTTCGTCTCTTTCGATTGAGAGAGCTCTATCATCTTTTTCTATTCCATATCTGTTAAAAACTTTTACATCTACAACGATACCGCTTGAGCCTGGCGGCAGTTTAAGTGATGTATCCTTTACGTCTGTAGCTTTTTCACCAAATATTGCTCTTAAAAGTTTCTCCTCAGGAGTTACTGGACTTTCACCTTTAGGTGTTACTTTTCCTACAAGAATGTCTCCAGGATTTACATCGGCACCAACATAAACAATGCCTGCTTCATCAAGATTACGTAATAATTCATCACCAGCATTTGGTATATCTCTCGTGATCTCTTCTGAACCTAATTTTGTATCTCTAGACATTACTTCAAATTCTTCAATATGAATTGAGGTAAATTTGTCTTCTTGAACTATCTTTTCTGAAATTAGTATAGAATCTTCAAAGTTGTATCCTCTCCATGGCATAAAGGCGACGACTACATTTCTACCTAAGCCTAATTCCCCTAAGTGTGTTGATGGACCATCAGCGATGATATCTCCTTTGGAAACCTTATCACCAACTTTAACTAACGGTCTCTGATTAATGCAGGTACTTTGATTTGATCTTTGGAACTTTAGTAAGGTATAAATATCAACTCCTGATTCACTTGTTTGTATTTTTTCTGTAACTCTAACAACAATTCTTTTGCCGTCAATTTTATCAACAATACCATCCCTGTCAGCAATGATGGTTACGCCTGAGTCTATTGCAACTACTTTCTCTACTCCTGTTCCAACAAGAGGGGACTCTGCCTGTATAAGAGGAACAGCTTGCCTCATCATATTAGAACCCATTAAAGCTCTATTCGCATCATCATTTTCAAGAAATGGTATCAGTGAAGCTGCACAAGAAACGACTTGTTTTGGTGATACATCCATGTAGTTAATGTCATCAGGGATAGTCATTACAAAATCTCCATTACGCCTACATGAAACTAGTTTTGTAATAAAGTTTCCTTTTTCATCAATCTCACTATTTGCTTGAGCAATCGTATAGTCAGCCTCTTCCATTGCGGGCAAGTATTCAACATCATTTGTAACTTTACCGTTTACAACTTTTCTATAGGGACTTTCAATAAACCCATACTGATTCACTCTTGCATGAGACGCCAAGCTGTTTATGAGTCCTATATTTGGACCTTCTGGTGTTTCGATTGGACAAATCCTTCCATAGTGAGTAGGGTGAACATCCCTTACCTCAAAACCTGCTCTTTCTCTACTTAAGCCACCAGGCCCAAGTGCTGAAAGTCTTCTTTTGTGTGTTATCTCTGCCAGTGGATTAGTCTGGTCCATAAACTGAGAAAGTTGAGATGTTCCAAAAAATTCTTTTAACGATGCAACTAATGGCTTGGCATTAATTATATCTTGTGGTGTGACAGCGTCAACTTCAAGTGAATTCATTCTTTCTTTAATTGATCTTTCCATTCTGATAAGGCCCATTCTAAATTGATTTTCAACAAGCTCACCAACAGATCTTACTCTTCTGTTTCCAAGATGATCGATATCATCAACCTCACCTTTTCCTGTTCTTAGATCCATGACAGTCTTTACAACTTCGATAATATCATCAGTTCTTAGAACAGTGGTTGTATCTGGACAATCAAGATTTAATCTATAATTAATTTTGACTCGCCCAACGTCAGATAGATCGTATTTTTCTGATTTAAAAAATAATGAATTAAATACTTCAAATGCTGTTTCTAAATTTGGTGGCTCACCTGGCCTCAGTACTTTATATATTTCAACAACTGCTTCTTCTGGACTTAAATTCTTATCGACTCTTAAAGTATCCCTTATAAATGAGCCAACATTAATGCCGTCGATTTCAAGTATGGGTAATTTATTAATTTTTAGCTCTTTTATTTTTTCTAAAGACTCTTGAGTAATTTCATCTGAGGCTTCTAAATAAATTTCACCTGTTTTCTCATTTATAATATCATCGGCAACAAACTTTCCAATTAATTCATCATCTTCTATAAGTAAACTCTTAAGTCCGTCATTGTATAATTTTTTGGCAATAGCTGGATTTATTTTCGTTCCTTGTTTTACAGCAACTTTTCCATTGGCAGCGTTAATTAGACTTTTTTGCAGCTTGCCAGTTTTAATATTTTTTGGGTTAAAATTAAATTTCCATTTACCATCTTTAACATTCAAATTATAAACTTCTGTATTGTAGAATAAATTTAGTATCTCATCTCTTCTTACTCCCATTGACATTAGGAATGTAGTAATTGGTATTTTTTTCTTTCTATCAATTCTACAATGTAAAATATCTTTATGATCAAATTCAATATCTAACCATGAACCTCTATAAGGTATCACTCTTGCTCCAAATAAAAGCTTTCCACTTGAATGTGTTTTGCCATTATCATGGTCAAAAAATACACCTGGACTGCGGTGCATTTGACTTACAACAACTCTCTCAGTGCCATTGGTAATAAATGTTCCTTTTTGAGTCATTAGCGGTAAATCGCAAAGATATATCTCCTGTTCTTTTATATCCTTAACTGTTCTTGATTCAGTTTCTTCATCAATATCAAAGACAATAAGTCTTAACTTCACATTTAATGGAGCTGCATAAGTTTTATCTCTTTGACGACATTCATCAACATCAAACTTTGGTTCTTGTAGACTATATTCAATATATTCTATTCTGGCAGAACCGGAAAAGTCTTCTAGTGGAAAAACACTTTTAAATACTTTTTGAAGTCCTCGATCTGGTCTTTTTGATGGATGGATTTCCTCCAAAAGAAACTCTTCGTAAGATTTTTTTTGTATTTCAATAAGGTTTGGAAATTTTGAAACTTCTTTGAGTTTTCCAAAGTTCTTACGAACTCTTTTTCTCTCAGTAAATGATAATGTATTAACCACTAATTTATATTCATCCAATCATAATAGTTTGCTTAGCAAACTATTAAGTAAAATATTAATTTAATTTATTTAAGTTCTACAGTTGCGCCTGCAGCTTCAAGTTTTTCCTTGAAACCATTTGCTTCGTCCTTCGATACCCCTGTCTTCAATTCCTTTGGAGCACCCTCTACCATATCTTTAGCTTCTTTTAGACCTAAACCAGTAATTGTTCTAACTTCTTTAATTACATTAATTTTCTTATCACCAGCAGCAGCCAAGACTATTGTGAACTCATCTTTTTCTTCTTCCGCGGCATCTCCCGCAGGTGCAGCGCCAGCAGCGGCAACAGCCACAGGTGCGGCAGCAGAAACCCCCCACTTTTCTTCTAATAACTTTGAAAGCTCTGCAGCTTCTATAACTGTTAGATCAGATAATTGATCAACTATTTGTTGGAGGTCAGCCATTTTGTTTCCCTTTCTTATCTTAATTAAAATATTATTTTGAACTATACGCGTTGAATATTCTTGCTAAGTCGCCTGATGGTGCAGTCAATACTGAAGCTATTTTCTGCGCAGGTGAACTAATCAAACCAATTAATTGTGCCCTTATTTCCTCGAGAGATGGCAATTTAGATAAAATTTCAATTTTTTCAACACTTAAAATTTCATTCTCCATTATTCCACCCAGGACAACTAAGTTATTGTTATTCTTTGCAAAATCTACAAGTAACTTTGTTAACGAAGCTGGATCATTAGAGTATGCTATAGCTGTAGGACCGTCAAATAAGTCAGATAATTCAACTTTGTCAGTTTCCTTAAGTGCTAATTTTGCAAGTCTATTATTTGTAACTTTTATATTACAGCCAGTATTGAATGATTGAACTCTCAAATCTGTCATTTCATTCATCGACATGCCTCGGTAATGAAAAACAAGAATTAAACTATTCTCTCCTATAATAGTTTTTAAATTCTTAATAAAATCTTCTTTTTGCTCTCTCTTCATAATTTATACACCTACAGTACTTATATCAACATTAACACTTGGTCCCATGGTGGGACTTATATATATTTTTTTTACAAAATCCCCTTTTACACCAGAAGGTCGATCTTTTGAAATCTTCTCAACAAAAAATTGTATATTCTTTTTTATATCTTCCTTTGCAAAACTTGATTTTGCTATACCTGCCTGTATTAGTGTCTCACTACTTTTATATTCAATCTCTCCTGCCTTCGCATCATTAATTGCTTGCTTTATATCATTTGTAACAGTGCCCAGTTTGGGATTTGGCATCAAATTTCTTGGCCCTAGAACCTTTCCTAATTTTCCAACTTTTGACATCATATCTGGCGAAGCTATACACCTGTCAAAGTCTGTAAAACCTGCTTCAACTTTTTGGACAAGTTCGTCAGAACCTACTATATCAGCGCCAGCATCCTTAGCTTCTTGCTGTTTATCTTCAGGAACAATGACGCACACTTTGACTTGATTCCCTAAACTCTTTGGTAATTTTAATTTGCCTCGAACATTTTGTTCTCCATTTTTTGGATCAATATTTAAATTCATGCATATATCAATTGTTTCATCAAATTTGGTAGTTGAAGATTTCATTGCCAGATCAATTGCATCACCTAAATTATATGATTTAGAAAAATCATTTTGACCCAAAATATCTTTCATTCTTTTATTCATTAGCTTGTTACCTCAATACCCATTGATTTTGCAGAACCAATAATGATCTTTGTACCTTGTTCAATAGTATTTGCATTTAGATCTTTTAATTTCTTTTCTGCAATGTCCCTACATTGTGATGTAGAAATAGTTGAAATCATATCTCTGCCAGGTTCTTTAGATCCTTTCTTTATCTTTAATGCTTCTTTGATAAAAAATGATGCCGGTGGTAGCTTAATTTCAATACTAAAACTTTTATCAGTGTTATATGTAACCACAACAGGCAACATCACGCCAGGCTGCTCCCCTTTACTTTTCTCATTAAATACTTTGCAGAAGTCCATAATATTAATACCCCTTTGACCAAGGGCTGGTCCAACTGGTGGAGACGGATTTGCTTGCCCGGCTGGGACTTGTAACTTTAACTTTCCTTCAATTTCTTTTGCCATTTTATGCCTTTTCTACCTGTGTATATTCAAGTTCTACTGGTGTAGATCGACCAAATATTGAAACAGAAACTTTAACCCTAGATCTTTCTTCATCAATTTCCTCAACTAATCCATTAAATGAGGCAAAAGGTCCATCACTTACTCTGACTTGCTCACCTACTTCAAATGTAATAGAAGGTTTTGGACTAGTTACACCTTCTTCTATGTCTTGTAAAATCTTATTTATCTCACTCTCAGGAACTGCTGAAGGTTTTCCTTGTGTATGTCCTAAAAAGCCACTGACCTTTGGCAGCGCCTTGACCATATGATATGTTTCGTCAGTCATTTCCATCTTGGTTAATACATAACCAGGAAAAAACTTTCTTTCAGCATTTCTCTTTTTGCCTTTTTTGACTTCTACAACTTCTTCAGTGGGAACAATAATCTCACTAAATGATGCCTCAATATTTTTAGTTTTAGCCTTATCCAATATAGCCGTAGCTACTTTTTTTTCATAACCAGAATACGCATGCACTATGTACCATTTATGGGACATCTAAACTACAAGTCCTATCAATCTGTCTAGGCCAAAGCTAAAAATTTGGTCTATTATTAAAAAAAATACTGCAGCAAAAGCAGTAATAATGACGACCATCACTGATCCTGTAAGAGTTTCTCTTGAAGAAGGCCATGTTACTTTCCCGCCTTCTCTTCTCACCTCCTGTATAAACTTCAATGGCTTCATAGTTTCTTTCTTAAGTGGCAGGAGCGAAGGGACTCGAACCCCCAACCCCCGGTTTTGGAGACCGGTGCTCTACCAGTTGAGCTACACTCCTCCAGTTATGAAATAATTTCCGTTACAACACCAGAGCCAACTGTGCGACCACCTTCTCTTATCGCAAAACGCACTCCTTTATCCATTGCAATAGGAGCAATCATTTCGACTTCCATTGAAATATTGTCTCCCGGCATAACCATTTCAGTTCCTTCAGGAAGCTGACAAACACCCGTTACATCAGTTGTTCTGAAGTAGAACTGAGGCCTGTAATTTGTAAAGAAAGGTGTATGTCTTCCACCCTCTTCTTTTTTAAGAACATAAGCTTCACATTTAAACTTTGTGTGAGGAGTAATAGTTCCAGGGTGTGCAAGTACTTGACCTCTCTCAACTTGATCCCTCTCGACACCTCTTAAAAGAGCGCCAATATTATCTCCGGCCTCTCCAGTGTCTAAAAGCTTTCTGAACATCTCTACACCAGTACAAGTAGTTTTTTGAGTATCTTTGATGCCAACGATCTCGAGCTCTTCTCCAACTTTAACAATTCCACTTTCTACTCTACCTGTGCAAACTGTTCCTCTTCCAGAAATTGAAAATACATCCTCAATAGGCATAAGGAATGGCTTATCCTTATCCCTCTCTGGTTGTGGAATAAATTCATCAACGGCTTTCATTAATTCTGCAATGGAGTTCTTACCGATTTCATCATCCCTGCTCTCAACTGCAGCTAATGCAGACCCTTTAACGATTGGAGTTGTATCACCAGGAAAATCATATTCATTAAGAATATCTCTTATTTCAACTTCAACAAGTTCAAGCAGTTCAGCATCATCAACCTGATCAACTTTGTTTAGATAAACAACAATTGCTGGAACACCTACTTGACGTGCTAATAGAATATGTTCACGTGTTTGCGGCATAGGACCGTCGGCTGCATTAACAACTAATATAGCCCCATCCATTTGAGCTGCTCCTGTTATCATGTTCTTAACATAATCGGCGTGGCCTGGGCAATCTACGTGAGCGTAGTGTCTTGCATCAGTTGTATATTCAACATGAGCTGTAGAAATTGTTATTCCCCGCTCTTTTTCTTCTGGTGCTTTATCAATTGCATCATATGCAGTAAATTCTGCGCCACCAGACTCAGATAATACTTTTGTAATTGCTGCGGTCAAAGTAGTTTTACCATGATCCACATGACCTATAGTTCCAACATTACAGTGCGGTTTACTACGATCGAATTTTTCTTTAGCCATTTTTTTGTCCTCTCAGTTTTTAAACAACTTTAATTTTGGAGCGGGTGAAGGGAATCGAACCCTCGTAATCAGCTTGGAAGGCTGGAGCTTTACCACTAAGCTACACCCGCTTTTTCCTTCAAGCTACCCTAAGGTACCTTTACGTGGTGGAGGGGGTTGGATTCGAACCAACGTAAGCATAGCTAACGGGTTTACAGCCCGTCCCCTTTAACCACTCGGGCACCCCTCCCGAGATAGTCTTTCAACTCCTCAAGATAAGTTTCCCTAGACATTGTCTATTGAACCTTAAGGGGAGATTTATATGTAAAAAAAGACCCTAAATCAATAAATATTAATATTTTTGAACCTAATTAAATTAAAAATGCTAAATTCCTATATTCATGAAGAATAGATTTAAAAAACTCCCTAAAAAAAGGCATAATTCAGACTACTGGATTTATGGCCATCATGCAGTTGTTGGGGCTCTAAACAATAATAATAGAGTAAAATATGAAATAAACTTCACAATTGAAGCGGAAAAAAAGCTCATTCAAGAAGTAGATATAAAAAAACTCAAATTTGCAAAAAGGAAGAAAACAAGAGAAGAGATTGAAAATCTATTAGGAGGCATTTCAAACCATCAAGGAATTTGCCTTAAAGTAGAAAAGCTTAAGACTCCTGAGCTTAAGGAGTTTCTAGACTATTGTAATAAAGAAAATTCAATCATCGTCTTATTAGATCAATTAGAAGATTCGCAAAATGTTGGGGCAATTTTTCGTTCTGCCTTAGCATTCAAACTCGATGGCATAATACTTACGCATGATAACTCCATAAATGAGAATTCATTTTTAACAAAAGCTGCATCAAGTGGGGTAGATAAAGTTCCTTTTACAAAAATTAAAAATATAAGTTCTTGTATAAAAAAATTAAAAGAAACTGGTTATTGGATTTATGGCTTAGAAATGAATGCTGAAAAATCTCTAAAAGAAATAAAATTTCCAAAAAAAGTAGTAATTATTCTAGGTTCAGAAAGTAGAGGTCTAAGAAGGATAACTACAACTCTATGCGATGAAATAATCAAAATTGGTATAAACGATGAATTGGAAAGTTTAAATGTTTCTAATACCGCTGCTATTGCATTTTATGATATTTCTAATTCAATTCTAAAATGCTAGTGATATCATCGCTAATACAAGAATGAAAAATACCACAAGATAAGCCAAGGCAATTTGTCCACCGATAAACTCTAAAAATTTTTTCATGTAACCTTCATAATATAAATAAATATAGACAAATAAAGCTTATAATTTTAAAAAGATTTGTGCATTAATGCGCCCCTATAGCTCAATTGGTAGAGCAATTGATTTGTAATCAATAGGTTCGCGGTTCAAGTCCGTGTGGGGGCACCATTAAAAACTTATTTAATCTGTGTAACCGTTAATTGATTTAGTCGTAGGGCTTTTAGAAATAGATTTATTATTTTTTAGAGTTTTGAAAAAATAGTCACCAATCATATTAGTGATTCCCCAATTATAATTTTCATTATGAAAATGGTGGCTCATATGCGCATCACGAAGACTTTTGCCAACATTTGTCAAAGGTTTATAATTTTTAGAATGGTGTGCTAGGTGAATCCACTCATACCAAAGATGGTAAATTAGATGTCCAGTAAATGGCACAATGGCGGCACCAAAGCTCCAAAAAATTAACGAATAAAATAAATATACCTGACCGTATGTATAAATTAGATATCTCCAAGGGGCAAACTGAAGTTTTATATTGTCAGGATCTCGATGATGTCCATGATGAAGAACTATTTGGTATCTTCTATACCATCCATCTTTTTTTGTAAGTTCAGTATGTAGTTGATATTTATGCACATACCATTCATAAAATGGAGCGAGTAAGATTGGAATAAATATCCAAATTAAATATTCATTTATAAGACCAGTATAGAATATATAAAGTACGCCTGACACAGCCATCAAGATAAAGCCGATTACGGTGGAATGAGAAAAATAATTTTTGAATATACTACACATGTTTATATTATATAGGACGGA
This sequence comes from uncultured Pelagibacteraceae bacterium, assembly GCA_902554325.1. Taxonomy (GTDB): domain Bacteria; phylum Pseudomonadota; class Alphaproteobacteria; order Pelagibacterales; family AG-422-B15; genus CACNXQ01. The sequence goes on from CACDOH010000003.1 coordinate 13,688, forward strand.
ATTTCCTCCGTCCTATAGAAAAAACAATTATTTTTTTTGGTACTTAGCCGCTTCTTCAGAGCCACCTGTTGCAGTCCCTTTACTGTAGGAATGAGCTCCCATGCCTGCTAGTTCACCATTTTGAACAATAAGATATGGGTCTCTTATAGGAGATCCGTCAAAGAAACATTCAAGAATTTCTCTTACACCTGCAGCATATCTCGCTTGAGCTGATAGCGACGTTCCTGAAGTGTGTGGAGTCATTCCATGATGAGGCATTGTTCTCCATACATGATCATTTGGTGCTGGTTGAGGAAACCATACATCTCCCGCATAACCACTGAGTTGACCAGAATCAAGCGCACGGGCAATTGCATCTTTATCGCAAATTTTACCTCTTGCAGTGTTTACAATGTATGCTCCTCTTTTCATCTTACCTATTAATTCATCATTAAACATATGCTCAGTTTCAGGATGTAGTGGACAATTAATTGTCACTACATCGCAAACTTTTACCATAGACTCGACTGTCTCATGAAAAGTAAGGTTTAATTCTTTTTCAACTTCATCAGGAAGTTTATGTCGATCAAAGTAGTGCATATGAACATCAAAATGTTTTAATTTTCTGAGAGCGTCTAAACCAATGCGACCAGCTGCTACTGTTCCAACGTGCATACCTTCAAGGTCGTAAGAGCGCTGAACAGCATCAGCTATATTCCAGCCGCCTTCATTAATAATTCTATGTTGATTATGGTAGTCTCTGACTAAAGATAAAATCTGCATAACAATATGTTCTGCAACTGATCTTGAGTTGCAAAAAGTTACCTCTACAACATCAACTTTACGATCCATTGCAGCTTGTAAATCAACATGATCTGATCCAATTCCTGCTGTAATGGCCATTTTAAGATTTGGAGCCGTCTCCATCTTTTCCCTTGTGAGATAGTAAGGAAAGAAGGGTTGAGATATAACTACATCTGCATCAACTAATTCTTTATCAGCTTGACAGCCATCGCCATCTTTATCAGATGTAACAACAAGTGTATGTCCAGCATCTTCAAGAAACTTCCTTAGACCAAGCTCACCTGATACGCAGCCCAATAATTCTCCAGGTGTGAAATCTATTGCTTTAGGCGATGGAAGTGTCATACCATCAGGATACTTATCTAACTTTGGGATATCATCTAGAGCATATTTTGATGGCATCCCACCTTTAGGGTCGTCATATAGAACGCATAAAATTTTCATTACTTTCTCCTATTTAATAATCTTGAATATTCATTTTCCGAGAGAGACTATGTCTTTTATTAATGTAGACGTCAATTATAATTCATTTCTAATTCATAAAAGATGGATCTAATTTTTCCATCTTTCTTCTGACCGCGGGCCATAAAAGTGCCCCTGCCATACCTTGCGTAGCTTCGCCTTGCTGTCTAGTAATTTCAATTGCCTCGGGCGATGGATTATTTAATTCTAATTTACCAGCCATTGCACGAACTTGGTAAGTGCACGCTCTTTCTAAAAAGTAGATGTAGGTAAACGCGTCTGCAACATTTTTACCTGCAGCTAAAGTACCGTGATTACGTAAAATCATTAAATTTTTGTCACCTAAGTCAGCAACAAGTCTTTTTTTCTCATCCTCAAGTAAAGCAACTCCCTCATAATCGTGATAAGCGATTTGGTTGCGTACAAGCATTCCAGTTTGCGCCAAGGGTAAGAGACCATCTTTTAACGAAGCAACTGCGACACCATCATCTGAATGTAAATGAACAATGCAATGAGCATCGCTTCTTGCTTCATGAATTGCACTATGAATAATAAATCCAGCTGGATTAATAGGATTGTTAGTCTCACTGATAATCTTGCCATTAATATCAACTTTTACTAAGTTTGAAGCTGTTATTTCATCAAACAAAAATCCATATGGGTTTATTAAAAAATGATCTTCGGTGCCTGGTACTCTTGCAGATATATGAGTAAAAATTAAATCATCCCAACCAAAGTAAGGTATTGTTCTATAAAAAGCTGCAAGATCTACTCTTACATCCCATTCTTCTTTTGAAACTGAATTTTTTATATCAACCATTGCTTATAAGTCTATCTATTATTTTCTTCCAGCCATCATAGAATTGCTCAGCTTGATCAATTGAAATTTTTGGCTCAAATATTTGATCAGTTTTCCATAATTTTTCTACGTCTGCAACATCTTTGTATATGCCAGCATAAATACCTGCTAAGTACGCCGCTCCAATTGCTGTAGACTCTTGGTTCGCAGGTCTTTCTATTTTAACCTGCAGAATATCAGACAAAAATTGCATCATCAAATTGTTGGTTGTCATTCCTCCGTCAACTCGAATTGTAAACTGCTCTCTCGTGAGATTTGAGTCATTTAAGAGACACTCAAATAAATCTCTAGTTTGAAAGCAAATAGATTTAAGAGCTGCCATCGCTATATCAGCTTTTGAAGTATCTCTTGTGATACCTGAAATTTGACCTCTAACATCTGACTTCCAATAAGGCGCTCCCAGGCCAGTAAATGCTGGGACAAAATGAATATCATTAACGCTTTTACTAGCTAAATTCTCAACCTCTGATGCTTTATTATAAAATTGAAGCTCATCACGCATCCATTGCACAACTGTTCCGGCATTAAATATACTTCCTTCGATAGCGTAACTCTTGTTTCCATTAATGTTAAAAGCTATTGTAGAAAGTAGGTTGGATTGTGATTTTATAATATTACTTCCTGTATTCATAAGTAAAAAGCAACCTGTTCCATAAGTTGATTTTACCATGCCTTCTTTAAAGCAAGACTGGCCAACTGAAGCTGCTTGCTGATCCCCAGCAACTCCACCAATTTGAATTTCATTTCCAAAAAATTTAGAACTAATTTTGCCAAAATCATCAACTGAGCTTTTAACGTATGGAAGAATATTATTTGGTAATGCAAATATATCTAATAGCTCATCATCCCATGTATCTTTTACAATATTATAGAGCATAGTTCTTGATGCGTTAGTTACATCGGTAGAGTGCTCTGATCCTTTTGTGAAATTCCAGATCAACCAAGTATCGATTGTGCCAACTAATAAATTACCTTTACTGAGACTTTCCTTTGCTTCCTTAATATTTTCTATAATCCACTTTATTTTTGTAGCAGAAAAATATGGATCAATAACTAACCCTGTTTTTGATATAATTGTTTGTGTTAGATTTCTTTCTTTGAGTTCATTACAATAATTTTCTGTACGTCTATCCTGCCAGACAATAGCATTGTAAACTGGTTTACCAGACAATTTATCCCAAGCGACGATTGTTTCTCTTTGATTAGTAATGCCAGCTACAGCTATATCTTGCGCATTAATTCCAAGATCTTCTAAAACTTGCTTAATTGCGTCTGTTGTTGTTTTTATTATTTCAAGAGGATCATGTTCAACCCATCCGTTTTCTGGATAATATTGTTTAAATTCAATATTTTTTTGAGCAAGTATTTCCCCATTTTCGTTCAAAATTAAAGCCCTTGAGCTAGTTGTGCCTTGATCTATTGAGAGAATATAACCACTTAATGACATATATACTTATTAATAAATTTTGATGTTCAATTAATGAGTATTTTAAGATAAAGAATTACTTTTTAGTAGGCAAATTAACATGAACTTGAATTATCCAGTGTTTTTAGCATCTAGTAATGATGAAGCTATCAAACAAAAAGAGGTTTTAGAGGAACAATACGGGAAAAATACGTTAGATAAATCTGATGTTATCGTTGTATTGGGTGGTGATGGATTTATGCTTGAGGCAATAAAGAGTCAAATGTCACAAAACCTTCCTCTCTTTGGTTTAAATTATGGAAGTATTGGATTTTTAATGAACTCTTCAAATCAAAACGATTTGTTAAATAGAATTAATCAATCCCAATCAATTAAAATATCTCCCTTGATAATGAAAGCAATGAGTGTCAACGGCTCTATTCATGAAGCAATTGCTATTAATGAAGTTTCATTACTAAGAGAAACACACCAAGCATCAAAAATTAAAATTTCAGTTGATGGCAATGTTAGATTGGATGAACTTATCTGCGATGGTATATTGATTTCAACTCCATCGGGAAGCACAGCTTATAATTTATCCGCTCATGGTCCAATACTGCCAATAAATGCAGATGTTCTTGCATTAACTCCTATAAGTGCTTTTCGACCTAGAAGATGGAAAGGTGCAATACTTAACAATGAGTCAAATGTGAAATTTGAGATTATTGAAAGTAAGAAAAGACCCGTAAGTGCTGTAGCTGATAGTACTGAGTTTAGAGATATAAGTTCAGTTGAAGTACATCAAAGTAAAGATCAAGTAGTAGAACTTCTCTTCGATGAGAATCATTCTTTTGACGAGCGTATACTAAATGAACAATTTAAGTTTTAATCGGTAGATATAACTGCCTGAAAAGGACCGCTACCAAAAACAATTCTATTTGAACCATTGTTATACATTGACATGCCTTCTCCAACATTGAATGACATTGTAATCGTAGTTGTAGTTTCTGTAAAATTTACTGGTGATGCAAAGGTGGCTGCACCAATGAGTTTATCAACATCTGCATCATCTTCTGCCAGATAAGAATTCGTATCTATTAAATAACCCTTAATACTTGCTGATGTTCCATTTAAATTTTCTCCTTCCGCGGTTCCTGAAAAGGATCCACTATCAAAACTAGTTAATAACTCCGTAAATTTTCCTGCACTTATTTCTGAAGCTCCACACTCAGAAGTACCTGAGGGAACTGCACCTGTACCGTATGTGCCAGAACCACTTTTTGTTCCACAATAAACACCTGAATTACCATCCTGGTCAGTGACAGCTTCGTCAAATTGTAATGATGCGGTTATTCCAAATGAATTATCTATCAACATAACTCCATGTGTGTAAGTACCATTTGGAGGTCGAGTCATTGTACCTGGCACATCGACAGTCGCATTCTGTTGAACTGAAAGCGTAGCCCCTGAACTTAATTCCCAGTTTTTATAACAATTTGATAAGTCCATTACTGTTGTAGTGGTAGGAGCCGCTGGTTCAGTGGTGCATAAATACAGTTCATATGCAATTATTTCATAAGCAGATGGGGCACTTGCACAATATCCCTCGTCAATTACTTGGGTCTTGTCATATATACCCCCGGTAATTGTACAACTATCAACGTGACTATCAGCATAAGAAAAATTTATAGCTGACAGATTTAAAACTAAAATTAAATATAAAAACTTTATAAATGATCTTACCATAACTTAGAATCCACTTGCCTTAACATTTAATGTTGTTGTTACAACTTTTATTTTATTTTCTCTCTTAACAGGTTCATACATTCTATCAGCAACAGATACGTACTCGAAATAATCAGAAGAGTTATTTGAAAAAGAACCATTCCTACCAAGAGGTATCACATAACTTAGATTTGCAAATGAACCATCACCTGTTTTGTTATCATCGATATATCCAAATTCTAAATCAAGATTATTACTAATTATATTAAGACCATATTTTTCCCCTTCTACTTCAAATGAACCTGCGGCATTTTCAAATTCAAATAATCCAGCAAATAGTCTTGCATTTGCTTTAATTGGTAAATGATAATCAAGACGTGCGTCCCATCCGTCCATCGCCTCTTCATCTTTACCTGTTGAAACTGTTTCGATGCCAGATGTGGAGTCATAAATATTAGATCTCAAATCAAAAACACTACTTATAACCTCGAGGCCCGCTCCATTTCTCTGATGTGAGTCATCAAATGCATAATCAAAAAATACATTTAATCCAAATATAACTTTATCATCGTTCAGAAGAGTTCTGTGTCCTATACCTAGATTAATTGTTTGATCATTATTATGCAGATTAAGAGAGTTTTGATTAAAAATAGCGCTACTGCCATACTCTGATATCATATTTACATTCGTAAGTGATATAGTTGGCTTTAAATGCTCTTGCACACCTAAGTTTAAATCGAGGTACTTCACCCTACTATTTTCACTCAATAATGATGAAACACTTGTGCTTAAACTATTGGCTAAACCATTAAAATATGAAGTAACTCTATTTTCCAAATTGGAGGCATTTGAAATCCCAATTAACAAAAAAATACCAAAGATTGAGTAAATATAAGTTTTAAAATTTCTCATAGATTATTTATAACAAATCATACGAAAATTTCACTTATAAATATTATCTGATTGTTTGGTGGCCTCACCCGGACTCGAACCGGGACGGGAATAAATCCCAAAGGATTTTAAGTCCTTTGCGTCTACCAATTCCGCCATGAGGCCAATTCTATTATTTTATAGCTATTTATTTAATGAACTACTAGTTCTTTAATATTTTGTGTAAAAAAAAAGGGGCCCGAAGGCCCCTTTTATTATCTGCTTTGCAGAAACTTAATTGCTGTCTGATACTGCAGCTACATAAATAGCCATACCAAATGCAATTTTGTTAACAAAGTCAGCAAGGTTATAGATTAAGTTCAGTGAACCAGCGTCTACGCCGCCACCAAAGTAACCTACTGCATAACCTATTGGATAGATCGCCCAACCTACTGTAACAATCAATCTCAACGCGTTGAACGCAGCTTGACCAGCAGCATTTCCACTACCAGCACTTGCCTTGCTTGCCTCTCCTGCAAAAATTTCATAGATGATATATAACCATCCGGCCATTCCTATTACGAAGGCTAGAGTTACATTCATCGCTCCAACTTCACCTAGATAACCACCAACCAACATCACTATAGATGCGATTAACAGTCTCCAGAATAAGCCTGAAGCAACAGCAGTCATTGCCGCAAGAATTACATAAAACTCTACAATTTGTAGAGGCACAGTGATCAACCAGTCAATATATCGAAGGACTGTTGGTGAATCACCAGTAGCAACCCATACGCCTCTCATGTAGAAATAGTGCCACGCCGCAACACCAGTAACCAAACCAGCTACTGTGAGGGACGTCTTCCATTTAGCTGCTACTCTGTCTCTTTCAAGAAAGAAGAAAGCTGTAGCTGCAACCATGGCCATAGAGATTAACCAAAACGATATGGCTACGTGATCTCCGGGATTTAGCATTAATACTTTCATTATTATACTCCCCTTAATTTTATAAAATTAGGCAATTATTATTGAGAAACTGGTTTAAGTAAAGTAGAAAAAACTAATAATATATAATTAAATCAATATTTTAGATGATTGTGGATAAAAATTATTAATACTTAGTATCATAATTTTTCATTAATTCCTTCAAATCAGACTCACAATTTTTGAGCTTTTCCTCATCAGAAGACCGCATAACTAGCGAAGTCCCAAAGCGATTATCCTTATTAAAAGGGTAGCTTCCTATTTCAACTTCAGAATATTTATTTTGCAGATCAGTTAGTGCGTCAGCAACGTTGCTTTCAGGAGTAAAAACGTCAATTGATTTTGACTTCACCACTTCGCCAACAGCTAGGTGCTTTCTTGCCCCTTCGAGCATGCCCTGCATGATGCTTGGTATCCCAGCTAATACAAATACATTATCCATTTTAAAACCAGGTGCTCTACTGACTGGATTCTCAATAAGTTCGGAACCTACAGGCATTTTGGTCATTTTCATTCTTGCATCAGTCAATTCGCCGTCTTTATAGTATTCTTTTAAAATGCCTAATGCCCCTGAATTGATCTCTAATTCAACTCCAAAAGCTTTAGCTATACATAAAGAAGTAATATCGTCATGAGTAGGCCCTATGCCACCCGTAGTAAATACGTAATCATAAGTTGATCTGAGATAATTGACAGTCTCTACAACTATTTCTTCCTCATCTCTAATTACCCTTACTTCTGATAGTTGAATTCCTATTTCATTCAACCAATTTGCGAGATATGATAGATTTTTATCTTGCGTACGACCGGATAAGATTTCGTTACCGATAATTATAAGTGATGCTTTCATAAAACCATGTCAAAAATTGCAAATCAATATATCTCAGGGAGATTGATTAAAAGGTATAAGAGATTTTTTGCAGATATTCAACTTGATAATAATAAAGAGACCGTAACTGCACATTGTCCCAACACAGGTTCTATGCAAGGTCTTCTTGATGAAGGCAATCCTGTTTTTGTTACAAAAGCAAACGATCCAAAACGTAAGTTAAAATATACTCTTGAAATTATAAAATCTGGAACAGCAAACGTTGGAGTTAACACACACAAAGCGAATAGAATTGTGGAGGATGCAATCGAAATGCATCTAATTCCTGAATTAGGTAAATACGATAAATTTAAAAGAGAAGTTAAATACGGAATCAACTCTAGAATTGATTTTCTTTTGAGTGATGGAGCTAAGCAAACTTATGTAGAGGTAAAGAATGTAACGTTATCAAGAAAAAAAGAAACTGCTGAATTTCCAGATGCAATTACAGAGAGAGGCTCCAAGCATTTGATCGAACTTTCAAAACTACCTGATAAAAATACGAGGGCAGTCATGCTTTTTCTTATTCAAAGGGATGATTGCAAAAAATTTCAAATCGCGAGAGATATTGATCAGGCATACTATGACAACTTTAAAAAAGTCATAAAAAAAGGAGTAGAAATCATATGTTATAACTGTTCTTTTGAAAGTGACGAGATTCGTGTAAATAAAAAAATAAAACTCATTAATGAATAATACGTTACACAATAATAAAGATTTTGAAGGCATGCGAAAAGCTGGCAATTTAGCTGCATCCACTCTTGATCTTTTGGTTGAACATGTAAAGCCTGGAGTATCTACCGATGAGCTTGATTACTTTGCTTTTGAGTTCATTACAAAAAATGGCGGCTTGATTGCTCCCTTATTTTATAAGGGCTTTCCAAAATCTATTTGTACATCAATTAACCATGTCATTTGTCATGGAATTCCATCTTCTAGAATATTAGAAGAAGGAGATATCGTTAATATAGATGTAACTGTTATCGTTGATGGTTGGCATGGAGATACCAGTCGTATGTTCCCGGTAGGCAAAATAAATGCAAAAGCACAAAAATTAATTGATTGCACTTTTGAATCAATGCATGAGGGGATTAAAGCAGCGCACCCAAAATCCCGTCTTGGTGACATTGGTTATGCAATTCAGAGTTATGCTGAAAAACAAAATTATAGTGTCGTGAGAGATTTTTGTGGGCATGGACTCGGTAAAGTGTTCCATGAATTTCCAAATATATTGCACTACGGTGAAGAAAATACAGGTGATCAAATTGAAGAAGGTATGTTCTTTACTGTAGAACCCATGATTAATGTTGGCAATTATGATGTAAGAATGCTGAAGGACGGATGGACAGCTGTAACAAAAGATAAGAGTTTATCTGCTCAATTTGAGCATAGTATCGGTATTACCAAAGACGGATTTGAAATTTTTACTAAATCTCCTGCAGGACTTGATAAACCCTAAATTAAAGATTAAAAAAGTATTTATATGATCCCTCGATATTCAAGAGCTCCTATGACCGATATCTGGAGTTCTAAATCAAGATTTAAAATTTGGCTAGATATTGAACTTTATGCTTGTGAAGCTATGGAAAAATTGGGCACTGTTCCAAAAGGCACAAGTAGAAAAGTTAAGTCAAAAGCTAAAATAAATGAGAAGAGAATTGATGCTATTGAAAAGAAAGTTAAACACGATGTCATAGCATTTCTTACATCTATATCAGAATATGCTGGACCACCTGCGCGTTTTCTTCATCAAGGCTTAACCTCATCAGATATTTTAGATACAGCATTCAACATACAACTTATGCAATCATCTAAAATTATTGAAAAAGAAATAGCTCAGCTTCTTAAATCACTCAAAAAAATAGCTCTCAAATATAAAAATACGCCTTGCATCGGACGAAGTCATGGTATTCATGCAGAACCAACAACCTTTGGTATAAAAATGGCAAACTTCTATGCAGATTTTGAGCGAAATCACGCGCGTTTTAAAAAGGCGACAGAAGAAATATCTGTGTGCGCAATTTCAGGTGCTGTAGGCAATTATGCCAACATAGATCCTCGCGTTGAACAGTTTGTTGCAAAAAAATTAGGCATGAAGGCTGAAACTATATCTACTCAAGTTATCCCACGTGACCGACACGCTGTTTATTTCAGTACCCTTGGAATTATTGCCAGCTCAATTGAGCGCCTTGCTACAGAAATCAGACATTTACAGAGAACAGAGGTTCTTGAAGTTGAAGAATTTTTTTCAAAAGGTCAAAAAGGATCATCTGCCATGCCACACAAAAGAAATCCTGTACTAACTGAAAATTTAACTGGCCTTTCAAGATTAATTCGAGGCTACACAATACCCGCTTTAGAAAATGTTTCTTTATGGCATGAAAGAGATATCTCGCACTCAAGTGTGGAAAGAATAATGGCTCCTGATGCCAACATCATCATTGATTTTGCACTAGCACGTTTGAATAATGTAATCGCAAACCTTGTTGTTTATCCTAAAAATATGAAAACTAATTTAGATAAACTTAGAAAACTACCCATGTCAGAGGGTCTTATGCTCGCGATGATTCAAAAAGGATTATCTCGAGAGAAGGCCTATAAAATTGTACAGCGTAACGCCATGAAAGTATGGAAATCTGATCTAGACTTTGAAACCGTGCTGGATGCGGATAATGAATTAAAAAAATATTTAAATAAAAAAGAAATATCTAAAATATTAGACCTTAAGCACGCAACAAGAAGAACGGATTATATTTTTAAAAAAGTATTTAAATAATTTATTGCGAATAATAAATAGCTAGTGCAAACACTCCAAATATAAGAATATAACCCCCTACATAATAATTCTGATTTAAACTAGAATCCCGAATTACATTACTATTATTCTTTTTTGGCTTAGGTTTAGAAGCTCTCTTCTTTTTTTTAATTACAGATTTCTTTTTTTTTGTAATTTTTGAAGCTGCTCTCTTTTTAACCACTTTCTTTTTTGAAGACTTTTTTGTGGTTGCATATTTAATGTACATGTGGAATGTAATGATTAGATATTATCTTTACCAATGATCTCTTCTTTTGCCTGAAGTAAAAATTGGTCCATACTCTGTCTAAGTTCATCATCTGTTATGGATATTCCTTTTTCATCAAAATCTTTTCTAACTTTTCTGAAAACATCCATATCTCCATCCTCTTCAAGATCAGATTTGATCACTTCTGCAAAATATTCTTCAACTGCTGGTCCCGATAAACGAAGTTTTTCTGCAGCCCAGACACCAAGATACTTATTTCGACGAGCCAAAATCTTAAATTCCAACTCTTGATCTCGAGCAAATTTACCCTCAAAACCTTTTTTTCGTTCATCTAGTTTTTTCACTGTTTCTTTATACTTTTAATTAGAATTGATTTGAATTACATTTCTATCATAACAAATTTTTACACTACCTGCAATGACATCATCGAAGACTTTATATGAAGGTAAGGCCAAAAAAATAATTAAAGGCCCGAAAAAAAACACACTTATTCAGATTTTTAAAGACGATGCTACTGCCTATAATAAAAAAAAGCATAAGATATTTAAAGGCAAAGGGGTCATCAATAATAAAATTTCTGAGCACATTATGGAATTCCTTAAAAGTAAAAAGATTCCAACTCATTTTGAAAAAAGATTAAATGATCGAGAACAATTGATAAAAAAATGTCAGATTATTCCTATAGAGTTTGTTGTTCGAAATGTTGTTGCTGGTTCTATTGCTAAAAAATTAGGACTAAAAGAAGGAACCAAGTTAAAAAAACCGTTATTAGAGTATTATTACAAAGAAGACAGTTTAGATGATCCAATGATTTCTAGAGATCATGTAGAAACATTTGGCTGGGCTAATAGATCAGAGTTAAAAAAAATAGATGCCATGTCTCTTAAAATTAATTCTTTACTCACTAATTTATTTAAAAAGAAAAATATCATTCTAGTAGATTTTAAAATTGAATTTGGGAGGCTTGCCTCTGACCCAAAAAAAATCGTCCTTGCGGATGAGATTAGTCCTGACTCTTGCAGATTGTGGGATATAAAATCAAAACAGAAACTAGATAAAGACGTTTTCAGAAGAAGCTTGGGTAGCCTCATGGGTGCCTATGAAGAGGTTGCCTCACGATTAGGAATCGTGCATTAAAGGTTAGATGCTAGCCAAAATCTATATCACACTTAAAAAAGACGTTCTCGACCCCCAAGGCTCAGTTATTGCCAATTCCCTCAAGTCGTTGGGTTTCAATAACATAGAGGATGTCAGGCAAGGTAAATATATTGAAATAAAACTAGATAGTGAAAATGAAGAATCAGCCAATAAACAAATTAATGAAATGTGCGAGAAGCTTTTGGCAAACTTGGTTATTGAAGATTATAAAGTAGAGATAAATTAAATTAATGAAGTCACACGTTATCGTTTTTCCAGGATCAAATTGTGATCGTGATGTAGCGGTAGCTATCAAAAATATTTCTGGTCATCAACCGCAAATGGTATGGCACAAAGAAACGTCAATTGATAAATCTGATCTGATTGTTGTGCCAGGCGGGTTCTCTTATGGCGATTATTTAAGATGTGGCGCCATGGCTTCAACGTCCCCTATTATGCAAGATGTTGTGAAAAAGGCTAAAGAAGGTGTTCCTGTAATGGGGATTTGCAACGGATTCCAAATTCTGATTGAAAGTGGATTATTAGATGGTGCGTTGATGAGAAATAGTAGTCTGAGCTTTATATGCAGAGACATATTAATTAAGCCCAAAAATCAAAGTTCAGTATTCACAAAAAAAACTCAAGTGGCAAAAATGCCAATAGCACATAATGAAGGTAATTTTTTTGTAACTTCTGAACAATTGAAAAAGATTCGAGACAACGACCAAATAGCCTTCCAGTATTGTGATGAAAATGGAAATGTCAGTGAACATTCAAATCCTAATGGATCACTTGAGAATATTGCTGGCATTCTTAATGAAAATAAGAATGTGTTAGGCATGATGCCACACCCAGAAAGAGCTGCTGAATTGGCACACGGATGTGAAGACGGTAAGACTATTTTTGAAAGTATCTTAAATTAATGACAAACCACAATTGGCAATTTCAAACAGAGCAGTCTCTTGTTGAAAATCATGGTCTCAAACTTGATGAGTTTGAAAAAATAGTAGAAGGCTTAGGCAGAGAACCTAATCTTACTGAATTGGGCATCTTTAGTGCTATGTGGAATGAACATTGTTCTTATAAATCCTCAAAATTTTGGCTCAAAAAACTGCCAACATCAGGTGAACGCGTTGTACAAGGGCCAGGAGAAAATGCTGGAGTGATTGATATTGATGACGGAGATGTTGCTGTCTTTAAAATGGAAAGCCATAATCACCCTTCTTTCCTTGAGCCATATCAAGGTGCGGCTACTGGAGTTGGTGGCATACTTCGAGATGTCTTCACAATGGGTGCTCGCCCCGTAGCTAATTTAAATGCCTTGAGATTTGGAGAACCCAACCATCCAAAAACAAAACATTTATTATCGGGCGTTGTCAGCGGTATTGGTGGATATGGCAATTGTATTGGCGTGCCAACCGTCGGCGGTGAAGTCAATTTTCATCCTTCATACAACGGTAATATTTTAGTAAATGCCATGACAGTTGGGATCGCAAAGAAAGATAAAATCTTTTACTCTGCAGCGGCAGGAATTGGAAACCCCGTTGTATATGTGGGATCAAAGACTGGACGTGATGGCATTCACGGTGCAACCATGGCATCTGCTGAATTCGACGAAGATTCAGAAGATAAAAAGCCAACTGTTCAGGTTGGGGATCCATTCACTGAAAAATTATTGTTAGAAGCTTGTCTCGAATTGATGAAAGAAGAAGCGATTATTGCAATTCAAGATATGGGGGCAGCTGGATTAACTTCTTCTTCAATTGAAATGGCGTCCAAAGGTGATGTGGGTTTAGAAATTGATCTTTCAAAAGTGCCAATGCGTGCACAAAATATGTCAGCATACGAATTAATGTTGTCAGAAAGCCAAGAGCGCATGCTTATGGTCCTCGATCCATCGAAAGAAGAAATGGCCAGAGATATATTTAAGAAGTGGGATCTTGAATTTGAAGTGATTGGCAAAGTAACAGATACAAAAAGACTTATACTCATGATGAACGGCAAAGAAGAAGCCAGCATACCTATTAATATATTAGTTGAAGATGCTCCTGAATATCAAAGAGATTATATTGTTGAAGAACCAACTCCAATTAAAGAATACAAATCAGAAGACTTCGATCAGAATAATATTTTAAAGGACTTAAACACCATGATTATGCATCCTGATCTTAGTAGCCGGAAATGGATATGGGAACAATATGATCATATGGTCATGGCAGATACTGTGGTAAGACCTGGATCCGATGCAGCAGTAGTGCGTGTTCACGGAACTAATAAAGGTCTGGCCATGAGCACAGACTGTTCTCCAGTATATTGCAAACACAACCCTTATGAAGGTGGTAAACATGCAGTTGTTGAAACATGGAGAAACATAATAGCTTCAGGCGCCCTACCAATTGCAATTACAGATTGTATGAATTTTGGTAATCCCGAGAAACCTGAAATCATGGGACAATTTGTAGAGTGTATTCGAGGCATGGGCGATGCTTGTTCAAAATTAAATTATCCTGTCGTTTCAGGAAACGTTTCACTCTACAACGAAACTAATGGCGAAGGCATATATCCAACACCAGCCATAGGAGGTGTTGGGTTAATCAAAGATTTATCAAATGTAAAAACTCTTTCATTAAAAGAAGATGGTAATTTTCTATGCGTGGTAGGGAAAACAGCTAATCACTTAGGCAGTTCAAAGTATATATCTATTATCCAATCTAAAGAAGAAGGCGGAACACCTGAAATTAACTTAGACACTGAATTAAGAAATGGAAATTTTGTAATGGATGCAATAAATAAAAAATTAATTGCTTCAGCACATGACGTCGGAGAAGGAGGTATTTTAGTGGCTATATCGGAGATGTGTATGTCAGGAAATCTTGGAATAATAATAGAAATTGAAACAAATTTTCCTCATGGCTATTTTTTTGCAGAAGATCAGTCACGTTATCTAATAGAAGTAAGTCCCAATAATTATGATAAATGCCAAAAATTAGCAAATAATAATGATGTTCATTTTGAAAAAATAGGAATAGTTGGTGGAGACAAAATCAGTATTAAAAATATAGGTGATCAACACATTTCTGCTTTGAAACGCAGTTTCGAAAAGAGCATTAAACAGATATCTCAATAGTAAATAATCAAAACTAAAGGAATTTTTTATAGAATATTTATTATTGAATAAATATTAAAAGCAGTTAATTGTAGTGTTATGAACGAAACAGTACAAAATAATATCAAAGACATAGTTGATCAAAATGATGTTGTTCTTTTTATGAAAGGCACCAAAGTTCAACCTGAATGTGGATTTTCTAATGCTGTTGTAAATGCCCTATCATTTATGAATATCGAATATAAAGACGTTAATGTTTTAGAAAGTGACGAATTAAGACAAGGAATAAAAGATTTTACAAATTGGCCAACAATTCCTCAGCTTTATGTAAAGGGAGAATTTATTGGTGGTTGTGACATTATATTAGATATGCATAAAACTGGTGAATTATCAGAGGTATTAAAAGAAAAGAATATCGCCCGCGATTAATCGAGCTTTGATAAATATTCCTGAACAGACTTAAAGACAGCATTGCCCCTGCTGATTAGATCTTGCTGCCAACGCTTGTTGTTTGGATTGAATGTATTCAATAGATTTTTTCTACTCCAATGATTCATTATATCTTTTTCATTATTCAATTGATTGTTTTGTGTCCATCTATTTTCAGCCCTTAAATTTTTGAAAACAGTTGTAGGACCAAATGTTCCAAACTCTTGGGTGATTGTTAACCACTCAATTGATGAAAATTCTTTTACTATACCAGAATGAATATCTCCTGTTATTCGGTAACCCACTCCTTGAGTTGGATCAAGTGGAGATACATGGTCACCAAAAAGTGAGACTAGTATATTATATTGATCTTCTTTGATATCATCAGGCACAAGTATAGTGTCATATCCTGATTTGCCTAATCCAGTATGTAAATCTATACCAAAAACCTTTTTTGTATTATTAAGATTTTTTTTAAGCCAATCCAAAATCATCTTAGGTCCTTGTTGAAGCGTATCACCGCCATATTGTAAACTCTGCGGTCTCGTATATTGCCCCTGTGCAAACCATTGCTTCACATTGGTGAACCCATACTTCAACAATAAACTAATACCCCGAGGTAAAAACATAAGATCTAATTTTGATGGAATACTCTTTGGGTTTAAGAAAGTATCTATTTTCTCATACCCTTCAGGTTCACCTTGATGATCCTTTATAAAGTTTCTATTCATATCAACATTATTTTCATTCACCCTTCTGTACCATGCCATGCCATAAGGGTTAATGATATGAACAAAAACTATACAATAATCAGTAATTGGATTGGCGTTTTTGAGTTGATCTAAAACTGATAATTGAATAGCTGAACCTGCAAATCCCTCAACACCATGAATGCCGGAACTGTATAGTAATAGATTATCGCTATTGATGGACCCAATAGTTGCAATATCGATGAAAAGATTTTCTTGATTAGGGCCTTTGCAATCTAAAGTAAGTACATCATGACTAACTTGGTGACCTTGACCCTTCAGTTCATTAATAGATTTAATGAATCTATCTCTTGCTTGAAAGTAATCTTTTGAAAAAAAGTGCGATGCACTCATTTGAGATTTATCGAGAATAATACTCGATGACTAGTTTTGGATCCATCTGCGTTGCATATGGAACTTCAGCAAACTGAGGTGTACGAATAAATGTTGAAGAACATTTCTTTTCATCAACAGTAATATAGCCTGGAATATCGCGCTCTTGACTTTTCATTGCTTCAACAACAATCGCCATTTCTTTAGACTTATCTTTAACTTCAATGACATCGCCTTCAGTAACACGATAGCTTGAAATATTTACTCTTTTACCATTTACTTTGACATGACCATGATTGATGAATTGTCGTGCTGCAAAAACAGTTGGGACAAACTTTGAACGATAAACAATCGTATCTAGTCTTCTTTCTAGAAGCGCGATTAAATTTTCTCCTGAGTCACCCTTTTGTCTGATGGCCTCTTTATAACAATTACGGAATTGTCTTTCATTTAGGTTGCCATAATAGCCTTTTAATTTTTGCTTAGCATGTAACTGAACACCATAGTCAGATAGTTTTCCAGTATGCTTCTGTCCATGTTGGCCAGGTCTGTATTTTCTTAAATTAAACGGGCTTTTGGGTCTTCCCCATAGGTTAACACTTAGACGTCTATCGATTTTGTGTTTTTGTGCTATTCGTTTTGTCATATATTGTGATCCGTGGTTTATACTGTTTTCCTGAATATTGTCAAACCAGAATACTAAATTTCCTCAGTTTTCCTATAATCTGACAGAACCGTGACTACTCCTCTCAGTGTTGCAATTTCCCTATCGCTGAGATCAGCCCGGTGAAAGATATTCCTGAGATTTTGCTTCATTTTTGGCATTTTTTCTTCGGGTTGAAAGAAACCTCTGTTTTCCAACTCTTTTTCAATATGATCAAAAAAATGCATCAGTTCATTTTGATTGCCGCGCGTCAGTGAATTCTCATCAACTACTTTTTCATCATCATACATTAATGAAAATATAGAATAACAAAATACATTGACGGCATGTGAAAGATTCAAGGATGAAAAGTTCTCATGCGTATCAATCGTCACACACCTTGTCACTAAAGAAAGATGGTCATTGGTCAAGCCTGAAGCTTCACCGCCAAAAACAACAGCTAACTTATCATTACTGTGTTCATCATGTATTTCCTTAATAATAGATTTATTATCAGTAAACTGTTTACTCATATCGCGTTTTCGAGCTGTATAAGCAATGGAGAGTGTGGAATCACTGAGTGCCTCTCTCAAGGTAGTGTAAACTTTTGCACTCTCTATAATAGATTTGGCATCGACTGATACTGCATGTGCCTTCTCTGATGGCCAATCTAATTTAGGATTGACCAACCTCAAGTCAGAAAAACCAAAATTATACATGGAACGTGCAACCAGACCTATATTTTCAGGAAGTTGAGTATCAACCAAGATAATTGAAATATTATTTGAAGACATGTACTAACTAAGAACCGTAGCCTTTTCTTTCATCAATTTGTACTCAACACTGTCAATCAGTGCCCTAAAGGAGGCTTCTATAATATTTTCTGAAACACCAATTGTGTACCAACTCTTTTTATCTTTATCAGAACTTTCAATTGATACTCTGGTGATCGCATCGGTTCCTGTGTTTAAGATTCTCACCTTATAGTCGATAAGAGATAGATCCTTGATCAATTCAGCATAACCGCTTGATTGAAAGTTATTCCTCAAAGCATTGTCTAATGCATTAACCGGTCCTACACCTTGCCCCGTACCTATAAGTTCTTCTTTACCAAATTTTAATTTAACTTCGGCATCTGATATTGTTTTACCTTCCCCACCTGAATTCTTTACATTCACATTAAAATTAACAACTTCAAAATAAGTTGGCATTTCGGAAATTACCTTCTTCACTAATATTTCAAATGAAGCATCTGCACCATCGTATGAATATCCAATAAATTCACGTTCTTTCACTCGATCAAGAATTTTTTGTATAGTTTCATCATCCTCATTGATCTGAATTCCTGTAGACTTTAATCGTGCAAGAATATTTGATTTTCCTGATTGTTCTGAAATGATGATTTGGCGATGATTGCCCACTAACTCAGGATCGATATGCTCATAAGTTTTAGGATCTTTGTTTACTGCTGAAACGTGCAATCCTCCTTTATGCGCAAATGCTGCCGAGCCTACATAAGGTGCTGTTCTATTGGGTACACGATTTAATATTTCATCTAAAAGTCTTGAAAGTTCCGTTAACTGACCAAGATTTTTAGTATCAATGGATAGATCAAATTTATCGATATATTCATCCTTAAAAGCAAAAGTAGGAAGAAGAGTAATTAAATTAGCATTTCCGCATCGTTCACCAAGTCCATTAATCGTACCTTGTACTTGTCTGACCCCAGCATGAACTGCGGCTAATGAATTTGCTACAGCATTTCCGGTATCATTATGTGCGTGAATACCAAGTTGATCGCCTGGAATATCCTTCACAACTTCTGAAACAATCTGTTCTACTTCATGGGGTAATGTGCCTCCGTTGGTATCACAAAGAACCATCCACCTTGCTCCATTGTCTTGTGCAGCTTTTAAACACTTTACCGCATATTGAGGATTAGCTTTGTAGCCATCAAAGAAATGTTCAGCATCAAAATGAACTTCCTTCTTGCTGCTTGATAAAAAGTTAACAGACTCCGCAATATTTACTAAGTTTTCATCATTGGAAATTCCTAGGGCTAAATCTACATGGAAATCCCAAGACTTGCCCACTACACAAGCTGACGGGGCGCTTACGTTAATCATGGCAGCTAAACCAGGATCATTTTCAACACTCCTCCCTGTCTTTTTGGTCATGCCAAAAGCCGTAAACGTAGAATTTTTAAATTCCATTTTTTCAGCGAAAAATTGTGTATCAGTTTCGTTTGCACCAGGCCATCCACCCTCAATATAATCAACGCCTAAGGCATCAAGTTTTGATGCAAGAATTTTTTTCTCATCTACGTTAAAATCAACACCGTAAGTTTGTGCTCCGTCTCTCAATGTCGTATCAAATATAAATAACTTATCTTTCATTTACTTAGTTTTCCATGTGGTTTCTGTACCTTTATCTTCTAGTACTATTCCTAAATTTTCCAACTCATCTCTAATTCTATCAGCTTCAGCAAAATCTTTATTTGCTCTTGCAGTGTTTCTTTGAGTAATTAATGACTCAATCTTATTTTGATCTACAATTATATTTTCTTTACCCCATGATAACCATTGAGAAGGTTCATCATTCATCAATCCAAGAAATTGAGCCGAAATTAAAAATTGATTTAATGAATCGCGATCATTACTTTTACAATTTTTGAATAATTTATGCAATTCAGCTATTGCCTGAGGCGTATTCATGTCATCATTTAGTGCGTTCATTACATTTTCATCAATCTTCACACTTAAGTCAGGCTTAAAATCAAATTCAGAAAAATATTGGTACCACTTATCCAGTGTTTTTTTGCTTTCTTGTAGATTATCATTTGTCCAATTCAATGGCTGACGATAATGAGTGAGTATCATGGTTAATCTAATAACCTCTCCTTGGTATTTCTCTTTAAGCTCATTCACTGTTACAAAATTTCCATCAGATTTTGACATTTTACTTCCTTCAACCGTAACAAAGCCATTATGAACCCAGTAATTTGCAAATTTTTCTCCGTTTGCACACTCACTTTGAGCGATTTCATTTTCGTGATGTGGGAAAATTAAATCTTGCCCACCACCATGAATATCAAATGTTTTACCTAATAATTTTTCACTCATTGCTGAACACTCTATATGCCATCCAGGCCTTCCCTTGCCCCATGGACTGTCCCATCCAGGCTCGTTATCTTTAGAAGGCTTCCATAGTATAAAATCTGAGGCTTCTTGCTTATAACTTTCAACATCGACTCTTGATCCAGCAATCATTTCTTCAAGGTTTTTACCTGATAATGATCCGTATTTAGAAAATTTAGTAGATGAGAAAAGAATGTTATTCTCAGCAACATAGGCATAATTTTTTTCAATTAAAGTCTCAATAATATTGATCATTTCATCTATGTGATCTGTAGCTCTGGGCTCAAAAGAGGGCTCCATTGCTCCTATATATTTCGCATCAGTGTGAAAATAATTAATGGTTCTTGAAGTTAATTCATTGATGTCTTCATTATTTTCTTGGGAAGCATTTATAATCTTATCATCAACATCTGTTATATTTCTCACATATGTTACATGCTCTGTACCGTATAAGTTTTGAAGAATTCGAAATAAAATATCAAAAACTATAACAGGTCTTGCATTTCCTACGTGTGGATAGTCGTATACTGTGGGACCACAAACATACATTCTGATATTTTTTGGATCAATTGGTTCAAACTTTTTTTTTGAGTTTGAGAATGTGTCGTATAAATTCAGTGACATTTATAACTCAACTCTTTCTATGATTTTTTCTCTGCCCAGTAATTGAATAAGTAGTTTCATTTCTGGACCATGATTAAGTCCTGTAAAGGCTTCTCTAAGAGGTAAGAATAACTCTTTTCCTTTTCTGCCAGTTTTCTCTTTTATGGCCGAAGTCCATAGTCCCCATGTTTCATCATTCCATGGATCATCAGGGATCAATTCCATTGCAATCTTAATATAATCTTTATCAGAAGGCTTAATGGTCTCACTATTAAATACAATGTCCGTCCATTGTTTTATATCTTCAACAACATTCAGATTGCCTCTGATTGTTTCCCAAAACTTTTGATCAATTTTTTCATCAATCTTTTTTAATCTCTCTTCGATCTCACTAAAATTGTATTTTTGAACCTGTTTTTTATTGAGAGCATTCAATACATCAATTTCAATTCGACCAGGTGACGTTGAAATTGTACTCAATTTAAATTCACTTTTTATTTGATCTATATTGTCTTTTAATTCGATAGAATTAGACGTGCCGATAGTCGCCAATAAACTTAGTATTGATATAGGCTCCATATTCGCCTCCCTGAAACTACTAATGGATATGACATTGTCTCGTTTTGACAATTTATCTCCACTTGATGCTTTTAGTAAGGCGTGATGGGCAAAAGTTATTTTATTTTGGTCCAACGCATTGATAATTTCTACTTGAACAGCTGTATTGCTTGTATGGTCGTCTCCTCTAATTACGTTGGTTATATCGTAGTCAATATCATCTACAGCTGAACTAAAAGTATACAAAGGAACTCCGTCCTCTCTAAACAAAACAGGGTCAGACAAACTGGTGAGGTCTATATCTATTTCACCTTTAAGTAAATCATCCCATTTCATACGTTCAGTTTTTAATAAGAATCTCCAGTGGGGTTTTCTTCCTTCTGCTTCGTAGTCTTTCTTTTGTTGGTCTGTTAATTCCATTGCAGACCGGTCGTAAACTTGCTTGCCACCAGCTGCGATGAGCAATTTTCTTTTTCTTTCAAGTTCTTCGGGTGTTTCATAGCAAGGGTAAATTCTGCCATCAGCTTTTAATTTCTCGAATTGCTCCCTGTATCTGTCGAAACGAGACGATTGATTGAACGTTTCATCATAATCAATCCCTAGCCAATCAAGATCATATTTGATCTGAGAAATATATTCATCTTTTGATCGTTCTAAATCAGTATCATCAATTCTTAAAATGAATTTCCCGTTGTTGGTTCGTGCATACAGCCAATTAATTAATGCCGTTCTGATGTTTCCAAGATGTAATAAACCTGTTGGACTTGGTGCAAACCTTGTTACTGTTGTCATTTAATTTTCCATATCTCTAAATGCGTTCGTGATCGGATATCTTCTGTCATAGCCAAAATTTCTCTCAGAAATCTTCACGCCTGGTGCTGCTTGTCTTCTTTTATATTCTGAATTGTAGAGTAGATTTTGAATTCTTTTAACTAATTCTTTATCAAATCCTTGATCTACAATTTCTTTTACTGAACTTTCTTTTTCCACAAGATGGTACAATACTTTATCCAATACATCATAGGGTGGAAGTGAGTCACTGTCTTTCTGATCTTCTTTTAATTCAGCTGTAGGTTCCTTGGTTATAATATTATTTGGTATAATCTCATTTTTATCGAGCAACGATAAAGAGGGCTTATTTTTGTTTCTCCATTCTGACAATTTAAATAAATCAGTTTTGTAAATATCTTTAACGACTGAGAATCCTCCACACATATCTCCATAGAGTGTCGAATAGCCAACAGATACCTCAGATTTATTACCATTGGTGATAACCATGTGGCCAAATTTGTTTGAATAGGCCATCAAAATCGCTCCTCTTGTTCGCGATTGAATATTTTCTTCAGTGATGTCTTTTTCTGTTCCAGAAAATAGATCATTAAGTGTGTTGTCGTATGAATTGACAATTTCATTGATAGATATGTTCATGAGTTCAATGCCCAAATTATTACCTAATTCTGATGCATCTTTATTGCTCTCAATGCTTGTATATTTTGAGGGCATTAAGATACCTTTTACTCTTGAAGGTCCAAGTGCATCAGTAGCAACGGCTGCACTAAAGGCACTATCAATACCTCCTGATATTCCCAATACAACGCCTGGAAAATTATTCTTTTCAACATAATCTCTTAGACCCAAGATTAAACTGGAGTAAATGACATCATTCATATCTGTATGATCAGAGAACGTATCTTCTATTAAAAATTTATGGTCTTCATCAAATAAAAATTCCTTAGACTCTAACTGACAGTGCTTAAGTTTGTAGATAACTTTTTCTTGATCATTCAGGAATGAGCTTCCATCAAAGACTATTTCATCCTGACCTCCTACTTGATTAACATAGATGAGAGGTGCAGCGATAGATTTTGAAAATTCGATAGCTTTCTTTTCTCTTTCGTTGATTTTATTGATATCAAAAGGAGACGCATTGAGAGAAACAGCAAGATCGATCTGTTTTTCACCAATTTCAGTGATGGTTTGATTTACCCAAATATCTTCACAAATAAATATCCCTAAATTAATACCTTTAAAATCTATAACACTTACTTTTTCACCATTTGAAAATATTCTCTTTTCATCAAATACTCCATAGTTTGGAAGTGCCATCTTGTAATGTTTATGCAAGATCTTTCCATCATGAATAACTACTGCAGCATTAAATAAATTACCTTCATCTAACCAGGGTGTACCTAGTACAATAGTTGGGTGCTTCCCTTTCGATAGATTGACAATTTCATGAACCGCTTCATGAACTTTTTTCATAAAAGCAGGCTTCAAAATTAAATCCTCTGGCGGGTAACCAGTTAACATAAGCTCTGAAAATAAAATTAGATCAGAATTATTATTTTGTAAGTGGTCAATAACGATCTGTTTGTTGAATGCAATATTCCCAACAACTGGGTTTGATTGGACTACTAATACTGAAATTTTTTCTGTCATTTGACTGATATTACAACTAATTAATTTAGTCGCAATTACTTGGCAATTATAATTTTTGACTTGTGGGGTTCTTGAGATTCTCTGAGCTTATCAGATATTAAGAAGGCAAGTTCTAATGCCTGGTTTGCGTTAAGTCTAGGGTCACAATGAGTATGGTATCTGGCAGATAAATCTTCGTCTTTTATCGCTTGGGCACCACCAATGCACTCAGTCACGTTTTGCCCTGTCATCTCCAAATGCACTCCACCAGGATATGTTCCTAAAGAGTGATGAATATCAAAAAATGACTCAACTTCTTGAATAACTCTCTCGAAAGGTCTGGTCTTAAAGCCAGAATTAGCTTTCATAGTATTACCGTGCATGGGGTCGCATGACCAAACAAGGTTGTAATCTGAGTTGGCAAAAGGTCCAATTAGTTTGGGCAATTTCTCTTCAACATTATCAACCCCAAATCTACAAATGAGGGTAATTTTACCAGCTTCATTTTCGGGATTTAATACATCGATCAATTTCTTTAATTCATCAGGATCTAAAGTTGGACCGCACTTAATTCCAATAGGGTTTTTGATACCTCTACAAAATTCTACGTGCGCTCCATCAAGTTGTCTTGTCCTATCACCAATCCATACCATATGAGCAGATGTATCGTAAACTTCACCAGTTGTACTATCTGTACGTGTTAAACATTCTTCATATGGTAAAAGGAGTGCTTCATGACTTGTAAAAAAATCAACGTTTCTTAATCTTTTTGTATTGCCAGATGAGATACCTATGGCATCCATAAAAGATAATGTATCTGATATTTTGTCAGCTAGATCTCTGAATTTTTTTCCTTGAGGACTCTCATCAACAAAACCCATATTCCATTGGTGAACTTTATTAAGGTCAGAAAAACCACCCTTTGCAAAAGCGCGTAATAAATTGAGAGTTGCTGCTGATTGAGTGTATGCTCTGATCATTCGTTGAGGATCAGGCACTCTTGAAGACTCAGTAAACTCCATATCGTTAATGATATCGCCTTTATAACTATCTAACTCAACTCCATCAATTTCTTCTTTGGGTGAACTCCTTGGTTTAGCAAATTGTCCTGCCATTCTTCCAACTTTAACAACGGGGCAATTGCCTGCTGCTGTAAGTGTCACAGACATTTGTAAAAGAACTTTGAAGGTATCCCTTATGTAATCAGCATTAAAGTCGTCGAAACTTTCTGCGCAATCTCCACCTTGCAATAGAAACGCTTTTCCTTCTGAGACTCTAGCAAGATGTCTTTTTAAATCTCTTGCTTCACCTGCAAAAACTAGTGGCGGATATGTTTTAAGTTGGCTTTCAGTTTTCTCTAACTCTGATTTATCTGGATATTCAGGAATATGTTTTGCCTTGTATCCTCTCCAACTATTTGATGTCCATTTGGTCATTTTTAAAAACTCTATATTTTTCAGCCTTATAGTACCAAATAATCTAAATTACTAGAGTCTTAGCTAAATATATTGATTTTATTAGATAAATTTGATTTACCCAACAGGTGAGGTGATTTGTTCTATACCTTTGCTAATTTTAGGCAACACGTCTTCCTGATCGAGTTTCTTAGTTTGATCATATTGAGGGTGTGCCAAAGTTGCTAAATCTTTAGCTTTGGCTAGGGCGATATCATAAAAACTTTCAGGACTTGCAACTTCATCAATATATCCTGGTTCAATCGAATCTTTTATTAAATACATTTCAGCATTAAGTAGCGCCCTTTGCTTGTGTGATTTGGTTAATTTAAATTTTGCAATTTCTAAAATAGGTGTTGGTACAATCATATTGTTTCTTAATTCATTTGCCCCAATCTTAAAGTCGCCTGCACAACCAACACGGTAATCACTGCTGCATAAAAGAAAAGCCCCGAGGGCAATAGCGTGTCCACTACATGCAGCAACTACAGGACGAGGAAATGAGAAAACTCTTTTCAACATTAAGAAACCAGATTTTACCATAGCGGCAGCATTTTCAGGACTCGACATCATAACCTTTAAATCAAATCCAGCTGAAAACATTCCAGGTCTCCCTGTAATTAAAACTGAACCCTTATCGGTTGGTATTTGATCCATAATTTTTTCGAAATTTTGAATCATCTCTGGTGAAAAAACATTTACTTTTCCATCATCCATGTGAATGATTGATACATCGCCTTCTGTTTTGAGAGTTACTGTCATAAAACTTATAATAATTTATTTTTAAATATCGTATAGTATAAAAAAGAGACTATTAATGTCTTGGGTATTTGGTGTTTTTTTATCCAAGATTTATCTGTAGGCTTATTCCACTGTTGTCGATTGCTTGATAACATTAAATAAGGCTTTATTAATTATTTACCTGTTCCTTTCTAAGACTATAACTAGCTAATATAGCTAGAATAAATAATACTGGTATATCTCCTAAAAAATGTCCCATTTCATGCGTATCAATAACTGCTTGATAAGCCATAATCCCACCATGAACAACACTACTCCAAACAACAAACCATACAAACATTGCGTTTTTTACTGGATCTTTTGCTGCAATTATCATCATAATCCCAAGAGTCATATAAATTCCTTGAATCATCATCTCATATTCCCATTGTCCTGGACTCCAAGCCCAGCCACCTAAAGGGTCTAGCTTCATCACTGGTATAATTAATATAAATGCTATTCCAAAAACTCTTAAAGTATTTTTTAATAATGATAAATTATTCATATTTTCCTCTCTAGCGTTAATTTACTGTTGTGAACTATTCAACTGTAACTGATTTTGCAAGATTGCGGGGTTGATCTACATCATTGCCTAGTTCAACAGCTGTATAGTACGCCAACATGTGTATTGGAACAGAATATACTATGGCTTCAATAGATTTTGGCGTTTTTGGCAATCTAAAAATCTTCCATATATTTTCTGAACTGGATTCAAGACTTTCATCATCCGTGATCATTAATATTCTCCCTCCTCGAGCAATCACCTCTTGAATATTGGATACTGTTTTATGAAATAGAGGGCCTGGTGGAACTATACAAACTACTGGCAAATCTTTCTCAATCAGGGCAAGTGGACCATGTTTCATCTCTCCAGCTGGATAACCTTCCGCATGTATATAAGAGATTTCTTTAAATTTGAGCGCTCCTTCTAGTGCCAGAGGAAAGGATGTGCCTCTTCCTAAATACATTACACCTTTTGAATCTATAATCGCTTTCGCAGTTTCTTTTAATTCATAAGATCTTTTTATTGCCTTATCTAGAATTTGTGGAGCTTGCATAATTTCTTTGCAAATCTCTCTATTCTGCTCAATTGTAACATTGTTATTCTTGGTGCCACAATGTAGTGCCATTGACAACAGCACCGACAATTGCGCCGTAAATGCTTTTGTGGAAGCTACGCCAATTTCTGCTCCCGCTTTAGTATATAAACAATAATCACTTTCGCGTGCAATTGAGCTATTCATAACATTTACAATACTGAGTGTTCTGACCTTGGCGTCTTTGCAATAATCTAATGCCGCTTTTGTGTCAGCTGTTTCACCTGATTGAGAAACAAATATATATAATGCCCTATTATCAAGAACAGGGTCACGGTATCTAAACTCAGATGCCATATCACACTCTACGGGCAGTCTTGCATATTGTTCAAAATAATATTTTGCAACCAAGCAAGAGTAGTATGCTGTACCACAGGCAATTAAATGTACCTTTGAAATATCGTTGAAATTTAGTCCTATATCATCAACTGAAATTATACCCTGATCATGATCAATGAATTGTCTAAATGTTTCACCAACAGCCTTGGGATGCTCATGAATCTCTTTTTCCATAAAATGATTGTATGATCCCTTGCTGACTTCTGTATCCATAATACCAATGTCAACAAATTCTCTATTAGCTCGATCTCCTGATGAGTTATAGATCTCAACATTTTCTCTACTTAGCACAACAATGTCACCATCTTCTAGATAACATACCTGTTTGGCAATTGAACTTAATGCTATTGAGTCAGATCCTAATGAGCTGGAGTTGCCGTCAGTTCCCGCTACCAAAGGACTTCCATTCCTTGCGCCAATTATTTTATCCTTAAGGTCACTAAAGATGATAGCTAGTGCGTAAGAACCCTCCAATAATGATATAGTTTGCTTTACTGACTCCATATGATTATGGCCCTCATTGAGATAATGAGTAATTAGGGCCGTAATAACTTCAGAGTCAGTATCTGAATCAAAATTGTAGCTTTTTAATTCTGTTCTACCTTTTAGTTCCGATGCATTTTCAATAATTCCGTTGTGAACGAGTGAAACTCTTCGCGATGAGTGAGGATGAGCATTTCTTTCAGATGGCTCACCATGAGTAGCCCATCTCGTATGGCCAATCCCAACCTTTCCATCAAAACCATCTTTTTGAAGGGACAGTATTAAGTTATCAAGCTTACCTTTCGCTTTTTTTTGTTGAATTTGACTCTCAGTATTAATAGCTATGCCGGCTGAATCGTAACCTCGGTACTCAAGTTTCTTCAAGGCACCAATTATGTTTGAAGAAACAGATTCATTTGCTGTGATACCTACTATTCCACACATAAAATTACTTTTTATTTTTCCTCTTGGCCCAATTTTTTACTTCCATTTGAACTGATCTTTCAACAGCCAGACTATCTTGTTTAACTTTCTTTGTTATCGTTGAGCCAGAGCCAATGTATGCATTTTTGCCAACTTCTAATGGTGCAACAAGTGATGAATTTGATCCGATAAAGGCATTGTCTTTAATAACTGTTTTATATTTTGCTTTTCCATCGTAATTACATGTTATTGTCCCTGCTCCAACATTAACATTTTTTCCAATCATTGAGTCTCCAACATAAGATAGGTGGTTAATTTTTGAATTTGCGTTAATTGTAGAATTCTTAACTTCAACAAAATTTCCAATTTTTGCATGCTCATTAATCTGTGTGCCTGGCCTTATACGGGCGTAGGGTCCTATGCTAGCCCTCTTTCCAATCTTACAGTCTTCTAAATGTGAAAAAGAATAAATCTCAGCCCCATTTAAGATTTTTACATTATTACCAATCACAACAAAAGGGTGAATAATTACATCTTTTCCTATTTTTGTGTCTTCTGATAAATATACAGTACAGGGGTCATGCATTGTTACCCCAGCTTTAAGATGTTTAGCTCTTAAATTTTCCTGAAATTCATTTTCTGCCATGGCTAAATCCTTTTTATCATTGATGCCCTGAACTTCTTTCTCAGATGTAATTACTGACTTAATTTTGATATCACTATTTGATGCCATTTTGAAGATATCTGTTAAATAATATTCTTTCTTCATATTTTTATTATTTATTTTTGGCATTAATTTTTGAAGAAGTGATGAGTGTATTGAAAAAATCCCAGAATTACATAGGTAGAAGTTCTCTTTTCTTTTAAGCTCTTTTTGTTCAATTATCTCATAAACCAAACCATTAGTTCCCAATACAACTTTCCCATAATTATTTTGCTCTTCTTTATTAAAACAAAGAATAGGGATTTCATTTTTTTTGAACTTAATTATTTTCTTTAAAGTGGATGAATGAGTGAGTGGAACATCTCCATAAAGGACAAGAATATTAGAATTTTTTTGAAAACTTTTTATGGCCACGTTAATTGCATCGCCAGTTCCTAATTGTTTTTTTTGTATTATTAAATTGATTTTATTTTTTAAGTGAACAAATTCATTTTTTATTTCTTTATTAAGTATTAAATGAATTTTCTTTGGCTTTAAAGATCGTGCGGTATCTAGAACATGTTCAATTATGGGTTTCCCGCCCAAAGGATGCAATACTTTTGGGATACTAGAATTCATTCTAGTTCCCTTCCCAGCTGCAAGTATTACAATTTCTAAATTATTCATTGGATTTTGAATGAAAAATAAACAATATGTTATTAATTGTATCGTAAAAATTTATTTCAGAGGCTTACTTTAATTTAACTATGAAAAACAAAAAATTGTTTATTTTCGACCTCGATGGCACGCTGGTAGATACAGCTCCAGACTTTAAAAATTCTCTGAACTATATGCTTTCTGAACTCGACTATCCATTAGTCTCGATAGAGGAAATAAGAAATCTGGTCGGCTATGGTGCGCGTGAATTAATACGACGAACTGCTGTTACAAAAAATATTGAACACGATGATGCAAAATTGAATGAAATGTTAAAAATATTTTTACTACATTATACGCACAATATTGATGATGACAGTATACTTTTTAACAATGTAAGAGAAGTTTTAGAGTTTCTTAAGTCTAGAGAAATTAAATTAGCAGTGTGCACTAATAAAATGGAAAAATTAAGTGTCATGCTTTTAGAGAAGTTAGATGTATTAAAGTACTTTGATTTTCTTGTTGGAGGAGATACGTATATTAAAAGTAAACCAGATCCTCTCCCTTTAATTGAAATCTGTAACTACCTCAAAATTAGTCAATCTGATTCAATTATGATTGGAGACAGTGCTACAGATTTAAATGCAGGTCATAATGCAAATATGCCAGTTGTTTTAGTTGAGTATGGATATACAGATAATAAAAATATTTACAAAGAGGCTGATATGGTGATAAATAATTTCTCTCAATTAAAAGATTTGATCACATAGGAGTTAAAAATGACAATAAGTTTTAAAGATAAAGTAGCAATAGTAACGGGTGCTGGGGGTGGATTAGGAAGATGCCATGCTCTTCAATTTGCTGAGAGAGGTGCTAAAGTTATTGTTAATGATCTAGGTGGCTCTGTGGATGGATCAGGTGGATCAAGTGAAGCAGCTGATAAGGTTGTTGAAGAAATTAAAGCTATGGGTGGCGATGCAATTTCAAATGGATCAAGTGTAACTGATAAAGCTGGTGTAAAAAAACTGGTAGATGACGCAATGGCAGCTTATGGAAGAATTGACATCCTTGTAAATAATGCTGGTGTCTTGAGAGATAAATCTTTTGCAAAAGTAACTTTAGATGATTTTGAATTTGTGGTTGATGTACATATGATGGGATCTGTCTATTGCACTAAAGCTGTATGGCCTATTATGGTTGAACAGAAATATGGCCGAATAGTTATGACATCTTCTTCGTCAGGGATATTTGGTAATTTTGGACAGTCTAATTACGGATCAGCTAAAATGGGAGTTGTTGGATTAATGAATACTCTTAGAATTGAGGGACAAAAAAATAACATCAAAGTAAATTCACTTGTACCTGTTGCAGCTACAAGAATGACAGAAAATCTTGGAATGCCTGACGCAGTATTTGATAGCCTTAAGCCTGAGTCTGTATCTCCCGCGGTAATATTCATGTCATCTGAAGATGCACCTGATGGTGTAATGATTTCTGCTGGAGCGGGTGTGTTTGCAATGGCTGAAATAGTTCATTCTGAAGGAATAGCTCTTAAAGGAGATGATCTAAATGCTGATATGCTTGCTGAAAAATGGTCAGAAGCTTCTGATATGACAAATGGTAAAGCTCTTAGAAGTGGTGCGGAGCACACTGCCCATATATTTAAAAAGCTATCAGAGTAGGAAATTAGTTATCTAAGAAAGATTAATTCCGTCGTCTTCATTTATTGACTGAATATTAGATTGTGTCAAATCAGTGTATCTTTTCATGTGAAAATCAACATTGCCAAAAAGAATACCGATCATTGTTGCTCTTTTAAAAAAGTGACTGATCATATACTCGTCTACAACACCCATACCACCGTGTAATTGAATGGCATTTTCACCAACAAATTTAATAGCTTTTCCAATACGAGCTTTCGCAGCCGATGCAGCCTTTCTTCTTTCATCTGAATTACTAAGGTCTGCTGTAATAGCCATATAAAGAATAGATTTTGCTTGCTCATATTCAATCATCATGTCAACAAGGCGGTGCTGTATCGCTTGATTTGCACTGATAGATTGCCCAAATTGTTTTCTATTTTTACAATAATCATTCGTAGAGTCTTTTAGCACTTGTAATATGCCGACAGCTTCAGAGCAAATTGCAATTGTAGATAAATCTACTTGTTCTTCTATTGCTTCATAAGAATTACCCAGCTCGCCTAAAATATTTTCTTTCGACACAGTTAAATTCTCAATAACAACTTCAGATGCTCTGTACTCATCTATTGTTGGATAATTCTGCAAAGTGATACCATCAGATTTTATATCAACCAAAAATAGTGTAATTCCTGATTTTGACCTTTGATCTCCATCAGTTCTTGCTGAAATAATTAGGTGAGTTGCCATTCCAGCTCCAAAGACTACTGACTTAAATCCATTAATAATGTAATTATCACCGTCAAGTGTTGCCGAGCATTTAATATCAAATAAATCAAACCTACTCTGAGGCTCTGCGTATGCAAAAACATAACGTCTATCACCTGAAATAATTTCTGGAATAATTGAATTTTTTTGATCTGCTGATCCAAGTTTAGAGATGAGACCTCCAGCTAGAATTATTGAGGGCATGTAGGGCTCTACAACAAGGCCTTTTCCAAATTGCTCCATCACAATCATTATATCAGTGGCTTCACCACCTAATCCACCTTGATCCTCATCGAAAGGAACACCTAAAAGTCCAAGTTCAGCAAACTTCTTCCAGTTTTCTTCTTTCCATCCCTCTTCAGTTTTCACAATTGAGCATCTTGTATCCCAATCATAGTCATCCCTTACAAACGAGGTGACCATGTTTTCAAGAAGAGTCTGTTCTTCTGTATAATCAAAATTCATGGAGATAGTCCTATATATTGACAGCTAAAATGTCAAAAATTTTATAATCCGAGTACCATCTTAGCGATAATATTTCTCTGAATTTCATTAGAGCCACCATAAATAGATGCTTTTCTGAAATTAAAGTATGACCCTGATAAGTTGGTTGCATAATCTGGTCCTACATATTCATTACTCAATGTAGTGCCCAAATGAGGGTTGGCGTAATACCCGACCGCCTCCATCGCAAGTTCAGTAACCATTTGTTGAATATCAGTTCCCTTAATTTTCAGAAGTGATGACTCTGGCCCAGGACCTTTACCTGCTGAGTCTTTCGCTAAAGTTCTGAGTTCAGTATATTCTAAAGAACTTAACTCAAGTTCAGCATTTGCTATTTTGGATTTAAATGCTGGATCTTGTATTAATGGTTCACCATAAGACATCTCGGCACTAGCAATTTGCTTTATTCTTTCTAAAGCTTTTTTAGACCTCGCTACACCCGCAATGCCTGATCTTTCATGTGCTAATAAAAATTTCGCGTAAGTCCAGCCCATATTTTCTTGTCCAATTAGATTCTCAACTGGTACCTTTACATTATCAAACCAGGTTTCGTTAACTTCGTGAGATCCATCCATAAGCTTGATTGGGCGAACAGTAATGCCTGGAGTTTTCATATCAATCAAAAGAAATGAGATTCCCTGTTGAGGTTTTTCTGCATCTGGGTTTGTTCTTACTAGGCAAAAAATCCAATCTGCATGCTGTGCAAGAGTAGTCCAAGTTTTTTGACCGTTAACAACATAATGGTCACCTTCTTTGACTGCACTTGTTTTAAGAGATGCTAAATCAGAACCTGACCCCGGCTCTGAATATCCCTGGCACCAAAATACATCTCCACTTAGAATTCCTGGAAGATGTTTTGCTTTTTGTTCGTCATTACCAAATGTATAAATAACTGGACCAACCATATTAACACCAAAAGGCATTATGTATTGACATTCAGCTCGAGCACACTCTTGCTCAAATATATATTTTTGCGTTGGAGAAAATTCTGCTCCACCATACTGTTTAGGCCATCCAGGCGCAGACCAGCCATTGTGTTTACCTAAGATTTTATGCCAAGACATTAAGTCATCGCGGGACAACTCTTTTCCAGTTTTTCTTTTTGTACCGATTGAGTCTTTCAGTTCTTTTGGGTAGTTGTTTGAAATAAATTCTCTTACCTCTAATTGAAATTTTAAATCTTCACTTGAGAATGCTGTATCCATGGAATCACCTAATATTTAATTTTAAAAATATATAATGCCTTAAAATACTGATTTCAACTCTATTTTTTAAGCATTATTGCCAAAAATCATACGTTTATTGATGATATCGTAGATTAAAAAAGCTCCCATTCCATACAAAATACTTGAAATAAATGTGTTTTGAACGAAAGGCAGCCCCATCAAGTAGCAAGTCATGAGACCTGAAATATTAAACTCGTACATTCCTGATCCATACCATACCGCAAAGTTTGTTATTAAAAAAAATAAAAGCACACCAAAACTTAAACTTAAAATAGAGTTTAGAACTGATACTTTTGACTCAATTAGTGTTCCTATAAGAACGCACACTGCTAAAGAAAAATATATTATCGGCATACTTGCATGAAAACCTAAGTACAAATCACTAAGAAGCATAGCAGCTAAAGGAATTATATAAGCTACTAATTTGTGATTAATTATAGCGCCAGAAAATACAGCCATTCCAAGTATTGGCGTAAAGTTGGGTGGATGTGGTATAAGCCTGCTTAAAGCTAGCATAAATATTATAACAAACCCTGTTATTAAATGGCTATTAAGCTTCATATCTCATTTTATAACTTTTAATAATCAAAAAGTATATCCTAAATTAAAAAACAGATTTCTACCTGGTAATGGATATACATTGGATAATCCATAATGAGCATCATCATGAAAAGTACTTGAAACTGCAAAATCATAGATTTGCTCATCAAACATATTATTTACCCCAAACGATAAAATGTATGGTCCATTTATTGAACTTAATGTTGAATTGACAATATAGTAATCAGGGATTTGTGGTTCAATATTTTCCTGATCATTAGAAACATATTTTTCATCTGTATAATTAATGCTCACATTTAAATCGATATTATTATCTAACTGTCGAATATAATTTAAATTGTATGTCCATGGAGAGACCAAAGGTACTTTTCGTCCTGCTAAGCTTATTGATTGATTTGCTGTGCCATCAGAACCTAGATAATCTACTGCAGTGTTAGTCAAATAACCATAAGTTTCATTATTATTGTAATAACGTGTTCCGAAATATTCATAAGAACCAGTGCCCATAGATAGAGTCCCACTGGTAAACTCAGCATTTACATAACCAATTGATGCTAAAAATTTATTTTTATTGTCTGGTTGTAATTCAAAATCAAAATTAATGCCCTCACGCTTGATAGGATCGAGGTTTGTATTTACAGATTGATCGTATTGAATTTCATTTAAAGTATCAATTTCAAAGTAATTAATATTGAAGTTAATGAATTCGTTTGAGTAAATAATTCCTAGCTCAATTCCATCTGACTCCTGGTCCTTAAGTGCAAACGAACCACTCGTAGTTGCTAAGATTCTTTCATCAATATTTGGTATTCTAAAGGATTCAGAATAATTACCGTAAAGTGAAAAGTTTTTGTCTACTTTTTTTTCTATACCAAAATTCAAGGCTTGATTTGTACTGGAACTTTCAAACGTATCGTGGTCAGTTGCCTCATAGGATTGTGTAAAACCTGATACAGTCCTATCGACCTCGTCTCTTGCGCCAAAATCAGACTCTTCAGATCTCACTCCAAATGATAAAGAAGTATCTATTTCATTTAAATATGTTGTATTTTGAAAGTACAGAGACTGAACTTTAAGATCAGCATCATAATTTTGTCCAACTGGTTCATCTTCTTTTCTATGACGTTTTGAATCGTAAAAACTGTGCGCGTGATCTAAACCAATACTTAAAATATTTGTATACGCCTCCTCAATATTTCTAGCTTCGTATCTGGCATTATAAATGTTTCCATCAATTGTTGTATTTAGGTATCTATCTCCATTATTTGCAGTTTCTTTCGTATTGCCATTGGCTGCAAGAAAGGCTTTATTATTTTTTTTCTTATACCCTATATTCAGATAGATTTTTTTTAGGCTGTCAATTTCTTGAAGAATACCTAAATTTATTCTTTCATTTTCTAAGTTTGAATAATCATCTCTTTGATCGATGTTACATGTATCCCCGTTTGAAGCGAAAGATCCGCCAATATGTTTTGCAGTCTTACTATCTTCATACCGATTGCAAAAATGATAATTATAAACAGCACCTCCTTTTACTCGAGGGCCTGGCAAATCTTGCTCTCTGTTAGAGGAAAAAATATCTAAATTAATTTTAGTTTGATCAAAACTATTTTTAACATTCAAAATAAAGTTTTCATCTGAATAATCTGCTGCATTACGAAAGGTATCGCTTGAAAACCCAGATCCTGATAGAGAAACTACTCCTTTTTCACCAAATTGATTACTCAATGAAAAGTCAGCGCCTGTTCTATTATATGTTCCAAAGGATAGTTGACCACGATTTTGCAAAACATCATTTGTGGTAACTATATTTACTGCTCCACCAATAGCCCCAGAACCATACAATGTTCCTGCCGAACCTCCCCTAATGATTTCAATCCTTTCAATGGAATCAATGGGTATGTTTGATAAATTTACATTAGACATATCAATATCATTCAACCGAATACCATTAACTAAGATTAATGAATTAGATTTAGATGCTTCACCAAATCCTCTTATGTCTAATGATGAGTTCGTTCCACCGACACCATCATAGAGACGGCGTACATTAATTCCTGAATAAGTATCTAAAATTTGGGGTAAGTTTTTTCCATACTGTGTCTTTAAATCTTCTTTACTTACAATAGTTATGTTTGATCCAGATAAACCAGATGACAACCTAGTATATTCTTCGCTGCTAGGGTTTATTAAAATCTCTGGTGTTTCAGCACTTAAATTGCCAATGAAAGTTATAAATATAAATACAGATAGTACTAATTTTTTAGTCATGTTTTGCCTCCAGTTTGAAGTCACCGCAAACAAATTGTGCCCAAATGATTATCCCGATCACGTGTGGATGACTATGTTTTGTTGGTAGGTCTCCTGACTTCTCCGTCAAAATTTGAATACGCCTTCCCAATAAAATCAGTGGCATCTGTATTCAAACTCTGGAGTTACAGTTGCGGGTACAGCTAAGGATTTAAACCTTATTCCCTGTTATTCACTTTACGTGAACCAACGGTATAAATATGTTATATTCTTTAAAAATACGCAACACTTAAAATGGAAATATTTAAATCACAATCAGGCCTCAGTTTTGACTTTGATGAAGAACATGAAGCTGCAAATATTTCGCCCTATGGATTTAGAGAATATGATGCCAGGTGGCTCTATCCAGATCAGATAAATAAAAAAGGCCTTGAGGTTTTTGGTTACGGTTTAGGCCAATATATATCTGATATAAAAGGGAGTGGGTCATCAATCGTTGTTGGTCATGATTATAGGTCATACAGCGAAGAGGTAAAATATCATGTTGTAAAAGGTTTGTTGTCCTCAGGTTTAAAAGTAATGGATGTCGGACTTTCAGTGTCACCCATGGTTTATTTTGCTCAACACCATTTAAATACTGACAGTTTAGCCATGATCACTGCAAGTCATAATGAAAATGGCTGGACCGGCATTAAATGCGGTATTGAAAAATCACTTACCTTTGGGCCTGAAGAAGTGAAATCAATTAAAAAAATTGTTAATAACAATCATAACGTTACGATGGAAAATAATGGGGAGTATCAATTTATTCCTGGGGTGAAGGATAAATACATTGAATACCTTGCTTCAGATGTAAAAATTAATAAAGGAATTAAAGTTGTAGTTGCATGTGGTAATGGAACTGCTGGAGCTTTTGCACCAGAATTATTGAAACGTTTGGGCTGTGAAGTGATTGAGTTACACTGTGATTTAGATTTTAAATTTCCACACTATAACCCAAACCCTGAAGACCTAGTAATGCTTAAGGATTTATCAGAAAATGTTATTAAGCATAATGCTGATGTAGGCTTTGCTTTTGACGGTGATGGTGACAGGCTTGGTGTAGTAGATGATAAAGGGGAAGAAATATTTTCCGATAAAATAGGTTTATTACTATCTGAGTTTTTGTCAGATGGTTATCCAGGATCAAAGTTTGTAATCGATGTTAAATCTACAGGACTTTATTTTGAAAGTTCAATACTTAAGAAAAATAATTGCACAGTCGATATGTGGAAAACAGGACATTCTCATATAAAAAGAAGGGTTAAAGAAATTAGCGCGCTGTGTGGTTTTGAAAAAAGTGGTCATTTTTTTATTAACGAGCCATTGGGATTAGGTTTTGATGATGGATTAAAATCTGCATGTTTAATGCTTCAATATTTAAGTAATGGCATAACTAAAAAACTATCAGTTAAGAAATTGGAAATTAAAAAGACTTTTCAGTCACCAACGATGGCCCCTTTCTGCGAAGATGGTGAAAAGTATCAAGTTGTAGACTCAATTATAAAAAAAATCACAGAGACAGAAGAAAAGGGGGGGAAGGTTGGAAATCAGAATATTGAGAAAATAACGACAATCAATGGTATTCGGTTTGAACTTTCAAATGGGTCCTGGGGACTGGTCAGGGCCTCTTCTAATAAACCATCTTTGGTCATTGTTATTGAAAGCTTTGATTCTGATAATGAAGTTGAGTTAATCTTTAATTATATAAATGCACTTCTCGATCAGACAGGTAAAGTTGGTGAATATGATCAGAAATTAACTGGTTAATGATAACCATTCCAGATAGAACCGAATCGACATAAACAAGATAAATATTCCAAAGAGAAGATTTAACTTACTTTTAGATAAATAGTGAGCAAACCTAACTCCAATCGGTGCGCCAATTATTGTAATAGGTGTAATTAATATAAGTCCTACAAGGCTTACATAGCCAAAGGATAATGGCAAATCGACATTGTTTTGTAAGCCAGCAATCATAAATCCTATTGTTCCAGGTACAGCAACAATAGTTCCAATTCCAGCTGCTGTTCCGATCGCTTTATGTATTTCAAAATTATATAGTTTAAGTATAGGGATACTTATTGACCCGCCACCTACTCCAATGATCACTGAAAGGAATCCAATAACTGAACCGAATCCATGACCAGTCATATTTTTAGGAAAAGAAGACGATAATCTCCATTTATCTTGCCAGAAAAAAAACTGCGCAGCGACAAACAGTAATATTATTGAGTAAATCAAAATTAGTGTGCTTCCCTCTAGATAAGACACTGCAATAGAGCCACAAGTAACACCCACAATTATTGAAACAAATATAAACTTTAAGAAATCTATATTTACGAAATTCTTCCTAGCATGGCTTACTGCAGAAATAATTGATATTGGGACGATATTTGCAAGTGATGTTCCAACTGCTAAGTGCATTCTTATACTTTCATCTACCTCAGCCAGAGTAAAAATATAATATAGCGCGGGCACTACAACGACGCCTCCTCCAATGCCAAAAAGACCTGCTATAAAACCAGCAAAAATGCCTGTACCGATCAATAAAGAAATAGAAAAGAGCAAGTCGCCTGAAGCGACATTGCTAAAAATTGTACTGAACACTTAACTGATATTAGTTTTTACCAGACGGCAACTCATTGAAAGGCAGTTTTTTATCTGACCTTTCATCCTGCGGCAAACCTAAAACTCTTTCTGCAATAATATTTCTTAAAACCTCATCGGTACCACCAGCAATTCTCATGGCAGCAGAGAAAAAATAACCATTTTGGAATAAGTTTTTAAGAATTGGATTTTGATCTTGGTGAACCATGCCTGACATGTCCATTAAATCCAGAGCATAAGAAGATACATCTTGCATTTTCGATGCTGTAACTAGTTTACTTATTGAGAGCTCTGGTCCTGGCGTTTGACCTTTTGACAGTGCCGTCATACTTCTATATTTAGTATATTGCAAACCACGCGACTGAATATACCAGTCAGCCATTTTTTGTCTTACTTCACTATTTTTAACAGCAAGGCCATCTTCAACTTCAATTTCTTTGGAGGCTTCAAAAATTTGATCGAAATCCAAACCTGGAGGATCCCCTACCGCTAATCTTTCATTCATTAAAGTAGTAAGTGATACTTTCCAACCATCACCCTCTGCACCAATTCTTTGACTGTCAGGTATGCGGACGTCATTGAAAAACACTTCATTGAAATTAGCTGAACCAGAGATCTGTTTAATAGGTTTAG
This sequence comes from uncultured Pelagibacteraceae bacterium, assembly GCA_902554325.1. Lineage (GTDB taxonomy): Bacteria > Pseudomonadota > Alphaproteobacteria > Pelagibacterales > AG-422-B15 > CACNXQ01. Next base: position 53,887 of record CACDOH010000003.1, read on the forward strand.
CTTCAATACCTGGTGTTTTCATATCAACATAGAAATATGTAAGCCCTTTATGTTTTAGGGCGGTAGGGTCAGATCGGGCAACAATCATTCCATAATCGGCAAAATGAGCTCCTGAAGTCCATACCTTTTGACCATTTAGTACCCATTCATCACCGTCTTTTTCAGCCTTCATTCTGATACCAGCTAAATCTGATCCAGCTGAAGGTTCAGAAAATAATTGGCACCAAATTTCTTCGCCTGTAATCATTTTTGGTAGGAATCTTTTTTTATCTTCATCTTTGCCCCAAGCCATCATAGTTGGCCCAAGCATGCCTATTCCAATTTCAAAATATCCTGAATGAACAAAATAGTCGTGTTCTTCTTGAGCGTATATAACTTGCTCTATAGGCGTTCCTCCGTAACCTCCAAATTCCTTTGGCCATAGTATAGCAGCAAATCCAGCATCAGCCTTTTTTCTTTGCCATTCTTTAGCATTGTCTAGCGCTACCTTTGCAGCATCTTCACCTTTTACAGTTTCTGGTGCTCCAGCGCTTGAAATAGAAGATCCTGAGTCGCCCTTTGGCTTTGCAGCTAGAGTAGATCTTTTTTCTGCATTTGCTTCTAGAAAAGATCTTACTTTTTTTCTAAATTCAGCTTCTTGAGGTGTATCGTTAAAATCCATTCTTAAACTATATTCCTTTTTTCAAGATTTGAAATTAAATTTTCTTTCCACTGACGAATACTGCCAATATTTAAAGAAAGTAGTTTCGATCTTCGATAAAACAAGTGGCAGTCATATTCCCAAGTAAAACCAACACCTCCATGTATTTGAATATTTTCCTGAGACGCGTAATTGTAAGCTTCTGAGGCACTCACCCTTGCACCAGCAGCAGCAATTGGCAATTCATTTGAATCTGTGCTTAGTGCCCAGGCACCATAATAAGCATTAGATCTTGCTAATTCAATTTTGACATACATGTCCGCCATCTTATGCTTTAAAGCTTGAAACGCACCTATCTGCTTTCCAAAAGCGAATCGCTCAAGTGAATATTTTTTTGCTTCATCAAGTGAGACCTGTGCCCCACCCACTTGCTCGAAAGAAAATAAAACAGCTGCTCTATTAAAAATATTATCAATCATCTCCCAACCACTTCCTTCATCACCGAGTCTTTCACATGCAACATTTTCTAAATCTACTGTGCAAGCAGGTCTCGTGGGATCGATGGTGTCTAAGTTTGAAATACTTACACCTGGGTCGTTTCTATCAATAATAAAAAGAGAGAGAGAATTATAATTTGAATTACTATCAGAATTTGCTGCAACAATGATATAGTCTGCTGACTCTCCATCAGAAACGGGATTTTTAGATCCGTTTAATTTACCTGTTGCATGCTGTGTATTTATATTGCTTGGTTTTGGTTTCCCATTAGTTTCTGATAAAGCAAATGTCCCAATTTTTTCACCAGATGCAATGTGTGGTAAATATTTTTTCTTTTGTTCATCCGTACCATACGATTTTAAAAATTCAGCAAAAATATATATCGAAGAAGAAAATGGTGTGGGCGCAAGAGCTCTGCCTAGCTCTTCAGCTATTACACATAATTCCAACATACCTAGACCAAGTCCTCCATATTCTTCTGGTATTGCGGTACCAGTCCAACCTAATTCGGAAATTTGAGACCAAAGATCAGAATCATAGTTTTTCTGATTATCTTCTAAGATACTTCTTACAGACTTACGGTCGCATTTATCTTGTAAAAACTTTCTAGCTTGATCGCGCAAAAGCTTTTGATCATCTGAAAAGTCAAAATTCATGGTAGTTATTCTTTAGGAGTATTGTCTTCTTCAATGTCAGATGTAACTTCTTCAATGTCAGATGTAACTTCAGGCAACTCTTCGACATTAATAACTTCATCTTCATTTGTATCTTCTAGCTGATCACTCGTAACAAAACTTTCTTCTTCAGAAGATTGGTTTTCCTCAATTGGATCAAATGTAGTTTGATCAGTTGTTTCCTCATGAGCTGTTTCAACACTTCCCGCAATTGGAGCTTCAACTTCTGATGTATCTAATACATCCTGAGTGTCATCAGGATCTGGAGATTCATTTATATTATCTGAACTCATAGGAACGGCTTCTAAATCACTTACCGTATCTTCAATTGGCTTAGCTCTCGTTTCAACTCTAGGCGATCTTGCTGTAAATTTGCGTGTTGCAGACTTTTCCATTTCAGATTTTGACAATCCACCCTGATACATCTGTCTAAACGTATCATTATCTACTTCCTCTAATTCCTCTTCTTCTTCATAATCTGGAATTTGTCTTAGTTTAGAAACAATACTTTCTTTTAGCTCTTCGGCTGTAATCTTAGATTCACTGATTTCTCTGAGCGCTATTACAGGCTTCTTGTCGTTTTCAGGGTCAACAGCGGGAGTAGCTCCTCTACCCAATTGAACTGCTCTTTCTTTAGCAAGAATAACCAAATCATACTGATTATTAATAAGCTTTATGCAATCCTCAACGGTAATACGAGCCATATAATTATTTGAAATTGAAGTTGCTTTTTATTGTAATATATAAATAAATCAAGCTTTATATGATTAAAAAAGAAATATGTGTAGATAGTCCATGCGTCAAAATATGTAAGTATAATGAGGCTTTTATGGACGGCAAGGTCTGTATTGGGTGCTTTAGAGAGCAGTTTGAAATCACTAATTGGCTAAGAATGCACGATGAAGAAAAAGCCTTAGCACTAAAAGATGCTAATGAAAGAAGAGAGGAATTTAAGAAATTTGATGCTTGATATTAGTTGGACTTGTAAAGCAACATGGAAGACTGCAAGCTATAATACTTTGTGGTGTCTTCTTGGATGCAGTATTGGAGACTTTGGCACAATATTTTATTTTCAAATGATAGATCATTCCTTGTCAATTTATCTTGTGATGCTAATTGCCATATTCAACGGACTTGTAACAAGTATTTTGCTAGAGACTTTTATTTTGATGAAAAGTTTTCCATTTTCTGAAGCTTTGAATATCGCTTTTAAAATGAGCTTCATTAGCATGGTAGCAATGGAGATTTCAATGAATTTAACAGATCTTATTTTTGCAGGTGGTGTGTTAACCATTACTATTATTCCTTTCATGCTCTTAGCAGGATTTGTCACCCCGCTGCCCTATAATTACTATAGGCTTAAAAAATACAATGAATCATGTCACTGAGTAAATGCTAGAAAAAGAATTTGAACTAGGATCTGAAAAGATAGTTACATACAAGAAGGAAAATCCCGGTGCAGATAAATTTTACTTTTCTCATGCAAATGGATTTAGTGGTAAAGTCTATAACAAACTATTATCAAACATTAGTGATAGTTACGAAGTAATAACTTATGATATGCGGGGTCATGGAAATACCACTCTAAAAGCCGATCCAAACAAATTAAAATCTTGGTACACTTTTAAAAATGACCTAATAGAACTTATCAAAATAGAAAATAAACCTGTTGTGCTTTCAGGCCATTCAATGGGTGGAACAGCAAGTTTGCTTGTGGCTTTGTCTAATCCTGATCTTGTGAGTAAGTTAATACTTGTTGATCCAGTAATGTTACCCTTGAGATATATTTTAACTTATAAGTTTTTACAATTTACTGGCCTTTCTCATTTAGTGAATCCACTAGCAAAAAATGCATCTATAAGAAGAAATGGATGGTCAAGTAAAGATGATGCTTTTCAATATTTCTCAAAAAAAAATTTATTTAAACATATTGATGAACAAATTATCAGAGATTACGTCGAATATTGCACCTATACTGACCAAGACAATGAGCTCAAACTTAAATGCGAACCAAGCTGGGAATCAGCTTGCTTCAAGTTGACATCGCATGAAGTTTGGTTTGATCTAAAAAGAATAAACATACCTTTAAAAATAATTCTCACTCCTAACAGTGTGGTCTGCAATAAGCTGAGTCAGAAGAGAATTAAGAAATATAACCCTCAAACGGAAATATGCTTTATTAAAGACACAAGTCACATGCTTCCTTTGGAGAAAACAACTGAAGTATCAAGAGAAATCAATAATTTTCTGTAAATTAACTATATCTATTATCTGAATGCCAAATCAGTTAAAATAATAGAATGGATAATTTTTTAGACTTAGTTTCATCAGTTTGGTCACAAGGAGTGTTTGGAGTAGATTTCAATAATGTACTAATCGGTATTCTAATTCTTATACTTTTTGTCTTATTCAGATCTTTATTTTCAAAGATTGTTGTTGGTAGATTGAAAGCTATTGTAAAAAAATCTTCAACTCAAATTGATGACGAGGTTTTAGAAGCCTTTGATGGTCCACTGAGATTTTTTCCAATCGTAATCGGGGTATACATCAGCACTCAATATTTAAATTTAAACAGTACACTTGAAATAATTGCCGCAAATCTAAATACATCACTCATAACAATTCAAATATTCTGGTTCCTTTATAAAGTAATTGATCCTTTTTCTTTTTTTATTCATAAATTTGGTGAACTGTTAACGTATGATTTAATTGATTGGGGTGTAAGGATACTTAAATTCTTTATCTTTATTATTGGAGGTGCGGCAGTACTTGAAATATGGGGTATTAAGGTTGGACCCATATTGGCTGGTCTTGGATTATTAAGTGTTGCTGTTGCTTTAGGTGCTCAAGATTTATTTAAAAACTTAATTTCAGGTATACTGATACTTCTTGAAAAAAGATTTCAAAACGGTGATTGGATAAAAGTAGAAAATATAGTTGAAGGCACTGTAGAAAAAATTGGATTTCGCTCAACGCTAGTAAGAAGATTTGACTCCTCGCCGGTAATGGTCCCAAACTTTAATTTTGCCGAAAACGCCGTAACAAACTTTAGTAATATGAAAAGTCGCCGAATTTATTGGACCATTGGTTTAGAATATCGAACAACACATGATCAGTTAAGAAAAATAAGAGACGAGATTGAAAAATATTTAACGGATAATGGAAATTTTGTTAAATCAACCGAACAACCATTGTTTGTTAGAATAGAAAAATTCTCTGACAGCTCTATTGATTTGTTGGTTTATTGTTTTGCTACCACTACAAATTGGGGAGAATGGTTAGAGATAAAAGAAAACTTAGCTTTCGAGATTAAAGGTATTGTTGAGAAGAATGATGCTGGCTTTGCTTTCCCTTCTCAATCTATATATATAGAAAAAGGAACAACCTAAAAAGACTCCTTTTGAAAAAGCTCTTTGTGATTAAGGGTATCTTGTGCATAGTAGTTTTTAATCATTCGCATTGAATTAGACTCTTTGTTCTTAATAATATCTTTTAGAAAATCTAAATGAACTGCTTCACTATCACCATATAAATTTAATTTTCCACGTCTGTTTAAGCCCTCTGAGGAAATTTTTACTATTTGTTCTGCTAAATCCCATCCTTCAATATTATTAATAGTTGAGTTGAGACCATTCTTTAAAACGTCTGCTCTAAAATTCATTAAATCAGTGTAATGGAGCTGTCTTGTGATGCTCAAAGCTTCCTCAAGAGCAGTCTCATCATAAAGTATGCCTGTCCAAAAAGCTGGTAATGCACATAGTGTTTTGTACCCTCCTGCGTCAGCTCCTCTCATTTCAATAAATGTTTTTAATCTTACTTCAGTGAATATGGTAGAAATATGATCAGCCCAATCTTTAATTGTAATTTGATCTTTGGAAAATTCGTTATGCTTACCCTCAATTAAGTCTGCGAATGAATAATCTGTGCATCTTATATAATTACCATCTCTTATAAGAGCATAAACAGGAATATCTAAAGCAAAGTCTACATACTTTTCAAAACTCATGTTTGGCTCAGTAAGAAATTTAGGTATGCCCGTCCGATCTGAATCTGTTCTTGTCCACACATGTCCTCTATAACTTTCAAATCCTGATAGTTGGTTATTTTTAAATGGTGAGTTAGCAAATAAGCCTGTCACTAATGGTTGAATTACAGATGAAACATTGATTTTTTTTCCCATATCTTCTTCTGAAGTAAAATCAAAATTAGCTTGCACTGTTGCAGATTGATACATCATCTCTAAACCCAATCCACCAAGCGACCTCATATAGGGAGTCATAATTTCTGCATATCTTTTTTTGGGAACCATTGTTATTTCTTCAAGAGTACCTATGGGTAAGAAGCCAATTCCTAAAAATCCAATATTATATTTTTTTTCTAATTTTTTAGTTAAATCCAGATGACTGTTGATTTCACTACATGTTTCATGAACTGATTTAAGTGGAGCGCCGGACAACTCAAATTGACCTCCAGGTTCAAGAGTTATACTTGCATTATTCTTTGAGAGAGCAATTGTATTGTTACCTTCTTTAACTTCTTTCCAGCCATCTTTCACAAAATCTTGAAAGATAGCTTGAATACTCACATCGCCATCATAGGGGATCAAAGATAAATCATTTTGCTTAAAAATAAATTTCTCATGCTCAGTACCTATCCTGAGAGTGCTATCTTTCTTTATTCCTTCACTGAAGTAATTTACTAAATCTTGTTTATTAATCATTATATATGCTGTTCATTACTAGCGAGGAAGCAACAACTCCAGCTGTTTCAGATTTAAGAATATTACTACCAAGGGTTACTGGTACAGAATTCTTTATGCTTCCTAAATCTGTCATTTCGTTTGGAGAAAAATCACCTTCTGGACCGATTACAATTCCAATACTTTCATTAAGTAATAAATTTATTTTATTAATTGCGCTAGTATTTTTTTCAAGTGAGCAGAAAATAAGTTTATCATAACTCATTGTTTTAATCATTTCACTAAAAGAGATTAAATAATTAAATGAAGGCAAATTTACTCTACTCGACTGCTCGCATGCCTCAATAGAGATTAGTCTTAATCTCTCAAGATTAATTTTTTTATTATTTGTTCTCTCCATTAATACTGGCTGGAAAGAAGTTATTCCAATCTCTGTACATTTCTGCACCATAAACTCCATAGGAGATCTCTTTATAGGTGAGAAAAATAGAGTAATATTGTGTCTATCGATCTCATTTTCTTTACATTCCTTTAATTTCAGCTTACATATTTTTTTTGAATTGCTCACAACTTCAGCTATACATTCAAATTTGTCATTAAAAAGTGAAATATGGTCTCCAATTTTACACCTAATAACATTGTTTACATAATGAGATTTATCATCTTCTAAAGAAACAGTTTCTCCTGACTTTAAGGCTGAAGTTATAAAAATTCTATTTTTTATCTTAGTCATTTATATATATTAAATTCATAATATTAGTTTTGAGGAAATACAAGTTGCAGAAGTATATTCATTTATTAAGACTCCATCAGCCCAATGGATTTATGTTACTAATGTTACCATGTTTTTGGGGAATATTTGCAGCTTTTAGCTCGTTTAAAGATATACATAACAATCTTCTCACCATTATCTTATTCGCCATTGGCTCGGTCGTGATGAGATCTGCAGGTTGTGTAATAAATGATATATTTGATAAAGATCTTGATAAGCATGTAAGCAGAACATCAAAAAGACCTTTGGCAAGTGGAGCTATCAGCACAATTGAAGCAATCACAATATTTTGTCTATTGTGTCTTGTCGGACTTGCAATATTGCTTTCATTAAACAAGACGGCAATTATGATTGGATTTATTTCATTTTTTCTTTTTATATTATACCCTCTTATGAAAAGGATTACATATTGGCCACAGCTATTTCTTGGTCTAACTTTTAATATTGGTGTTATTATTGGATATGTATCCATTAATGGGAATATTTCTTTATCTATCTTCTTCTTATATCTTGCAGGAATTTTTTGGACTTTAGGTTACGATACAATATATGCCCATCAGGACCGGGAGGATGACTTAAGAATTGGAATAAAATCAACAGCTATTTTGTTTGGAAATAATTCAAAATTATGGATTTCTTCTTTTTATTTGTTAATGATTATCTGCCTATTAATCTTTGGCCAATTATCTGATTTTAAATATTTATATTATACTTCTCTTCTTCTCGTAGGATTTCATTTGTTATTTCAATTATTCAAACTAGATATTTATAATAGTGAAGTGTGTCTAGAAATTTTTAAAAGTAATCGGTATACTGGCGCATTAATTATGTTCTCTTTACTACTAACACTGATTTGATATATGAATTTTGAAATCACAGCTCAAAAAATTATTGAAAAGACTCTCAAAAGTGGAGCTACTGATTGCGATGTTGTGCTTGCAAAGGCAAGTGGGAAATCAATCAGCTGCAGAAAACAGAATATAGAAGATCTTGAAGAGTCAAATGATAGCACCATTGGAATAAGAGCGCTGGTTGATCAGAAGCAAGCTTTTGTTTCTTCATCTGAAGTAGATGATGATAATATAGAAACACTTGTAAACAAGTGTGTATCCATGGCAAAATTAGCACCCATTGACGATACGGCTGTCTTGGGCGATAGTTCATTATTCGAGAGCGAAATAGGTAATTTAGAATTACATCAAAGTGAAGAGACTTACACTGAAGTTCTAATAGACTCAGTTAAGGAGTGTGAAGAAGCAGCTCTTTCAGTGCCTGGGATAAGTAATTCAGAAGGGGCTGGAGCATCTTTTTCACAGGGCGAATTCTACTTAGCGACTAGTAATGGATTCCAGGGAGGATACAAATCATCAACCAATTCTATATCTTGTTCTGTTCTAGCTGGTGATGGACAAAGTATGGAAAGAGATTATGATTACTCTGTATCAAGACATTTTTCAGATTTGCGATCAGCTAAAGAAATTGGAACATCAGCGGCAAACAAAACATTAAAACGTTTAAATCCAAAAAAAATAAAATCAACAAAACTTCCGGTAATATTTGATAAAAGAATTAGTAATGGCTTAATCGGATATCTTGCTGGAGCAATATCAGGTCCATCTATCGCAAGAGGAACAAGTTTTCTAAAGGATAGTCTTGGAAAACAAATTTTCAAAAAAGATGTAACTATAATCGATGATCCGGGAATTCTCAAAGGGTTGGGCTCTAAACCGTTTGATGGAGAAGGAATTCAGGTCAGTAAAAAAGAAATTGTGTCCAATGGAAAACTCAATACTTGGATTTTAAATACCTCAACAGCAAAGAAGCTTAACTTTAAAACAACAGGAAACGCATCACGTTCTGTTGGAGCACCTCCAGGTGTATCAACATCAAATTTTTTTATGACTAATGGAATACTGTCCTATGATGATATGATCAAATCTATTAAATATGGTTTTTATGCAAATGAACTAATTGGAATGGGCGTTAACTTAGTTACAGGCGATTATAGTATGGGTGCTAGTGGCATGCTGATTGAAAATGGCGAAATTACTCATGCTGTAAGTGAAGTAACTATAGCTTCAAATCTTACAGAAATGTTTTTAAATTTATCCGCTGCTAATGATCTTGAGTTCAAGTACCGAACCAACGCTCCTACAGTTCTAATTGAGCATATGACACTGGCAGGAAAATAAGCTTTTTAGCCATAAACCAATATTTAGATTTAAATTTTCTGTAATAGTATTATGAATACCTTCTCATGACTGGATCGCAGATATTAACAAGGTTATTCAGAGATAGTATAAAACCTTACGCATCAAGATTAGCAAGCTCCTTATTCTTTATGGTAATAATAGCCCTATCAACAGGTGCGACTGCTTGGCTGCTTGACCCTGCAATTGACAAAATTTTTCTTGATAAAGATGAGTCAATGTTGTTATTAATTCCAATTGCAATAATTCTTACACTGCTTATTAAAAGTGTTGCAACCTACATCCAGGTTGTGCTTTTAAATGGTGTAGCGCAAAATATTATTGCAGACACACAAATAAAATTATTCAAAAAAATTATCAATGCTGACTTATCTTGGCTTCATAAGATACACTCAGCAAAGATAATTTCTAATTTTCTGTATGACGTTACTTTACTTCAAGATGCAGTTAGTAGCAGTCTTGCTAATGGAGTTAAGGATTTACTGACACTCATTTGCCTACTTGGCGTTATGTATTACCAAGACTGGCAACTAGCAACTATAGCAATTATAGCTTTCCCTTTAGTCGGAGTATTGACAAGAAGATTGGGCAAAAGAGTAAAAAAAGCCTCGACAGAAACACAGGAAGAAACGGGAGTGCTTGCATCCATACTTTCTGAAAATTTAGATGGAACAAGAATTGTAAAAGCTTATCAACAAGAAGAGAAAGAGATTGAAAAACTTAGTAATTCGGTATTGAGAAGGGTTCAAAAAATTCTCAAAGGGGCAAATGCTCGTGGGGCCGCATCACCATTTGCTGAATTTCTTGCCGGTTTTGGTATAGCGGGAACATTATACTATGCAGGTTTGAGGGGCCTTCAAGGAGAACTACCATTAAACGAATTTGTATCATTTCTTGGAGCAATGATGTTGGCATTTCAACCACTTAGAAGACTCGCCTCAATAAATACAACTCTCCAAGAAGGTTTTGCAGCAGCTATAAGAGTATTCGGTCTATTAGACCAAAAGAGCTTAATTAACGAAAAAAAAGATGCGAAAGATCTATCATTAAATAAATCTAATATTGATTTAAATGAGGTTACTCTCTCTTATGAAGGACAGATCAATTCAGCGCTAAAGAAAGTTAGTCTTAATATTCCTCACGGAAAAACTACTGCTTTAGTGGGACCAAGTGGATCAGGTAAATCGTCTATTTTAAATCTTATACCAAGATTCTATGATCCCGACTCAGGTGAACTAAAAATTGACGGACAAAATATAAAAGATTTGACAATTTCTTCAGTGAGGTCAGTGATTGCTTTAGTTAGTCAGGAACCAATTCTATTTGATATGTCCATTAAAGAAAATATTCTCTACAGCAGACCTAACTCTACTAACGAAGAAATAGTAAGTGCTGCAAAATCTGCTGCTGCAGACACATTTATTGCTCAGCTGCCAAATGGATACGATACGATAATTGGAGAGAAGGGATATAGTCTTTCAGGTGGTCAAAAGCAAAGAATCTCAATTGCAAGAGCTTTTTTAAAAAATGCACCAATACTTTTATTGGATGAAGCAACCTCAAGTTTAGATACCAAGTCAGAAAGCCTTGTTCAGGAAGCAATAAAGAAACTAATGAAAGATAGAACAACTTTGGTAATAGCTCATAGGCTAAGCACCATAATAAATGCTGATCAAATTATAGTTCTAGACGATGGAAAGATAGTTGAAAGCGGCAATCATGAAGGGTTGCTATTAAAGAATGGCATTTATAAGAAATTATACGAACGCGAATTTTAATTTGATGATAAAGTATCTTGCAAGTAAAGTAATTGCACAAAATATAATATCTTATTTAGGATCTCTATATATTTTACTTGTACACAAGTCCTCGAAAATAAAATTTAAAGACCGAAAAAATATTAATGGACTATTTAAAAAAGATGAGTCTTTTATTTATTCTTTTTGGCACGACCAACTTTTATTGTGTCCCCTTACGTGGCAAAATAAAAAACCTATAAGAGTTCTTATATCAAAGCATCGTGACGGTGATATAATATCTAAGGTCATTTCACATTTAGGCTTTAGCTCGATCCGAGGATCAACTCACAAATCCAACAAAACAAAAAATAAGGGTGGGCTTTTATCAGCTAGAAAAATGATAAAATCGCTTCAGGAAAATATTTGTATTGGTATTTCCCCTGATGGGCCTAAGGGGCCAAGACATAAAGTAAGTAACGGTATAATTAGTATTGCAAAGCTTAGTGATTCAGTAATTGTTCCTGTGGGCATTGGATTTAAAAATAAATGGAAATTAAATACGTGGGATCAATTCATTATTCCAAAGCCGTTTAATGAAATAACTATAATTTGGGGCACACCAATTAAAGTAGGTAAAAGAAATACAAAGATTAAGCCAACAAAAGAAAAGCTTGAGAAACTGATGAATGATCTCACAAAAAGAGCTAATAAAGGATATAATTAAAAAAGTGATATTATTTCTCTATCGTATATTTTCAAATTTAGCTCTCATCTTTATCCCTTTAGTTATCTTTATACGAAAAAGAAAAGGTAAAGAGTTGCAAGAAAGGATTAAAGAAAGGTATGGGAAAAATACGCATGAGCGAGAAATAGGTAAACTGATCTGGATTCATGCTGCCAGCATTGGTGAGTGTCAATCAATACTGCCAATAGTAGATAAATTAAAAAAAGATCAATCTATTGATCAAATATTAATAACATCTGGAACTGTAACATCGGCACAAGTAATAAATAAAAGAATCAAAGGTAAAGTTGTACATCAATTCATTCCTTTCGATATACCTGTATTTGCAAATAGATTTCTAAATTACTGGAAGCCATCTCTTGCAGTTTTTGTAGAATCTGAAATTTGGCCTAACTTTATTCATAATCTAAATAACAAAAATATACCCCAAATTATAATTAACGGAAGAATGACAATTAAAAGTTTTAAAAGGTGGTCTTTATTTAATGCATCGTCTAAAGATTTGTTTTCTAAATTTAGTTCCTGCAGTACGCAAAATACAGATAGTACTTTGTTTTATGAAAAACTTGGAATTAAAAACACTAATTATACTGGTAATTTAAAGTTTGCCCTAACTCCTGATCCTACTGATACTAAAAAATATGACGAGCTCAAAGTTTTGACTGGCGGTAGAAAAATATTTCTTGCAGCAAGTACACACCCTGGAGAAGAAGAAATTATTAGTAGAGTGACTCTAAAATTAAAAAAAACTTGTAAAGATCTTCTAACAATCGTTGTTCCTAGGCATCCAAAAAGAAATAACATCATCAATAAGAATATTATTAAAAACACTGCAATTAGATCAATGGGAAATAAAATTAAAAGAAATACTCATATTTATTTAGCAGATACAATTGGTGAATTAAATTTATTTTATAAGTTAGCAGATATAATTTTTATTGGTGGCAGTTTAGTGATGCACGGGGGGCAAAATCCAATTGAAGCAGCGTACCATGGAAAAAAAGTATACCATGGCGAATACGTTGAAAATTTTTCTGATGTATATATGACTTTAGATCAAATGAAATTATCACAAATTGTGAAAAATGAGAGACAGCTCGAATATTTTATTCATGAAGAGTATAAAACTTTAGACAATGAGGTCAGAAAAGTTGGTATTGGCAGGTTAAAAAAAGAAGGTGAAGAAACAGTAAAAAAAGTATTAAAAGAAATATATCAACACCTCTGATTCATTATGGAAAAATTTTTTCTGAAAATATGGTACCAGGAAGTATATTACGCAAATCTTGCCTCATTATTTTTTATTCCATTATCATGCATATACATAAGCCTTTTTTACTTAAGAGCGTTATTTTATAAAAATAAAAAGTTCAATATCCCTATCATATGCATTGGTAATATAAATATTGGAGGAACGGGTAAAACCTCAACGTTACTGACACTAATTGAGGAAATAAAAAAGAAAGACAAGAAAGTATCAGTATTATTGAGAGGTTATAGATCTAAAAATAAATCTATTTTCCATAAGGTTTCAAAATCGGATACATTTAATAAGGTTGGAGATGAAGCCCTGCTCTATGCAAATTGCGTCCCAACTTACATTACCACAAATAGAAATTTTGCAATTGAGAGAATAATAAATGAAAAGCAAACAGACATCTTATTGTTAGATGATGGATTTCAAGATCGATCATTTCATAAAGATAAAAGTTTACTAACAGTTAATGGCAAGAGAGGTTTTGGAAATAAAATGTGCTTACCTGCAGGACCACTGAGGGAACTTATAAGACCTGCTCTAAAATCTGCACAATTTGTTGTCATTATTGGAGATGATCTACATCATATTACAAAGAAATATGATTATGATAACCTAGAATTCTACAATGCTAATATTAAAGCCGTAGATGTTTTAGATAAGAAACGTTATTTCGCATTTAGCGGTATTGGAAATAACGACGGCTTTTTTGATACCTTGAAGAACGAAGGATACGACATTAAAAAAAAGAAAAGTTTTCCCGATCATTATCAGTTCACTAGAAAAGATTTAGAAAGCTTATTAGATAAGGCAAAGATAGAAAATTTATCACTTATCACGACAGAGAAGGACTATGTTCGCATTCCTGAAGATTATAGGAAGAACGTTGATTGTTTCAAGATCAAGCTTGAAATACCGAATGTTGAAAAACTAATAAGAAAATTAATTAATTAAAATAATGAAATCATTATTCAAGATCTTGGTAAAGTATCCACTGGAGTTTTTATGTTTTATTATCTTCTTTACAGTCTTTAAAATTCTACCTCTTAAAATGTCGCGTACTCTTGGAATATTAATTACTACTTCTGTTGGACCATTTCTTCCAATACATAATCTTTTGATAAAAAATTTATCCATTGCATTTCAAGATAAAGATAAAAAGTGGATTAATGATACAGCTAATAGGGTTTGGAAGAATCTGGGCTATACAATCTCAGAATATGCTCATATGAACAGTATACTCAAAAAAAAGATTGAAGTTATTAATAATGAATTTTCAGATGATGTATTTAATGAAAATGGACATAGTGTAATTGTTTCAGGCCATAGTTCAAATTGGGAAATACCTGGAATGGCTCTTCGTAGTAAGATGAATAGGGTCTCAGCGATAGTTAGAGAACCAAATAATCCTCTAATAAATTTTGTCGTAAAACAACTAAGACGCAAATATAGTATTCAATGTTATAGTAAAAACAGATCAGGGACGAGACAGCTATTAAATCAATTCAATAAAGGAAGTTCTATTGCCCTCTTGGCAGATCAACAATTGTCTTCAGGAACAAAGGTTAAATTTTTTAATAAGGAAATGAATATATCAACACTTCCTGCACAAATTGCTTTGAAAGCAAAATGTAAAATATTTTTAGCCTGGCCAATACGAACAATTGATAATAATTTTAAATTTGAGGTAGTTGAGTGCATTGATACAAAAGATAAAGAGAGTAATGAAGAAAACATTTATAAAATTTCAGCTCAAATATCCTCATTTTACCAAGAAATGATTACTAAGTACCCTGAACAATACTTTTGGTTCCACAATAGATGGAAAATATAAATCTAATTTTTTTTTAAAAAATTAATCTAAAAGCAATTGTGGGTCTACATAGGTATTAAACACCATTACTCCCCAGTGAAGGTGGGGACCAGTTGATCTTCCTGTAGAACCTACTTCACCAATAACATCATCTTTTGAAACGGTTTGATTTACTGTTACTTTTACATTAGATAAATGAGCATAAATTGATTTTACCCCATGCCCATGATCAAGAATTATGGTTCCACCTGTATAATAAAGATCATCTTCGGCATGTATAACAAGTCCTTCATTGCAGGCATAAATTGGGGTTCCAGTTTCAGCCGCAATATCTAAACCACGATGTGGACTTTTAGCTTTTCCATTTAATATTCTTTGACTACCAAAAACACCACTGATAATTCCTTCTGTTGGTTGAATAAAACTATCTTTAAAATAAGTAAGGTCTAAGTTGATTTTTTTCTTTTCTTTTATCAAATCATTTTCATAAATTATTCTTTCAATTATTTCATCATCAAGTGGTGTAACCATTTGTTCTGGTAAACCGTCAATCCTTTGTATGTCGTAGTCTTGTTTTATTATATTTATTTGATGAATTTTAATTAATGATCCATTTTTTAAATATGTCACACTTATAGGTTCCACATGGTCCCTGCCGACTGCAAATACAAAGTGACCTTTTTCGCTAACTTTTATAAAATTATTATCTACTATAATTTCATCTGCATCTAATGACTGGCCGATAACCAGGCTTCCTTGAGGTATTTCTTTGGGTAAATCAGCTGCTATGGCTGGTTGAAAAATAAAAAAAAAGATTGCTATTAATTTAATCTTTATTTTCATTTATCTCTTTGTATCTCCTTAGTGCAACTTTTGGATTTGCATAAATTTCCTGTAAATCAACGTTCCAATACTTCAAATTATCAAGTGAGATCTTCTCTTTTGTGATTGAGCATTCTACATAATCCCCAGACTTTATTATTTGAAACTGGCCATGATGCAATCTTATTTCTGCCTTCGTAGTAAAACTATTTGTCATTAATTTCTCTAAGTTTGGCTTTTAAAGTAGCAAAATTAGTTTCTATGATCAACTCACTTTCATCTTTTAAATCTTTTTTTGATTTGATTATTCTATTTGAACTCCTTGTAACTGAGTACCCTCTTTTTAAAACAGATTTATAACTCAAGCTTTCAAGGAGTGTACTTTTATTATCTAATTCTTTTTGAAGCCTCTCTACCAAAATATTTTTTGCTTTCAATAGAGACTCCTCTAAAGAAATGAGTTTTACTTTACTGCTCTTTAATTGCTCACCGATAACACGAAAATTAAGTGATTGAGAAATATTTTGAAAATGAGAAGTAAGATTATTTAGAAAAAGTTTTAGTGAAACAGGCAATTTATCTTTTATTGAAATGAAATTGTCTTTAAGATTATCAAGGTATAAATTTATTGAATAATTTAGACGATTATTTTTTTCACTGATGTCCCTCAAAAGTTCTTCTTTATCTGGGGTAGAAATTTCTGCTGCAGCTGTAGGCGTTGGTGCTCTTAAGTCAGAAACAAAATCAATTAGTGTGGTATCTGTTTCATGACCAATTGCAGATACAATAGGAATATTACTTTTGAAGACAGACCTGATTACAATTTCTTCATTGAAAGGCCAAAGGTCTTCTATACTGCCCCCACCACGTGCTATGATAATAAGGTTCGGTATATTTACTTCGTCTTTACTCGATAAATTATTAAATCCATCTACTGCATCAGAAATTAACTGAGCCGCATCTTGGCCCTGAACTGGAACAGGCCATAGAATGACATTGCATGGAAACCTCTCATTTAATCTATGAAGTATATCTTTTATAACTGCACCTGTTGGAGATGTGACTATACCAATCGTTTCAGGATACTTTGGTAGACTTTTCTTATTTTGCTCATCAAATAAACCCTCAGCCACAAGCTTTTTCTTACGTTGCTCTAAAAGAGCCATTAAGGCTCCCTCTCCTGCAGGAGTTATTGAATCAACTATAATTGAATAATCTGATCTCCCCGGGTATCGATCAGAATATCCCGTTGTGAGCTTACCTGAACAAATAACTTCTAATCCATCTTCGGGTACAAAACTAATTCTTGCTGCTGCACTTCGCCAGATTATTGCTTTTATAACGGCCTTATCATCTTTTAAATTTAAATATATGTGGCCTGACGCTGGCTTACTTAAACCCGAGACTTCCCCTCTAACTTTTACGTAGCCAAAACTGTTTTCAAGAGTTCCCTTTATAGAGTCTGAAATTTCTGAAACTGAGTACTCTTGGATATTTTCTCTAACCATTTAATTTAATTCCTTATATGCTAATATATCAATTAATTTAAATTTTACTTTATGAAAATTCTTGTACTTGGAAATGGAGCTAGGGAGCATTCTCTATGCCATGCAATATCAAGAAGTCCTTTGGCTACATCACTATTTTGTGCTCCTGGGAATTATGGAATAAGTCTACTAGCAGAATGTAAAGATTTAGATCTTGATGATTTTAACTCTATTCATTCATATTGTGTCGAAAAATTTATTGATTTAATTGTAGTTGGACCTGAGGTTCCATTAGTTGCGGGAATAGTGGATTATTTTGTATCAAAAAATATTAAAATATTTGGTCCAAATAAATACGCATCCCAACTTGAAGGATCAAAGAGCTTTATGAAAGATCTTTGCAAAAATTATTCTATTCCAACAGCTGCCTATTCTACTTTTGATAACTACGAAGACGCAGTCAAATACTTAAAAAAACAAAGTTTGCCAATTGTAGTAAAAGCAAATGGATTAGCTGCCGGAAAAGGAGTGACAGTCGCAGATAGTTTTGAAATGGCTGAAAAAGCTCTGAAGGAAATTTTTGAAAATAAATTTGGAATAAATATGACCGCAGTCATTGAAGAATTTATGGAAGGTGAAGAAGCGAGTTACTTTGTATGCACTGATGGTACTGAGTTTATTTCTCTTGAAAGTGCTCAAGACCATAAACGCATAGGAGAAAATGATACTGGTCCTAACACAGGTGGGATGGGAGCCTACTCACCTGCTCCTATCTTTACAGATGAGATTAAAAAACAAGTCGATGATGAAATTATATATCCCACACTAAATGCCATGAGAGAGTTAGGTCATCCATATCAAGGTATTTTGTATGCAGGGCTAATGATTAAAAATGGGAAGGCAAAACTTGTTGAATATAATATTAGATTTGGAGATCCTGAATGCCAAGTTTTAATGCTAAGAATGAAAAGTGATATAGTTCAACTTATGCTGAGCTGTATCGATAAAGATTTACATGACTTTGAATTAAAATGGGAAGATGATCATTGTGCAACAGTTGTAATGGCATCGAATGGATACCCAGGATCATTTGAGAAAGAAACTGTAATTAACGGAATAGATAAGTTAGAAAATACTGATACTTTTCAGGTATTTCACGCTGCAACAGCTATTAAAGATAAAAAAATAATTGCTACAGGTGGAAGAGTCCTCTCTGTAACGTCAAAAAATGCATCACTTAGTGAGGCTTTGAAGAAAATCTATGATTCAATTCACTCGATAGACTGGCCTGAGGGGTACTATAGAAAAGATATTGGAAAGAAAGCTTTAACGTGACTGATAGAAATGAAATATTCTCAGGCACAAAGCAAGTTGATGATAAACTTAAAATTAATAAAGAATCTTTAAATGATTATCTAAAAAAACTTATGGGTAACAATATTCTGATAAGCGACATAACACAATTTAAAGGTGGACAGTCAAATCCAACTTATCTGGTTGAAACAAATATTAATAATTTTGTACTTAGAAGAAAGCCTCCAGGTAAACTTCTTAAATCCGCTCATGCAGTTGATAGAGAATGCAGGGTAATGACAGCTCTTCATGATACTGATGTTCCTGTTCCCGAAACATTTGGTTATTGCGATGATGAAACAGTAATTGGTACATCTTTTTTTATTATGGATCATGTCATAGGTAACATTTATTGGGAACTTCTTCTTCCAGGATGCGATCCAAATCAAAGAAGGGAAATTTACTTATCCATGAATGATACTATTGCGAAGTTACATAACGTTGATTTTGATAAAGTTAATCTAGCTGATTACGGTAAACATGAAAATTATATGGACAGACAAATTCATAGATGGACAAAACAGTACAAAGATTCTGAAACACAAATGATACCTGAGATTAATGAATTGATAGAATGGTTACCTAAAAATATACCTTCTGATCAAGAGACCACGATCGTTCATGGGGATTTCAGGTTGGACAATATGATATTCGACCCTATAACTCATGAAGTAAAAGCAATATTAGACTGGGAATTATCTACTTTAGGAAATCCGATAGCAGATTTTACTTATCATATGATGTCATGGAGATTGCCAGCAGGCGCAAAGGGATTAGGAATGATGGGATCGGATCTTAAATCACTCAATATTCCCTCAGAAAATGAGTATGCTGAACTTTATTACAAAAAAACAGGAAGAGAAAAAATAGATAATTGGGATTTCTATATGGCATATAATATATTTAGACTTGCAGGAATAGCTCAAGGCATAGTGGGTCGTGTAAGAGATGGAACTGCTTCAAGCTCAGAGGCTAAAAATTATGAAGCTTTTGTTCCAATATTAGGTAAGCTCGGTTGGAGTATTGTAGAAGGAATTAAATAATTTGAGTAGAAATATACTAGATATAGAATTTGTGAGAAAACAATTTCCTGTTTTTCAAAATCCCAAAACTGCTGATTTTGCATTCTTTGAAAATGCAGGGGGTACATATGTTCCTAAGCATGTAATTGAAAAACTTAATGATTTTATGATTACTAAGAAAGTTCAACCTTATGGTGACTTTGGTCCATCAATAGAAGCAGGAAATGAAATGGATAACAGCTTAGAGAAAATTGCAGAACTATTAAATATTTCAAAAAATGAATTTATTATAGGTCCATCAACGACCATGAATATGTTTTTGCTGTCTAATGCAATTAAAGATTGGCTTAAAACTGATGATGAAATAATTGTAACCAATCAAGACCATGAGGCAAATATTGGGTCGTGGAGGAAACTTGCGGAAAAAGGAATTAATATTAAGGAATGGAAGTTTAATCCAAAAAGTGCTGAACTTGAAGTTGAAGATTTAAAAAATTTAATAACAAAAAGAACTAAATTTATTTGTGTCTGTCATACATCAAATGTTGTGGCTTCAATAAATAACTTAAAAGAAATAATCTCAATAGCTCATAGTCATGACATAAAAGTAGTTGGTGATGGAGTAGCGTACATGGCACATGATATTATTGATCTAAAAGAATTAGACATAGATTTCTATGGGTTCAGTCTATACAAAACTTATGGTCCACATTTAGCCCTTTTATATGGAAAAAAAGAACTTCTTGATCAAACTAAAAACTTGAATCACGAATTTCTAGCATCAGAGATACCGTACACAATGAACCCAGGCGGCCCAAACCATGAGGAATTGGCATGCTTATCTGGAGTCACTGACTACTATGAAACACTTTACAGTCATCATTTTACAGAACAAGGATTGAACCTTCATGAAAAAGGAAAAAAAGTTTTTGAGCTAATTTATAACTACGAAGAAACACTAATCAAAACACTTATTGAATTTTTAAAGCTCAAAAAAAATGTACGATTAATTGGCAAAACTTCTCACTCTAGAAGTGAACGAATGCCTACTGTCTCATTTACTGTGAAAGACAAAAGTTCACTAGAAATTGCAAAAGCTGCAGGTAAAAACCAAATTGGAATTCGCAATGGTGAGTTTTATGCATGGAGGTGTTTGAAGGGATTAGGAATTGAACCAAATGATGGTGTGGTTAGAGTTTCAATGGTTCATTATAATAATATTGAGGAAGTAAATAGACTAATAGATTTTTTAGATACTATTCTTTAGTTTCGATTTTTTTTGTTCTTTCAATTTTTTGTCTAACTGACTCTTTCATCGAGATATCCTCAAGCTCATGGTATTCATCCCAGTATACATCAAACTCTTTAGACTTTATGTAACGTCCATACTTGTCTTTTTGGAATGTCTTCTTTTTTTTTATCAATGTTAGAGATATTTTTTTAATTCATTTCTAGCGATTGAGAGTCTATGAACTTCATCTGGCCCATCTGCTAAACGTAGCGTTCTCATGCCGGCATAAGCTTGGGCTAATCTTGGATCTGTAGTGACTCCTGCGCCTCCAAAGGCTTGGATTGCATCATCTATTATCTTAAGTGCCATATTGGGTGCTGCAACCTTAATCATAGCTATCTCATTTTTAGCAACTTTATTACCTACCTCATCCATCATTGATGCTGCTTTAAGCGTCAAAAGTCTTGTCATCTCAATATTAATTCGAGCATCTGCAATTCTTTCTTGCCACACAGAATGCCTAACTACCTCTTTTCCAAAAGCTTTACGGCTCATCAATCGTTTGCACATGGCCTCCAGCGCAACTTCCGCAAGTCCGATTGTTCTCATGCAATGATGAATTCGTCCCGGACCAAGTCTGCCTTGAGCGATTTCAAATCCTCTACCCTCTCCTAACAACATATTTTCAGGTGGCACCTTTACGTCCTTGAACTCTACCTCCGCATGCCCGTGTGGAGCATCGTCAAATCCAAAAACTGGTAAATGTCTTTTTATTTTAATACCTGGTGTATCCTTATCCACTAAAATCATGGACTGTTGTTTATGAATATTCTCATTCTCAGGATCAGTTTTGCCCATAAAAATGTAAAACTGGCATCTTGGATCCATTGCTCCCGACGTCCACCATTTTGTTCCATTTAAGACATATTGATTACCCTCTTTTTTTATCTCACTTTCAATATTGGTTGCATCTGAAGATGCAACGGCTGGTTCTGTCATTGCAAATGCAGATCGAATTTCGCCATTAAGAAGTGGTTTAAGATATTTATCTTTCTGTTCATCAGTTCCGTATCTGACTAGAACCTCCATATTACCTGTATCAGGCGCAGAGCAGTTAAATACTTCTGCAGACCACATAGCTCTTCCCATTATTTCACACATGGGAGCATATTCAGCATTTGAAAGTCCATGTCCTAAATCGCTGTCTGGTAAAAACAAGTTCCAGAGGTCCTCTTTTTTTGCTTCTTTTTTTAAATCTTCAACTATAGGGACAACCTGCCAGCGATCATTTCCGAAGTCTTCAATTTGCTTATGATATGTATCATTATTTGGATACACGTTTTTTTCCATAAATGTGTTTAGTCGATCTGTTGTTTGCTGTGCCTTAGCTGAAATTGTCATGGTCTTTTACCTTTAAAAAAATCGTTTATTAAATTCTCACATTGAATTTTTGAAATACTATCATAAATCTCTGGCACATGATTGCAATTTTTTGTTTGAAAAAAATTAAATCCACCGTTGATAGAACCAAAACTCATATCATCTGCTCCATAATATAGTCTTTTTAACTTAGATTTCGATATTGCGGCGGCACACATTATACAAGGCTCTAAAGTAACATAAATACTACAATCGATTAAACGCTCAGATTTTAAGGAAGCACATGCTAGCCTTATAGCGTTAATCTCAGCATGAGCAGTGGGATCGTTATCCGCTATAACTTTATTATATGATTGGGAGATTATCTTATTATCTTGATTCACAATCACACAACCGACTGGTACCTCTCCCAAATCTAGTCCTTTGTAAGCATTTATTATTGCCTGTTCCATAAATGTATTTTGTGTCATAAATATTTAATTGTAACTTAAATATTGCTCAAAAAACTAAACAATAATAATGGAAAGAATAAATAAAGTTCTCGCAAGATCAACTGATTTTTCTCGAAGAGAGATTGATAAATTCATTATGGAAGGTCGTATTAAAGTAGATGGGAAATTACTGACTACACAAGGAATAAAAGTTTCTCCAAGTAATAAAATTAGCATTGATGAAACTATAATTAAAATTAAGAAGATTACTGAACTAAATTCACTTTATATTTTTCATAAACCTAGAGGATGCTTAGTTACCAAATCTGATGATAAAAATAGAAAAACGGTTTATGATTTTTTAGGACCTAAACAAAAAAATTTATTATCAATTGGAAGATTAGATTATAACACTGAGGGTTTATTACTATTTACAGATAACGGAGAATTTAAAAGAAAAATGGAATTACCCAAAAATAATTTTGAAAGAGTGTACAAGGTAAGAGTACAAGGATTTATTGATAAAAATTTCATAGATAGATTATCAAAAGGACTTAGAATAAAGCATATTAAGTATAAGCCTATAAAAGTAAGCCTCATTAGCAAGACTAAGACTTACTCTTGGATTAAAATGTCATTGCTCGAGGGTAAGAATAGAGAAATAAGAAATATCTTCGAGTCATTAAATATAACTGTTACTCGGCTCATCCGAATATCTTATGGAGCTTATAAATTAGGATCGTTAGAGAGAAGTAAATTAAAAAAAGTCAAAATATATGAGAATAATTAGTGGGTCAAAAAAAGGGCATTCTATTTTTAGTCATAAAGATAAAGATGTTCGACCATTATCTGATAAAAATAGAGAAACAATATTTAATATTCTTACGCATGGTAAAGAAATAATTAATACTGGATTTCAAATTGAAAAATCAAATGTTCTAGATTTATTTGCAGGAACAGGTTCATTTAGTTTTGAAGCTTTATCAAGAGGCGCCAACAGTGCAACAATGGTTGAAAACAATGATCAAATAATTAATCTAATTTATAAGAGTGCAAATAAACTAGGCTTGACTGATCAAATATCTGTTCTAAACGAAAATGCATGCTCATTTGAAACTATTTCTGATAAGCCAAAATTTAACTTGGTGTATATAGATCCCCCCTATAATAAAAACTTAGTTGCCAGATCTATAAAAAATATCCTAAAGAAAAATCTTATAAACAAAGACTCTATACTGGTTATTGAAGAGGAAAGAAAATCAAAAGATATATTAATCCCAGAGCTAAAAATAGAAAGAGTTAAAGAGTTGGGTATATCAAAATTTTCTTTCTATAGACTAACTTAAATTATTTTTTTGAAGTTCGACAGCTTCCTGAACAAAAGGATCTACATTAAGAAGCTTTGCCAAGAAAATAACAGTTAATATTTCGATACAAAAATAAAAACCCAGCTTCTTAACATCATTCTCCTTAAATATTGAAATTCTTGGTTTAAGACCTTGCTTTATAAGTGTCTCGTTCATTGCACTCATATGGTTAGAAAGTGTCATATTTATTAAATTCACTTTATCACTCTCCATACTCATGATTTCAAAGAATACATTCCTTGGCCCGTCCAGAAATAATTGAAGAATACTATGCTGGTCTTTTGTCATCTCAGAAACAACTGGCATAAATCCTTTTCCATTTTTACCTAGCGATTCAGCAAAAAGTTGTTTTTTCCAATTACCTACTTCAAGTAATTCATGCCCATAAATAAGATATGCTGCGATATTTTTATTATTTTTTATAGACTGACTTAACTGATCAGCCAAATCTTCAGCTAAACCTTTTTCTTCCATAGCTTCTCTGCCGCCCTCAAGAAAATTTTTGCACAAATGCGAATTAAAATAAAACCCAGGAATAAGAGATGTATTGCTGAATATAGAAAATCTTCCTCCTATATCTGGATCATGCTCAATAGATTTCATTGAGTGCTGTAACGCAAAGTCGTGAAGTTGAGATTGTTTATCTTCGGTTAAAGAAAAAAAGTGATTTGAGATATTTATTTTATTTTTGCATTTGTCTATCAAGTACTCAAAAATAGATAATGTTTCAGAAGTTTTGCCAGATTTAGAGATGAAAATGAACCCTGTTTTTTCTAAATTCAAAGTTACGACTAATTTATCAATAATATCAGAATGTAAATGATCAATATAAATTACTCGTATTTCATTTAAAAAGGAATTAATGGCTTTTGAGCCTTGCGTTGATCCTCCAAAGCCAATAACAACAATATTTTCAAATTTTTGATAAATGATATCACTAGATAAAAGGAATTTTTTTTCAAGTTTCTCGAAATCTAAGAATGAATAATTCATTTTTATACAGGAGTTTCCTCTTCAATTAAAACTTCATCAATTTGTCTTTCAAACTCTCTTAGTCTCTTATAAACACTTGCGAGCTCAATTATCGTAGGCCATGCTTTTAGCAGATACTGCATTGATCCCTCAACTCTTCCAAATGCCCTGATTATCTGCTGCATAACCCCAAGGGTAACAACGCCTGCAACGATTGCGGGTGCTAAAAATACATACGCTGATAAAACATTTGCCTGTAAAAATGCAACACGGCCAATATCAAAATATAGGTATCTTATATAACTTAGAAAATGTATCTGCCTTACATCACCGAACAATTCCTCAAGAGTTTTTGGCCTCACAGTCTCATCGTCCTCAGCAATTACGAGCATTTTCCTATATGCAGCTTCTTGTTTTTGAAGATCATATTCGATTCCAACAAGTCTTAAAATAAAACCAAGAATAATTAAAAATAATGTACCACCAATTGACCACACCAACGCCCCAACAACTAAACCATATTCCCATTCACCAAAGAAAAATATTGGAATTCCAATGCTCAGGCCAAATAAAATTGGCATAAATTCAACCAGTATCATTAATGCTTCGATCAAACTCGTTCCAAGAGACTCCATGATTCTTGAGAATTTAATTGTATCTTCTTGGACTCTCTGTGAGGCCCCTTCAATTTTGCGGGCTTTGTCATAAACAGAATGATACCATTCTACCATTGCGGTTCTCCACCTGAATAGAAAATGATTAGTAAAATAACTTACAAGAACTGCTACAGCCACATACATGCCAGCTAAAGTTATAAATGATAAAAGACTTGCCCAATATTCTTCTATAGTAATTACGTTAGGAGCTGACAACGCCTCTTGTATCATGTCATAAAATTCACCAAACCATTCATTAATTTTTACGTCAATTTGTACTTGAATCCATAATGACGATAAAATAATTGCTGAACCAATATATGCCCAGTAAAACCATTTTGGATCTCTAAAAAACTTAAACATTTATAGAATATTTAATTTGAATATGAGTTGAGTAAATCATCCACTCTGTTCAATAGATCATTTAAATCTTGGTCATCATCGTAAACTGTAGGATCGTCATAAACTTCTTCTTCAATAATCTCAGGCTTCAACTGCTCTTCTTCTGGAAGCGATGTTATATCATCTACATTTGATAACTCATCTAGCAACTTTTCTTCAGTAAAATTGGTTTCTTGAGACTCATTATTTTGGGCTTGATCATCTTGAATCATCTCTTCTGTATCATTTGTATTTTCGACATCAGTAGGCTGATCAGGTAAGTCGTCATTTACCAAAACGTCTAGGGATTCAGTATCGTCATTTGTGTTTACTTCATTTGATACTTCTTCTTTTCCATCATTAACAAAATTACTATCAATGAAATCTTCTAAAGATGAACTCTCAGTCTTTTCACTAGTTTTCGCACTATTATCACTTGTTAGTATTTCTTCAATATCTTCTACCACTTCTTCATTTGGCAGCTCTTCACTTGCAGAGTCATCATTCACAACTGGAGGTGATAACTCAAAGTCAGGGGGTATTTCTAGTGCTTTTTGCTTAAGTGACGTATAATCTCTTACTGTATTATTAGAACAAGAAATAAATATAAAAAAAACTATCAATAGAAAGTATCGACTGGTTATTTTATATTTCATTTTTTTTCTTTCTATTTGAAAACAATTCTAAAATTATTATTAGGATACATCCAAGAGTTATATTTATATCAGCAATATTAAATACATACCAATGGAAATTATTATAATGCACGTCAATAAAATCCAATACTGCTGCATACTGATAACGATCAAAAAGATTGCCTAATGCACCTCCAATTATTAAACTAAATCCATAATAATAAACTTTGCTATTAATGGTTAAGGCGTAAATGAACACCACGACAATAATTGCAGCCATTAAAATCATATAAATATTATTTACAATCCTTATATCATTTTGAAATAACCCAAAGGCAAAGCCTTTATTCCAAATTAAATATAAATTTATGTATTCATTAATTGAGGTTAAATACTGGGAACTTAAATTTTCAACATCGATGTTGTAAAGTTGTATAATTATATTTTTACTTATTTGATCTAAAGCGAAAAAAAATAATATTAGTAAAAAAAATTTAGAAAGCCTATATATCATTTATTGATTCATAACTTGCTCACAACGTAAACAAATATCTTTTTCTAGATTAGGATAATATTTCCAGCATCTCTCGCACTTATTGCCATCAACTTTCTTAACTACAATACCTACATCTTTTTCTGACTCAGAAATATATGAGCCTTCTGGTGGCTTTTCGTTTAATATTGTTAATTCACTTATTATTGAAATATTTTCAAGTGTATCACTATCAATTTCATTAATATTTTTTGTTGAAAAGAGTGTTACAGATGCTTCAAGACTTGAGCCGATGACTTTTTCTTTTCTCTTTACCTCAATTGCGCCATTTATTGCCTTACGCAACTGCTTATATAAATCCCATTTTTTTGTGAGCTCTTTATTAATAACATCACTTTCTAAGACTGGAAAATCAACTTCATGGATACTTGATTCTTTTCCAAGTCTGCTTTGCCAAGCCTCTTCAGATGTAAAACATAAAATAGGCGCGAGTAAGGTAAGCAAATTATAGAATAGTTTATCTAATACTGTTCGAGTAGACATCCTGATATGGCTGTCCTTAGATTCGCAGTAAAGTACATCCTTTTTAATATCAAAATAAAAAGATGATAAATCATTAGTACAAAAATTAAATATTGCAGAAAAAACTTTTTGATATTCAAATATTTTATAGTTTTCTATTACTTCTTTTTTTAGCTCCTCTAACTGAGATAAAATATATTGATCAAGCTCACTGAGTTCTGCATATGAAATTTTTTCATTATCATTAAATTCAGATAAGTTTCCAAGAATGAAACGTAATGTATTCCTCAGCCTTCTGTAGCTATCAACATTGCTCTTCATGATTTCAGGCCCTATCTTTAAATCCTCTGAATAATCGCTGCTTGCAACCCATAGTCTTAAAATATCTGCTCCAGATTTATTTATAATTTCATCAGGTGAAACTATATTAGCTGAAGACTTACTCATTTTTAGTCCATCTTCGTGAAGAACAAAACCATGCGTCAAGACCGACTCATAAGGAGCAATCCCTCTGGTTCCACATGACTCCAAAAGTGAGGAGTGAAACCATCCTCTATGTTGATCAGTGCCTTCTAAATAAAGAGATGCAGGCCACATTTGATCTTCCTTTTCATCTAAAACAAAGGAATGGGTACAGCCAGAATCAAACCAAACATCAAGAATATCATCAACTTTTTTATAATCATTTGGATCGTACTTATATCCCAACAATTCTTCTTTAGAGTATTTAAACCAAGCGTCTGATCCTTCTTCTTTATACAGATCGATTATTTTTTGATTAATTTCTTTATCAATTAGAGGTTGTCCAGTTTCTATGTTGTAAAATATAGATAGAGGAACACCCCAAGCTCTTTGCCTTGAAACAACCCAATCAGGTCTATCTTCAATCATCGAATATATTCTATTCTTACCTTGTTTAGGGAACCAATTAACTTTGTCTATTTCATTAAGTGCCGTTGACCTTAAACCATTCTTTTCCATACTAATAAACCACTGAGGAGTATTTCTGAATATGACAGGAGCTTTAGATCTCCATGAATGAGGATAGCTGTGCCTGAGTGATCCTTTGCCTGCAAGGTTATTATGATTTTTAAGCTCAACAATCACTGCTACATTCGCGTCTGCATCAGAGCCATCATCATTAAATACTTTTTTGCCTTTAAAAAGGGGAACATGGTCAAAATATTGACCATTCTCATCTACTGTTTCTGGAACTTCGACATTATTTGCAATGCCTAAATTATAATCATCTGCTCCGTGACCTGGAGCTATATGAACAAATCCACTTCCTTGTTCTAAAGTTACAAAATCAGCATCAAATAATTTAACTTCAAAATCATACCCTGAATCTCTGAAAGGATGTCCACAAATTATTTGATCTAAGTCTTTGATTGCTCTAATTTTTGTGAGCTCTTTTACTTTGCACTGGGTTCTTACATTGTCTATCAATTGATCAGCAATAATAATTTGCTCTCCTTCTTTTAATAGACTGTTTTCTTCTAATCCATCAACAGAATAAATTGAATAACTTATATCTTTACTGAAAGCTATGGCTCGATTTGCTGGTATAGTCCATGGAGTTGTAGTCCAAATAATAACCGACGTATTTACATCATTATTTTCCAGTGAAGAAATAACTGGAAATTTTACAAAAATTGTTATCGATTTATGTTCTTTATATTCTATCTCAGCTTCAGCTAATGCGGTCTTTTCAACTGTTGACCACATAACTGGTTTAGAGCCACGATATAAACTCTCATTTTCCAAAAATTTGAAAAACTCCTTCACAATTGTAGACTCAGCTTCGTAAGACATTGTAGTGTAGGGATTGAACCAATCTCCAGTTACTCCAAGCCTAATAAATTCCGATCTTTGAATATCAATCCACTTTTTAGCAAATTCCCTGCATTCTTTTCTAAACTGAATGATATCTACTTCGTCTTTATCTTTTCCTTTTTCTCGATATTGTTCTTCAATCTTCCACTCTATCGGGAGGCCATGACAATCCCAGCCAGGAATATATGAGCTATTGTGGCCAAGCATTTGCTGTGACCGAACAACAAAATCTTTTAAAACTTTATTTAAAGCATGGCCCATATGAAGATGGCCATTTGCATATGGTGGGCCATCATGAAGTACAAATTTCTTTCGGTCCTTCGAATTGTTTCTTAATTTATGGTAAAGATTATTTTTATCCCAATCCTCTAATATGCTTGGCTCTTGTTCAGGCAGACCCGCACGCATAGCAAAAGAAGTTTTAGGCAAAAACAAAGTTTCACTAAAATCTATTTTATCATCTTTAGCGGTCATTTTATTAATTTAAGATTTTCTTAGCTTTGGATATATCTATTTTCAATTGAGTTTTTAATGAATCTATTCCAGAAAACTTTTTTTCTTTCCTAATGAAGTCAATAAATTCTACTTTTAATGAAGAATTATAAATATTCAAATTAAAATTAAACAAGTGAACCTCTAATAAGGGCTTATTTTTATCAAAAGTCGGTCTGACTCCAAAATTGGCAATTCCCTTGTAATTCTTTCCCTTTGCACTCTTATTCACGACTTGTGCACGAACAGCATAAACCCCATGGTTAGGTTGAATATATTCATCAATTTTAAGGTTTGCTGTTGGAACTCCTATTGTTCGGCCCCTTTGATCACCTTTCATTACTCTAGAGACAATTGTAAACGGAGCCCCAAGAAATTTGTTGGCAAGTTTCACCTCTCCTTTTTGAATTAAAGCTCTTATGTTTGATGAAGAGTAAATTTTCATTTTTGTTTTTTTGTGAAGTATTTTATTTGTTTCCACTAAATTTATGGGTGTCACATAAAATGAATGTTCTTTTCCAAAATTTGATAGAAACCGATAGTCGCCAGATCTTTTATTCCCAAACCTAAAATTTTTACCAACAAAAATATTCTTCATAGCTATGCCTGAAAAAAGAATTTTTTTACAAAATAATTTAGGCGTCATTGTTGCAATGCTCTTATTGAACTTTAAGACAATCGCATAATCAATTTTATGGGATTTTAAAATTTCTAGACGCGTATCAACCTGTGTTAATAAAAAACCTTTATTATCCTTTTCAAAATACCTCCTAGGATGAGGATCAAAAAGTAATACTCCAACTTTTGCGTCTTTTTTTTTACTAAGTTTCTTGGCTAACGATATTATTGATTGGTGACCTTTATGAACACCATCAAGGTTACCAATTATAAGGATAGAGTCTTTCGTAAAATTATACGTCTTTTTAAGATCTTTAAATATTTTCACTTTATTTCACTTCAGAAAATCAGAAACTGTGATTTCTTTTGTATCTCTTGAAAGAATATTTTCCACAAGCTTGCTAATATCTTCAATGTTATTTTTACCTGATATTTGATCCTTATGTATACCATTCATAATAAAGACAAAATCCAAATTAAAGTTTTGTGCACCAAGACAGTCGGTTTTGATACTGTCCCCGATTGCAAGGATATCTGACTTATTTTCAATATTATTCATATTTTTCAAATCTTGAAAAGCTTGGTCATAAATTTCAACGTATGGTTTTCCATAATATACTACTTTACCACCAAGTTTTTCATAATATTTGCCTAAAGCTCCAGCACAAAAAATAGAGTTTAATCCTCGATAAACAATTTCATCAGGATTTACACATACAATAGGTTTTTCTTTCTCAATGAAGTCATTAAATAAATCATTATAATCTTTAGGAGTTTCAAAACTGTCATCGTAAAGTCCCGTTGTTAAAATGAAATCTGCCTCATTAATACTATCTACCTTACTAATATTTATATTTTCTAATAGATCATAGTCCTTAGTTGGGCCTAGATGAAAATAACTTTCACCATGAATTTTTTTATTAACAAACTTCGTTCCTATATCTCCAGAGGTATAAATATCTTTATAAAGATCGGGATTAAGTCCAAGTTTATTTGTCAAACCCTCCTGAACAACATAATTAGGACGCGGGGCATTAGAAATCAAATAAACATCAATTCCATGCTCCTTCATGCGTTCAAGATAAGTGAGAGCGCTAGCATAAATTTCAACACCATTATGAATTACTCCCCAGAGATCACATAAAATTGCTTTATAGGATAGTGAATAACTCTCAACACTCTTAACTTCATTAATATTCATATTTTTATTGAAATTATTTTATTAACTTATAATCTTTTTTTTAAATCAGTTCGTAATTAAATGACATCACTTTTTAATTTAAAAGATAAAAATGCAATTATTACTGGATCTTCACGTGGCATAGGTAAGGCTATTGCATATCGAATGGCTGAGCATGGCGCCAAAGTAATAATAACAAGTCGCAAAATTGATGCATGCGAGAACGTTGCAGAAGAAATTAATAGTACGTTTGGTAAGGATACCGCTACAGCAATATCATGTAATATTTCTGACAAAGAACAGTTAAAAAACTTGTATGTTAAATCAAAGGAGTTTTGTGGGAGTATAACAACTTTAGTATGCAACGCGGCTGTAAATCCATATTTTGGGCCATCTAACAACATACCAGATGAAGCATTTGAAAAAATAATGAAATCAAATGTACAGAGTAACTTTTGGCTATGTAACGAAATACTGCCCGATATGGTAAAAATAAAAAGTGGTTCTATCATTATAATTTCATCAATAGCAGGTCTACACGGAAGCAGCATGTTAGGCGCTTATGCTATTAGCAAGGCCGCTGATTCTCAGTTAGCAAGGAATATTTCTGTGGAGTATGGTAGAAATAATATTAGAGCAAATTGTATATCTCCGGGGCTAATCAAGACTGATTTTGCACGTGCACTTTGGGAGAACGAAGACATTTTGAGGGTAACAACGGCGAAATCAGCGCTCAAAAGAATTGGCATGCCAGATGAAATCGCAGGAGCCGCCGTCTACCTTGCGTCTGAAGCAGGCTCGTTTATGACTGGACAAAATATAGTTATAGACGGTGGAGAGTCTGAACAGTAGTCAAAGTGTTGTAAAATAGGCATTTTTTGTCATTTTTTATAATTATTCGTTTTTGAAGCCCCTCTTGACACATACGCACTGGATCACTATATGCCTAGGTAATTAAGCAAAAGATATTAAATATTTAGGAGATTAAAAATGGATTTTCGACCTTTACATGATCGTGTTCTCGTAAGGAGATTAGACACTGAAGAAAAAACTGCTGGAGGGATTATCATTCCTGATACAGCTCAAGAAAAACCTCAAGAAGGACAAATTGTTGCTGTTGGATCAGGAACAAAATCTGAAGATGGAAAAGTTACACCATTAGATTTAAAAGCGGGAGATATTGTCCTGTTTGGAAAATGGTCTGGCACTGAAGTCAAAGTTGATGGGGAAGAGCTATGTATCATGAAAGAGTCTGACATCATGGGTGTCATTGAAAAAAAATCAAAATCAAAATCAAAAAAGAAAAAATAAATCTTAAATCAAGGAGAATAAAAAATGGCGGGTAAAGATATACATTTTGGCACAGAAGCAAGAAACAAAATGCTTAAAGGTGTTAACGTTTTAGCTGACGCAGTTGCAGTAACATTAGGTCCTAAAGGAAGAAACGTTGTCATGGATAAATCTTTTGGTGCACCTAAAAGTACAAAAGATGGAGTTTCAGTTGCAAAAGAAATCGAACTAAAGGATAAATTCGAAAATATGGGAGCCCAAATGGTTCGTGAAGCTGCAAGTAAAACAAATGATGTTGCAGGTGATGGAACTACAACAGCTACTGTACTTACAAGAGCAATAGTTACTGAGGGCTTAAAATTTGTTGCAGCGGGAATGAATCCAATGGACTTAAGAAGAGGAGTAGACTCTGCAATAGATGCTGCAAGCGATGCCATTAGTAGTTCATCAAAAAAGGTTAAAACTAGTGCTGAAGTAGCACAAGTTGGCTCTATTTCTGCAAACGGTGAGGCTGAAGTTGGCGCTATGATTGCGAAGGCAATGGATAAAGTTGGAAACGAAGGCGTTATAACAGTTGAAGAAGCTAAAGGTCTTGAAACTGAACTTGATGTTGTTGAGGGTATGCAATTTGATAGAGGCTACCTATCTCCATATTTTGTGACTAATGCAGAGAAAATGACAGCTGATCTAGAAAATGCTTATATTCTTCTTCATGAAAAAAAATTAACAAACCTACAACCAATGCTTCCTCTATTAGAAGCTGTAGTTCAAGCGGGAAGACCACTTGTAATTATCGCTGAAGATGTTGAAGGTGAAGCGCTTGCTACATTGGTGGTTAATAAGTTAAGAGGTGGATTAAAAATTGCTGCTGTAAAAGCACCAGGGTTTGGCGATAGAAGAAAAGCAATGATGGAAGACATTTCTATTTTAACCGGTGGTCAGGTCATATCTGAAGACTTAGGTATTAAATTAGAAAATGTAACCATTAATGATTTAGGGACAGCAAAAAGGATTAGTATTGATAAAGAAAATACTACAATCGTTAATGGTGCTGGAACTAAAGCTGATATTCAAGGTAGATGCTCTCAGATTAGGAAACAGATTGAGGAAACAACATCTGACTATGACAGAGAGAAGTTACAAGAACGTCTTGCTAAATTAGCTGGTGGAGTAGCTGTAATCAAAGTTGGTGGAGCTACCGAAGTTGAAGTTAAAGAAAGAAAAGACAGAGTTGATGATGCTCTTAATGCTACTAGAGCTGCCGTTGAAGAAGGTATCGTTGCTGGGGGTGGATTATCACTTCTAAAAGCAGCTGGTGCACTTGATAAGGTCAAAACTTCTAACGCTGATCAAAAAGCTGGGGTGGATATTGTTCGTAGAGCATTGGAAACACCAATTAGAACAATCGCAAACAACGCGGGTGTTGATGGATCTGTAATTGTTGGCAAGCTTAAAGAGGGCAAGTCTTCTACTGAGGGTTATGATGCTCAGTCTGATAAATTTGTCGATATGTTTAAAGCGGGAATCATTGACCCAACTAAAGTTGTAAGAACAAGTTTACAAAACGCTGCATCTATTGCCGGTGTTTTAATTACAACTGAAGCGATGGTTGCTGATGCTCCTGAAGATAAGCCTGCTGCAGCACCTGCAATGCCTGATATGGGCGGCATGGGCGGCATGGGCGGCATGATGTAATAATCGTTCACGATAAACTCTAAAAAAAACCCGGCCTAGCCGGGTTTTTTTTATTCAAACTTATTAATAAAATTTTTGTAATTACTTTCTATTTCGTTATCCCACTCCGCAACTTTTGAAGAAAAAATATTTGCTGATGATTTCAGGATTATGCCATCATCAAGAACTCTTAAATTGTTAGCCCTTAGTGTTTCACCTGTTGATGTTATATCAGTGATAATTTCTGAAAAACCATTAAAAGGCGCGCTTTCAGTAGAGCCATCACTTTCAACAGTTCTATAATCAACAACTCCACATTTAGAAAAGAAATTATTTGTTAAATTCTTATATTTAGTTGCTACACGCAACCTTTTTGAATATTTATCTCTGTGATTATTGCTCACTTCTTCCAAATCAGCCATCGTCATTACATCAATCCAGATATCCGGTACAGCAACAACCAGATCCGCTTTTCCAAAAGTTAACTCCAGATCCTTTGTTATTTTTGAATTAAAATTGAAAATTTTTTCTTGTATGAGGTCATCACCAGTTAAGCCTGCATGAATTGATCCCTCATCAAGTCTATTGGTAATTTCTTTGGCACTTAAAAAATATAGAACTGTATCTCTTAGTCCCTCTATTGTACCAATATAATCTCTATCATTTACAAGATTTTCAAAAGTAATATTTTTATCTAGAAATAGTTTCTCCATGTCTTTTCTTAATCTGCCTTTACTAGGTAATCCTATCCTTAATTTATTTTCAAATTTCATGACTATATAATTTTACTTAAATTATTATTATTTGTTGCAAACCCTATAGCTGACAGATTGTTTCTGGACCCTAAAATATTAAGTAACTTATCGTATCTTCCACCAGTTATTATCTTTAAATTGCCTGATTGATCATAGATTTCGAACATAACACCATCATAAAATTCAATTGAATGTCCAAAGTCATTGTTAAAATTAATTTTAGATATATCCATTTCAGATGAGACGGCGTTCTTGAATTCTTCAATGCCATCAATCTCTTTTTTAAAAAAATCAAGCTTTTGATCACTTACAAACTCTCTTAAAATATTCGGAAAAGTATCAAGAG
Source organism: uncultured Pelagibacteraceae bacterium (assembly GCA_902554325.1). Lineage (GTDB taxonomy): Bacteria > Pseudomonadota > Alphaproteobacteria > Pelagibacterales > AG-422-B15 > CACNXQ01. The sequence goes on from CACDOH010000003.1 coordinate 89,875, forward strand.
AAGCGTTTAAACCTAAAAAATTTTTAATCAGATTTACAATTTGTTTTCCATTACTTTCAGAGACGATGTTTTCACTTTTCTCCTGAAATCGTTTGACGATTTCTTCAACTGTCCTTGAGCCTGAACCGGAATTGCTATTAGAATTAATTAGATCAGCCAAATTTCCACTTGAATTGGCATTCAAACCTAGTTTTTCATTGATAATTTCATCTTTTTTCAAAATGTCATAACCGACACCTTGCCCTAATCGATTTAACAAACTATCAAAATATGTTCTTCTAAAAAAATGCCTGACAATTCTTTGTTTCCACCTGATCGGTAAATCTAAATAACTTATAAAACTATTAAAGAGGTTTAGACTGCCTATTTTAATTTGGTATTCATTAATATTTAATTTTTCTAGAATTTTGACTGCTGTTTTAAGCGCATATATATCTTTTTCATAAATAGTTTTTAGCTTTTTTTCTGTAAAAATAATTTCAACCCCTGATTGGTTTAATTCAATTGATGCGTCATTTATTCCATTGGTTGACCTAAATACGGGTCCACTGTAGCATAAATTAGCTTCATTTATTTTATCATCATTTTTAATAAAACTTTGACACGTAGGGATCGTCATATCTGGTCTCAGACATTTTTCCTTGCCTGAACCGTCTATAAAAGAATACATCTGACTTCTGATTTCTTCTCCCGATGTTTCATAAAAAATGTCAGAATCATGAACTAAAGGAAGCTCTACATATTGAAATCCTAACTCAATAAAATAATCTTTTAATCTAATATTTAATTCCTGTAGTGACATAGCTCAAATTTTTAGTATTTCCTTTAGAGTGCTTACTAAATCCTCTCTAATGACTTCTTTTTGACCTGCTTTAGTTTCTTTCCATTCTTCACGTCCAGTTATATTTTTTGAAATCTCACTTCCCTCTTTTAAATCTTTAAGTGATATTTTATTATTTTTAATTTCATCATCACCTGCAATTACAACTGCATCAGCTTGCTTGCGATCGCAATATTTAAGTTGCTTAGCTAAGTTTTTTGAGCCAAAAGAAATCTCGCAGGCCATGCCTGCATCTCTAATTTCAGATGCCATTCGAATATACTCAGATAAATTATTATCTCCTAAATTTGCTACAATTACTAAAGGTCTCGATTTAGCTTTAATGAGATCCAACTGCTCTAGAGCGACAATAAGCCTGTCAACACCAACAGAAATGCCAGTAGCGGGAACGTCCTCTTTCCCAAATCTTGATATCAGTTTGTCATATCTTCCTCCTCCAGCCACTGATCCAAAAACTATAGTTTCACCTTTTGTATTTTTTACATCAATTAATAGTTCAGCTTCAAAAATCATACCTGTATAGTAATCCAATCCTCGTACAATGGATGGATCAAATGAAATTGGATAATCTGCAAAATTCTTTAAATAAGAGTTAAACTCATCAATATCATCACTCGTTTGCTTCTGGTTGTTCATAAAGTCTAAAATCATTGATGCTTGTTCATCATCAAGACCTACACCTTCCATAAAATCACCAGATTTATCTTTCCTACCCTCACATAATAACTCTTTAACACCTTCATCACCTAGACGATCCTTTTTATCTACTGCTCTAAGAATTTTTGACTCAACTTCTTTCGAAGCCTTTATTTTCTCAAAAAGACTTGTCCAAATTTTTCTATTTGAATATTTAATTTTAAATTGAGAGTCATTTAAACCAAGTCTTCTCAAAATATTTACAACCATGACGCATAATTCAGCATCGATTAGATTTGATTGAATTCCAATAACATCTGCATCAAATTGTAAGAATTCTCTGAATCTTCCAGGCCCTGGCTTTTCATTCCTCCATACTATTCCGGATTGATATCTTTTAAATGGCTTCACTAAATTTTGATAATTCTGTGCAACATATCGTGCTAAAGGAGCTGTTAGGTCATATCGTAATGATAGCCATTGACCATCTTCATCTTGTAACGAAAAAACTCCTCCACTCGGTCGATCTATATCAGGCAAAAACTTGCCCAGACTATCAGTGTATTCAATGGATGAAGTTTCTAATTCAACAAATCCAAATTTTTGACACTCTTCCTCTATTACCTCAGTAACTATTTTTCTGAGAGTCAGGAGTTGTTTCTCACTGTCTTTAAACCCTCTAGGTAAAATAGCCTTGGGTTTATTGTTATTCTTAGTCATACGATTCCAATCGTTAGTACGATACTACAAAGTTAGTTTATTTAATATAAAAAGGGGTTGTTGTTCGCTGACGCTTTTTGTTCAGCAAACTTAGATATGAATATGATGATGTGTATAAACAATCATGAACAGTGAAATGCCTTATTTATTCAAAAAAGTCAAATTTTTATAATTTTTATTATTAAGTGAAGCCGAAATACTCTATTTTTATTAAATGATTACCACTGAAAACAGTAGAAAATTAACTGTTATTTATGCTGCGCTTGGCCATCTATTGATGCACATGTTTGCTGCATTTTACTTTGTAATTGTTCTTGCAATTGAAGATGAGTGGAAATTTTCATATGACGAGCTTTTAAATCTATGGTTTCTTGGGTCTCTCCTTGTTGGCATAGGATCTTTACCAGCCGGATGGATTAGTGATCGATGGAGCCGTTCAGGAATGATTGCAATTATGTTTTTAGGTCTAGGCATTAGTTCAGTTCTTTGTGGTCTGAGTGGGAATAAATTATCTCTTTTTATTAGTCTATCCTTACTTGGCTTATTTTGCTCAATATATCACCCTGCTGGAATATCATGGATAGTTAATACATCAAAAGAAACAGGACGTGCACTTGGCTTCAATAATATATTTGGGGGCGTAGGAATTGGATTGGGAGCTTTTTTTGCTGGTATTTTAATTGACCAAATTAATTGGCAAGCTGCGTTTATATTCCCCGGAATAATTTCTATTCTAACAGGCTTATGTCTCTCATATCATTTGAAATCAGGAAAAATTTCATTGACTAATATTAAATCAGAACAATTTCGAGATAATCCAGAAAAAAATCAAATGCTAAAAATTGCGATTATAATGCTTGTAAGTATTACATGTTTGAGTTTTGTATATCAAATTCTTCAAACAAGTTTGCCTAAAGCAATTGATATCAGACTATCAAACAGCTTAAACCTCTCTACGTCTGAGATTGGATATATTGTAGCTGCTATTTATATTGTAAGTGGTTTAATGAACTACATAGGTGGTATTTTAACAGATAAATATTCTGAGAAAGTAATTTATGCTATTGGCATCATCGGACAAGGCGGACTTCTTTTATTCATTGTTAGTCTATCAAATTATTGGTTAATTGTTATCAGTCTCATGATTGTTGCTTTTAATTCAAGTATACTTCCAGCAGAAAATTTATTACTGGCTAAATTCTCGCCAGAAAAATATCAAAGTCTCGTATATGGTATAAAATTCATTGTTTCATTCTCCGTAGGGCCAATAGCCCTAATCCTAATTTCTAGAAGCTATGAAATAAGCGGTGAGTTTGGATTTCTTTATTTACTTTTCGGATTTGTAATGATCCTGCTCTTTTTGATCGTACTCACTCTTCCCGTAAAAAAATCATTAGTTGGTACAGCTGGGTAGACTTGAACTACCGACCTCCTGGTCCACAACCAGGCGCTCTAACCAACTGAGCTACAGCTGCATAAGTGGTGGCTCGAGGTGGATTTGAACCACCGACACAAGGATTTTCAGTCCTTTGCTCTACCAACTGAGCTATCGAGCCTCACGTTAGTAATGTAAGTCTTTTATTCTATAAGAAGTATTCGTGCAAAGAAAATATTCTTATTGCTAATTAATTAAGCTTTTCATTTAGTCTGCTTATCAAATCCTGCACACTTTTTAATGAATTTAATTCATCAGCATCAATCATCAGCTGATAATTATCGTCATTTTTAATATAAACGCATGGTAAGTTGATTTGCTTAGGTACAAACTCTAAGTCTTCGAGATGGTCAATGTAATAAAATCTGCTATTAATTTTTAGCGACTTAAGATAATTACCCCAAATCTTTTCCTTACCTCGATTGTTATATGTGATAGAGCACAAATGACATTCATATGTACTTGGTGAGATTATTTTATGACCCCAATCTATGAGTGCATTAAAAATACCACTTTTTGCATTGTAAATAAAAATTAATTCTCTCATGATTTAATTAGACCTACCGAACCCAATAGATTATTAGTTTGAAACAATGGTAAACCAACGACATTTGAATACGAACCATTTATTGACTTGATGAATACTTCAGCAAAGCCCTGAATTTTGTATGATCCTGCAACATTTTGCCATTGATTTGTTTTGATGTAGTTATCAATATCTTTTTTATTAAGCAGTTTAAAATTGACTGTAGTTGTAACGCTCCTACTTATAAATTTATTCTTAGTGTCTCGTACACACAATACGGTTGAAACGCGATGTCTTCGCCCTGATAATCTACTGAGATTTTTTCTAGCAATATCTTCGTCATTTGTTTTATCTATTATTCTTCTTCCACTATAAGCAATAGTATCTGCTGTAAGAATCACAGTATTTTCATGCTTCCCATCAAAGTGCTTCATCTTTTGAGTAGCTATTCGTTTACAGTAATCTAAAGGCAATTCCTTTTTGTTGATTGTTTCATCAGTATTTGGAGCGATAATTTCATCGGGTTTAATGCCAAGAATTGATAGCAATTCTAACCTTCTAGGAGATGAGCTGCCTAAAATAAATTTCAATATATTCTCTTAGTTATTTATATCTAAAAATTATTCTACCTTTAGTAAGGTCATAAGGTGTGATCTGAACAAGAACTTCGTCACCTGCTAAGACTCTAATTCTATTTTTTCTCATTCTACCAGCTGTATGTGCCAGAACTTCATGGCCATTTTCTAGTGCAACTTTAAACATTGCATTTGGAAGTATATCAGTAACTTTACCTTTAAATTCTAAAATCTCTTCTTTTGACATAAATTATTTTTTTGTAAGCCTATATTCAATTGACCTTGAATGTCCGTCAAGACCTTCATTATCAGCGATTGTCATAGCACTATTTCCAATTTCTTCAATACCTTCTTTTGTAAATTCAACAAGTGATATTTTCTTTAGAAAGTCAAATACTGATAGTCCTGATGAAAATTTTGCACTCCTTGACGTAGGCAATACATGGCTTGGACCAGCAACATAGTCACCTAATGCTTCGGGTGTATTCCTACCGAGGAATACTGCGCCTGCATTAACAATATATTTAAGAAAATCTCTTGCATTATCAATAGCAAGCTCGAGGTGTTCAGGGGCTAATTGGTTTGAGATATCAAAAGCCTCTTTAAGATCACGTACAACGATGATTTTACCATTTGATTCCCAGCTTGCTGACGCAATTTCTTTTCTTGGAAGAGACTCTAATTGACTAGGCACTTCTTTTTCAACCGCTTCAGCTAATGCCTGATCAGTGGTAATTAGAATGCTTTGAGCACTTTTATCATGTTCAGATTGGGCGATGAGATCAGCAGAAATAATTTTTGGATCACTATTCTGGTCAGAAATTACAACTATTTCAGAAGGTCCTGCAAACATATCAATTCCGACAAATCCTGAGACTTGCCGTTTTGCTTCAGCAACGTAAATATTACCAGGTCCAACGATTTTATTTACAGGTGCTACGCTTTCAGTTCCATATGCCATTGCCGCGACTGCCTGAGAGCCACCCATGCAATATATTTTTTTAATGCCAACAATTTTTGCGGCATATAAAACTGATGGATTAATCTGTCCGTCAGTTAATGGTGTGGACATTACTATATCTTTTACGCCTGCAACCATAGCCGGTATTGCATTCATAAGAACTGTACTAGGGTAGCTTGCTGTTCCACCTGGTACATAAATCCCTGCTGTTTCCAAAGGCTTCCACATGTATCCAAGAGTAGATTTTAGATCATCATTAAAACTTAAATCCTGTGGTAATTGTTTTTCATGGTATATCCTAACTCGATCTGATGCTGTTTGAATAGCCTTGCATATCTTTTCAGATAATCCATCTGTCTGCGTGTTGATTGCAGTTTCATCTAAAATGAAGTTTGATTTTGAAAGTTCATTGCGATCAAGTTGATTGGTATATTCTATTAAAGCATCATCACCTTTGGTTCTTACATCATTAATTATTTTAACTACAACATCTTTTACATCTTTGTCATCTGACCTATTAGTATTTACTAAATTTTCAAATTCCTGTTGAAAGCCTGAATTGCTTGTATTAATTATTTTATTCATTCACTTGTTCTTCTGTACTCCAAGGGTTTCCTTGATCATCTAATTTGCACCGAATAATTTCAGTTTCGAGTTTTATAATTGCATCATTTTTGAAAAGCAATTCAATTTCAATATTTTTTGACTTATTGGGATAATAGTTAAAAGTCAAAAGTTCTAATTTCTTTGATTTGTTCAATTGATCAATATTTTTTGAGTAAACTGATATGACATCCTCAAAGCACAGAACAGCCTTAATACGCTGATTGACTTTATTTACGATTTTTTCTTCCCACATAAATCGTGTAATCATTAGAAAAAATGATCTTATTGATGGCAGATATTTAATGTCACTTACTTCAATGAGTCCGTCCTGCAATATTGTCCCAATAATTTTTAATTCATCAGTATCAATTGCATTCAAATTCATAATTTCTACACCCGCTTAATCTCTGCTCCACATGCTTCTAATTTAACCTCAATTTGTTCATATCCTCTATCCAAGTGATAGATGCGATTTAGGGTTGTTTCACCTTCAGCTGCTAATCCTGCTAAAATTAAACTTACTGAAGCTCTTAGATCAGTTGCCATAACTGGAGCCCCTCTAAATCCTGAGCAAGGATTAATAATTGCTCTTTTGCCATTAATTTCAATATTTGCTCCCATTCTATTCAATTCAGGTACATGCATGAATCTGTTTTCAAATATGTTCTCGTCTATGACTGACTTAGTTTTAGCCATAGACATTAAAACCATCATTTGCGCTTGAACGTCTGTTGGGAAACCAGGATATTCCTTTGTTTGAATTTCAATACCTTCACTAATATTAGATTTATTTACTGTTACACTATTTTCATCAAAAATTATATCAACTGGTAATGTCTTTAAAGTCTCTAAAACATTACTAATGTGTTCAATGTCTAAATTTTCTATTTTAAGTCCATCTCCTGCTAATGCTCCAGCTATGATATAAGTAACAGCCTCGATACGATCAGGAATAATAGAATAATTTGAGCCGTTCAAAGTTTTTACTCCTTGGATCACAACAGACCTATTGTCACCAAGTTCAATTTTTGCTCCCATAGTATTTAAACAATTAATTAAATCAATGACCTCAGGCTCTAACGCGATATTAGAAATTTCAGTTTCACCACTTGCTAATGTCGCTGCCATAACAATATTTTCAGTAGCGCCAACAGATACTTTAGGAAGTTTGATCTTATTTCCAGTTAGTCCTTTAGGTGCGCTACATTGAATATATCCTTTTTCCAATTCAAAAGTTGCACCGAGCTTTGTAAGTGCGTCTATATGAATATCGATTGGTCGAGCACCTATAGCGCAACCTCCAGGAAGTGATACACTCGCCTCACGCTTTCTTGCAAGTAAAGGTCCTAGCACTAATATACTTGCTCGCATCTTTCTCACTAAATCATATTCAGCAATAGTTTTTTCTGTATCTGAATATTGAAGTGTAATAGAATTTTTATTACTTTCACTTTTTGCGACATTAACTCCAAGAGATGATAAAACCAAACTCATAGTTTTTACATCAACAAGATCCGGAACATTTAAAAGTTCTAATTTTTCATTAGTTAAAATACTAGCAGCCATAATGGGTAGAGCAGCATTCTTTGATCCACTAACAGGAATCACACCCCTTAGAGGTTGTCCTCCATTTATAACAATTTTCTGCATTGAATTTTATAACTTGGGAAGAGTAACGCCAGTTTGTTTCATGTATTTCCCTTTTCTATCCTTGTAGGAAATCTCAGGCGGAGCCTCTCCTTTATAGAATAGGAACTGACAGCCTCCTTCATTTGCATATATTTTTGCTGGCAGTGGTGTTGTATTTGAAAACTCTAAAGTTACATGTCCTTCCCACTCGGGCTCCAAAGGAGTTACATTAACTATTATTCCACATCTTGCATATGTTGATTTACCTAAACAAACTACTAATACATCTCTTGGAATTCTGAAATATTCTACGGTGCGTGCCAGTGCAAATGAATTAGGTGGTATGATGCATTCTTTGCCTGGTCTATCAACAAAGCCTTTATCATCAAAATTTTTAGGATCAACTAAGGCTGAGTCAACATTTGTAAATATTTTAAAATCTTCAGATACTCTTGCGTCATATCCGTAAGATGACAATCCAAAGGAAATAGTCCCATCTTTTTTTTGTCCGTCTACAAAGGGTTCAATCATGCCTTGTTCTAAAGACATTTTTTTAATCCAGTTATCAGACATGATGGTCATTTTATTTTTCTTCTTTCTTTCGTTGATATTCTTTTCTTTTCCTTAAATTCTGTCTCAAAGCTTCAGATAGTCGTTCAGTATCATTAAGCTTTTTATTCTTTTGCTCTTCCTTCGAGGAACTGTTTGATTTCATCTTTATTCAACCCTGCTTTTTTAAGCTCTTTAACAAGTTTTTCTTCTTCTTTTTTATCTGTATTATCAGCTTGTTTGGACTCTCTTTTCTGCTGTTTTGCCATCGCGCGCTCTCCGCGTTTAGACTTGTAATCGTGATGAATGCCCATAATTATCTCCGTGAATTGCGCTACTTTATACAATTTTTTTATAGGATTCTCTAGTAAAAACAAGGAGTGCTATTGAAGGATTATTTTCTAAGCTTATTGCTAGTCTTTAATGAACAGATCGCTTGAAAAATCAGAAAACTTTTCTGAACCATTTTCTGTAACTCTCAATGAGTGACTCGCTTCAACACCCCAACTACCGAATTGCATTACTGCAATCATGTGGAATGTGACATTTGGATGAAGAATAGTTTGATCTCCTTTAGAGATATTTATTGTATGCTCACCCCAATCTGGAGGGTATCCTATGCCGATTGAATATCCCGTTCGAGAATCCTTTTTAATGTCATGCTTATCAAGAACAGCCCAAAATTTTTGTGCCACATCATCTGCTGTGTTTCCAGGTTTAATAGCTGAAATGCCTTCATCTAAGGCTTCATTGGTAGCCTTGATGGCGTCCATTTGTTTCTGCTCTGCCTTACCAAGCAACACTGTTCTCGCTAGTGGAGCATGGTATCTCTTATGAACACCAGCTAGTTCAACGATCGTAGCTTCACCCTTAACAAACTTCTCTTGTGTTGCGGTTAAATGAGATGCAGATGTCCCTGTGCCAGTGGGTAGCAAAGTTGCAATACTTGAGTACTCACCACCAATTTCAGGTGTACCATAAAACATTGCTTTTTGAATTTCTCCAACTGCATCACATTGTCTAATTCCTGGATTTATTGTGTCAATTGCAGTTTGCATAGCTTGATCGGTAATCAATGCTGCATTTTTCATTAGTTCAATTTCATTATCTGATTTTATAAATCTCACCCAATTCACAAGCCTTTCAGAGTCTTTAAGTGATGCATCAGGTAATCCGTCAATGAGTTTCTGATAACAAAAAGCTGTAAAATAATGACTATCCATTTCAAGACCAATTGATTGATTGTCCCACTTTTTATTCTTAATGATCTCGATTAAATAATCATAGGGATGGTTGGGCCATGTATGGATATATTTTTCTGCATATACAATAATATTTTCTTGTGACCAACAGCTCTGCAAAAATGCACCTCCGGCGTCTTGATCTCTTACAAATAAAAATGGCTCATCTAAATCAATATGAATTAAAACACATTGCGCATAATAAAATGACCATGCATCATATCCTGTGAGATAATTCATATTTGCAGTATCTTGCGATATTAACAGATCTATCCCTTTTTCTTGCATTGACTTCTTAACTTTAGCAAGTCTGTGAGTATATTCGCTTTTAGGAAAATTCATAAATCTAGGATAGTCGTTCGCAAACAAGTTTGGTCCAAAAAGAGGACCCGATCACAAGAAGTTTGTCATTAAAGTCGTATGTGGAAGAATGTAGTGACTGGCCATGTGTTCCCTTCGTTCCATTGCCAATAAGTATGTAGCAACCTGGTTTAACCATTAACATTTGAGCAAAATCCTCAGAAAATAATTTTGGATCACAATTTCCATCAACATTAGCAGTTCCAACAAGATCTTCAGCAACCTTTGAAGCAAAAGATGCTTGATCAGTTGTATTTATTGTCATGTTGGTTCGAGTATCATATGTAAATTCATATTTTATACCATGAGCGTTGGCAATGCCTTCAACAATATTTCGCATACTATCTTCAATAATTTTATTGGCCTCAGGCGATAGTGCTCGAGCATCTCCAGAGATTATAGAATGACCGGGTAAAATATTTTCATTTCCATCAGACTCAAATTTGGTAACAGATACAACACCATTCATTGCTGGGTTTAATTTTCTTGAAACTATTGATTGTAATGAAGTTATAATTTGTGTTCCTACTGTTATCGTATCAACTCCCATGTGCGGTAATGCAGAATGTCCGCCTTGACCCCAAAGCTTGATATTAAAAAGACTTTCACTTGCTGTTATTGTGCCTGAACGTGTAGCAAAAGAGCCGACATCCATTCCTGGTAAATTATGAAATGCATAAACTTCATCTATCGAGAATTTTTCAAACAAACCGTCATCAATCATTGCTTGTGCACCTTGCGTTTTTTCTTCATCAGGTTGGAAAATAAAATAAACCGTGCCATTAAAATTTTTTGTTTCAGAAAGATATTTAGCAGCACCGAGAGCCATTGCCGTATGACCATCGTGACCACACGCATGCATTTTTCCTTCATGAGTGGATTTATATGCGCAGTCACTCTCTTCTTTTACTGGTAAAGCATCCATGTCAGCACGTATACCTATACTCTTATTACTATTGCCATTTTTAAGGACTGCAACAATGCCTTTTTTTCCAATTCCTTCAAAAACTTCTAATCCAAAGCTTTTTAAAATCTCTGCAACTTTTGCTGATGTGATGTCTAAATCAAAATTTAGTTCTGGGTGGGCATGAAAGTCATGCCTCCAAGCAATCATTTCTTTTTCAAAATTTTCTGTAACTACATTCATTTTTTAATATTTATAATTTCTTTCTAAGCCAATTATGAAACCTTTTTATTTCATACTCTTCAGGCATTAAAGTTCCATTTTTACGTATTGGATTATGTATGCCTTTTTGATTAAGTTCACAAGCTTCTGCGTCCTGTTTCATTACGAGCACTGCAAAATCAACAACATTTTTCATTGAATATTTTTTATCTTTAAGTGTTTCTTTTCGAAAAACCCACTCTGCCGTTACTTCTGTGAGTTCATTCGATAAAGGAAGGATACGAACCATTCTGATATGGTCAGTAAAAATTGCTAAAAACATAGATGGCCAGCTTGTCATATAAATATATCCAGGGAAGTCTGTCTGCTTTTCTAAGTATTCTACACGATGCCCTTGCGCGCTTCCATCCATTGACCACGTTTCAGTTCCTTTTTTCATACCTCCTTTATACTTTGGATCATTATAATTGATAAACTTTTTCCAGTTAGGATCATCTTTTATGTCTACAAGTCTTCGGCCGTAAATAGGAACAAGATTAGATAGTTCTGGATGAAGGTTTGGACAATGTAGACACTCACTATAATTTTCCCAAAAAATTTTCCAGTTACATTTTATTTGTTTTTTCCATGTGTGACCAATTTGATAATTACTCACATTCAATTGCGAAAAAGCGTCACTATAATCTGGGAAAACTTTTTTTGAATTCCATTTAGCATTATTGTCTAAGTTAATAAAAATTAGTCCATTCCAAATTTTAAATTTTACTTTGATCAAACAATTTTTGTCCTTTTTAAAATTTTTTGGATCTATTATTGAGGAAGTTTTTACAAGATTTCCATTACTTGCGTTGTAGGACCATTGGTGATATGGGCAAACTAATAAATTAGACTTTAGCTTACCATTTTTTTCGTTTTTTAAAATAGATCCTCGATGGCTACAAGAATTATAATATGCATTCATATTTCCCTCTTTGTCACGCACAAGAAGGATATTAAATTTACTTATTTCAACAGTATGAAAAGATAACGGCTGTGATAAAGCATGTTCATGGCAAATGTATAGCCATTCCTTTGATAAAACTTTCTTTATTTCTTTATCAAACTGATTTTGATTGAAATACCAATTTAATGGCAGAGATTGTTCAGTTTTTTTTAAAATATATCCCTCACTCATGCTTGTAAAAATTTTATACCCTTATATTGTCTATTGCTAGATATTATGAGAAAAATAATGCATAAGATGGCCAAGTTATTATCTATCTTAACAAAAAAATAATTGAAAATATGTTTCCAAATGGTCTGACAGAAAAGTACAAAAATTGGCAAAATGATACCTTTATAAAAAAGAAAGCTCAATTTGAAAGACTCGCTAGAGAAGGGCAATCTCCAAAGTATATTATTATTTCCTGTGTTGACTCAAGAGTTGATCCAAATTCAATATTCAAATCAGAGCCAGGTGAATTTTTAGTTCATAGAAATATTGCAAATATAGTGCCACCCTATAATTATATAACGGAACATAGCGGAACAATTGCAGCTATTGAGTTTGGCATAACTGTCTTAAAGATTGAAAATATAGTTATCATGGGTCATTCAGGCTGTGGTGGCATTAAAAATGGCTATAGTATGTGTAAAGAAAATTCCTTCAATACCAATTCATCAATTTCAAACTGGTTAAATCTTCTTAAGCCCTCGTTTGACAAGCTCGCTATCATGAACGAAGATGAATCAATAAAAAATTTGGAGAAAGTAAGTATTAAAACATCTATTGAAAATCTAAAAAGCTATCCATTTATTCAGGAAAAATTAGATAGTAAGGAAATCAATATTTATGGCTCGTGGATAGATATTGGATCGGGTAAAATTCATGCACTTGATTTTGCATCAGGTATCTTTAAGTCAATTTAGTACAAATAATATATTTAAAAGAATAAAAGACTTCTTTATTTTTAGTGATATAAAGTAGCGATGCAAAATGTCGTCTCAATAAAAAAATTATCAAAAACTTATGATAATGATTTTCAGGCACTCAAAAATATTACCCTAGACATAAAGAAAAACGAAATAATTGCTTTGTTGGGTCCAAATGGTGCTGGAAAAACAACAATGATTAGTATTATATGTGGAATTGTTATTCCAACATCCGGCTCAGTAACAGTCGATAATTTTGATATTATAAAAGACTATAGACGTACCAGGTCGCTAATTGGTTTAGTTCCACAAGAACTATCATTAGAACAATTTGAGTATGTATTTAACAATGTTTCTTATACACGCGGTTTATATGGAAAGGCTCCCAATCCATCTTTAATTGAAAAAATTTTAAAAGATTTAAGCTTATGGGATAAAAGGCACTCTAGAATTAATGAATTATCTGGTGGCATGAAAAGAAGAGTATTAATTGCAAAAGCTCTTTCACATGAACCTTCCGTATTATTTCTTGATGAGCCCAGTGCTGGCGTAGACGTTGAATTAAGACAAGAAATGTGGCAAGTAATCAAAGACCTTAGGAATAGCGGTGTCACAATTATTCTCACAACCCATTACATTGAAGAAGCGGAGGCAATCGCTGACAGAGTTGCTGTTATTAATAAGGGAGAACTTCTGGTAGTTGATAACACATCAGACCTTGTAAAGAGCATGGGTCAAAAAACACTTCTTATTGAATTACACGAGGCTATTCGTACTCTTCCCTCTAAATTAGAAAGATATAATCTAACAGTTTTAAATAATGGATTGTCAATCAGCTACAATTATGACTCGTCAAGTAAACAAACAGGCATTACATCACTGTTACAAGACATGAAAGAGACTGGATTAAAATTGAAAGACTTAAATACTGAACAAAGCTCCTTGGAAAATATTTTTGTCGAGTTGGTACGGGAAAATTAATGAATTTTTACGCTATAAGAGCAATATATTTCCATGAAATGGATAGAATGCGAAGAACAATAGGTCAAAGCATACTTTCGCCTGTTATTTCAACTTCATTATATTTTATTGTATTTGGTTCTGTTATAGGGGGAATGATACCTGAGCTTGATGGTGTGAGTTATGGATCATTTATAGTACCTGGCCTGCTTATGCTTACTCTTTTGACACAAAGTATTTCAAATTCAGCATTTGGAATCTTTTTCCCAAAGTTTACAGGGTCAATTTATGAAGTATTGGCCGCGCCAGTATCATCTTTTGAAATCATTGTTGGATTTGTTGGAGCTAGTGCAACTAAGTCTCTAATTGTTGGTATAATAATTTTACTTACTGCTAGTTTTTTTGTTGAACTAAAAATTCAATATCCCTTATTGATGCTTTTTCTCCTAATTTTAACTTGTCTTACATTTAGTTTGTTTGGATTTTTAATCGGGTTGCTCAGTAATAATTTTGAACAACTTCAAGTTGTTCCTCTAATAATTATTACTCCATTAGTTTTTTTAGGGGGAAGTTTATACACGATCGAAATGTTGCCTGAATTTTGGCAAAAAGTTTCATACTTTAATCCTGTTGTGTACCTTATAAATGGAATGCGATGGTCGTTTTATGGCGCTTCAGATATTAATATTTTTATAAGTGTAGTGTCGCTTGTGGGATTTTTAATTGCATGCATAGTTGGTGTAGCCATAGTGATATCTAAGGGCTATGGTACAAAAACGTAGACGACTACATCTTAACTTTTATCTTTTAATCACGAATCCAAATAGGAGATGACCATGCCATTTCAGTCATGGTGGCACTATACTCTTTAGGGGGTTTGCGGCCTGCTCTGATATTGTCATATGTGGTCCACCTACAAGTTGGGTTTTGCAATACTCGAGCATAATAGAAGGCATTCTGTTCTGGCTTATAATTTGGATCTGTCCACAAAACTTTAAGCTCGTCTGCACCCCGGTCTTGGTCAATCTTGCATGTTGTTAAATCAACATCTACTTTTAAAGTTTCACATCGCATAGATTTATTGTTTATTTTTCTGTTTTCACTGCAAACAACATCCATCACTTCTTCCATTGTTTCACCGTTTTCAATCCAACCCTTGATCACTTGTATTTTATCTAAAGGCGCATCAATTGGATCCTTTTTTGCAGTAATATAGAATGAAATATTTTTACCTTCATTATGCTTTATTGTACTACCCATAGGATTGCCGTCATTATAAGCGGAAGTTAAGGGATCGGATGCTGAAAGAATACTTTCGTTGTAATTGAACCCTCCAAAAAATCTAAGTTCAATTCGTGTCCCCGTAGTTGCATATACTTCTTTATTTTGCATGGCTTCAAAAAGTTCATCACGATTATTTTCTTTAGCCCAGATTGCTGCAAGTCCTCCCGGATTATTTACAAATCGAGGAATAAATGCATGCGCATCAGTCCGTGCAAACGCAGGGCCAACAACGCTACTTTCACCTTTAAAATCCCATTCTTCCGTATCTCCAGGATTTGCATTATGAGTATCTGAACTTCCAATCACTCCTAAATCTAATGGGTTAAAACCTAAATCTGTCTCAAGTTCTATACCTCGTTTTAAGGCATCTCTTACCATTGAAGTAGGTTGAATACATAGAGTATCTCCTTCTTTTTCACATTTAGGATAAATTTGTTCAATATTACATTCTTCATCTGTGCTTCCAAAGAAAGTACTGCACTCTGAATTTCCTTTGATTTGAAACATTTCAACAAGTGGTTCAACTTTATCTCTCATTGCCCAGTTTGCTTCTGTATACTCAGCACCGTCAATCGTCTTATCGGCAAAAGTAACGCCCCAAGATCTATTGCTATTATGAGGTATGGTCATGAACTCACATGGATAATTACAATTTGCCAATAATTTTTCCCATAAATCTATGGCTGTGTGAGCATCAAAAAGTGAAAATACCCTATCAGGCACTGTATTATTTTTAAAAATAACATTCCGATGATTGTAGCCCCCATCTGGTAAAACTGGTGAATATTCATATGCAATAAATGTTGTAAATTTTCCAGGATCGTTATGTCTTTCAGCTGCATTGATAATTTTATTCCAAGTGGACTTTATAAATTTTTCTTCTTTCTCTTTATCATTGATTGCCTCAGATAAAAAACTGACCGGAGGTCTTTTTACTGCTGTTTCCCGCAGCTCAGCAAAGAATTTAAAACTTGGAGTTTCTAATCGCTGACACGTATAAACTGACTCTTCTGTAATTTCAGGATCACTACAACTCTCATGTATTCCAAAAGTTTCTGCATGATCAGTTACTGCTGCAAAATCCAGTGGTCTTGATATTTGCATTGTTTCACCATACATATTCTTAAATGGCATACCTTTCGCAAACTCATAAGATTCATCAACATCAAGCCG
This sequence comes from uncultured Pelagibacteraceae bacterium, assembly GCA_902554325.1. Taxonomy (GTDB): domain Bacteria; phylum Pseudomonadota; class Alphaproteobacteria; order Pelagibacterales; family AG-422-B15; genus CACNXQ01. Next base: position 106,408 of record CACDOH010000003.1, read on the forward strand.
TGTATTGAATATATAAGCATCAAAGGAAAGGCTTGAGTGAACATGCAAATCCCCAAAATACACATTTTTTAACTCATTCTTTTTCTTATATTTCTCTTTTTGAAACTCCCATTGTAAAAAAGCATCTTCATTTTGTTGAGCCGCCAAAGCTCTAGCTCTTTCCACATCCTCTTTCGTCATCAATGGCTGATCTGTCATTACCAAGAGTGGCTTAAGCAATGGCTTTAAGTAAATATATCCTCCAATGAAAATTAAAGACAAAGTTACTGCGATCAAGATTATCCAATTTACTCTACTCATATATTTTAACCCTTACGTACAATAACTTTTGCTGAATTTAATATTAATTAGTAAAGAATAAGAATTGCTCAAAAAAAAGCAATTAATTAATGACACTGAGTTTCTCCTCATAAAAAGCTATTAATTAAGATTTTGATTTCCGATATTTTTTTCGTTCAATAGCTGAAAGATAACGTTTTCTGAGTCTTAAATTACTTGGGGTAACCTCTAATAATTCATCTTCATTTATATAAGCCATCATTTCTTCAAGAGACATTCGTCGTGGTGGTGTTAATTTTACTGCTTCATCTGTTCCAGAGGCTCTTACATTTGTAAGCTGCTTTCCTTTCAAAACATTTATTTCAAGATCATTATCTCGACTGTGCTCACCAACAACCATTCCGCCATATACTTTCGATTGGTGACCAATAAACATTGTCCCACGATCTTGAAGATTGAAAATTGCATAAGCTGCGGCACTGCCAGTATCAGTTGATATTAATGCGCCATATTTTCGTCCAACAATACTTCCTTTGTAATTATCATATTTATTGAAGAGTCTGTTTATAACTCCTGTTCCTTTAGTATCTGTTAAAAATTTGTTTTGGTATCCTATTAAGCCCCTTGATGGAGCTAAGAAAGTTAGTCTCGTCTTGCCTGCTCCAGATGATCGCATGTCTTGCATTTCAGCTTTTCTCTGATTCATTCCATCAACTACGGTACTTGTATATTCATCATCAACATCAATGATAACTTCTTCAATAGGCTCAGTTCTTGCCCCATTTTCACTAACTTTATAAAGAACACGTGGACGTGAGACTGATAGTTCAAATCCTTCTCTTCTCATTTGTTCTATTAAGACACCAATTTGTAGCTCACCTCGCCCACCGATTTCAAAAGCATCTTTCTGATCATTCTCTTCAAAAGTAATCGCAACGTTTGTTTCAGCTTCAGCTAAGAGTCTTTCACGAATTAAAGTTGAGGTTACTCTATTTCCATCTGTACCGGCAAATGGAGAGTCATTAACTGTAATAGTTACTGACATTGTGGGAGGATCAATAGGTGTTGAAATAAGTGGTTCTGTAACTTCAGGATTACATATTGTATCTGCAACTGATGTTACAGCTAAACCAGCTATACATATTATATCTCCAGCTGTTACCTGATCAACTGGCACCCTATCCGCCCCTCTGAAGGTAAATAGTTTTGTTAATCGTCCCGTTTCTATTTGAGATCCACTAAGATTAATAGATTTTACTTGGTCATTTACTTTTGCTGATCCATTTATTACTCGTCCAATAAGACACCGGCCCAAGTATGGATCTGCATCAAGTAAAGTTGCTAACATTGCAAAAGGTTTTAATAAATCTACTTGTGGTTCTTCAACGTGGTTTAATATTAGATCTAATAATGGATGTAAATTTTCTCGAGGATCTTCTAAATTTTCAACACACCAGCCTTCTCTTCCTGCTGCATACAAGATTGGAAAATCCAACTGTTCTTCACTTGCGTCTAATGCAACAAATAAATCAAAAACCTCATTTACAACCTCTTCAGATCTAGCATCATGTCTGTCAACTTTATTAATCACAACAATTGGTCTTAAATTCTGGGCAAGGGCTTTACCTAAAACAAACTTTGTTTGCGGCATTGGTCCTTCGGCAGCATCTGCTAATATTATAACGCCATCAGCCATTCCAAGAACTCGTTCCACTTCACCTCCAAAGTCAGCATGTCCAGGAGTGTCAATAATGTTAATACGGACATCTTTCCAAACAATAGAAGTTGGTTTGGCTAAAATTGTAATCCCTCTTTCCTTTTCGAGATCACCGGAGTCCATTAAACGTTCATCTACGTTCTGATTTTCACGAAACATACCTGTTTGTTTCATTAAAGAGTCAATCAAAGTGGTTTTGCCATGATCCACGTGAGCAATAATTGCGATGTTTCTTAGTTTTGATGTCATTGATGAGTGATAAAATAATATTGATTGTCTTCTAATGGGTTTGTCATATAAAAACAAGATTTATAGTTATGAAGATGAAATATTTTCTCGTTATATTTGTTAGCATGATTACAACTGTTCAAGCTGAAATCAGTCTTCGACAGTATAACGATCAATTCTGTTATGATGGAGATACTTGCTACGTCACAATCAATGGCATGAAGAAAAAAATTAGATTACTTGAATTAGATACCCCTGAAATATCCAAGCCGAAATGCAATGCTGAACTAGAACTGGGCTTAAAAGCACGTGATTACCTTAATGATCTTATTGCAAATGCATCAACAATTGAATTTAAAACCGAATATCTAGAAGATTATTTTGGAAGAATATTATCATATTTAATAATTGATGGTGAGGATGCATCAAGTAAGATTGTCAAAAATAAGCTAGGCGTTGTTTATAATCGCAAACAAAAATATGATTGGTGTCAGGATTTAAAACGTGAATAAAACTATTAAACATAGAGAATAAGATGAAAAAACTACTTTCTCTTATTTTATTAACTTTCTTACTAATCCAAAATGCTCACGCTGAGGATCTCTCTGATCTAATTAGCCCAGAAACGTTTATTATTGATTATGAGGATTTAAATACTGAACAAATAAATTCTTCAATGCAGGCCAAAAAAGATGTGGTTCCAGTTTTAGGGAAAGACTGGATGATTGTGACGGCAAATTCTTACGCTTCTGCAGCAGGAGCTAAAATTCTTGAGGAAGGCGGAACAGCCGCAGACGCAATGATTGCTGCACAATCAGTTTTAGGGTTAGTAGAGCCAGAATCTTCTGGCCTTGGTGGTGGAAGTTTCTTAATTTGGTACGACAATAAAACTAATAAAGTTACCACATTAGATGGACGAGAAACTGCACCAAGAACTTCATATACAACTCAGTTTCAAAACGAAAGTGGAGAGACTAAGAAATTTTTTGATGCTGTAATTGGTGGTCTTTCTGTGGGATCACCGGGTACGCCTGCGTTAATGTTCAAAGCACACGAAAAATGGGGAAAAATTAAGTGGTCAAATCTATTTACCACTGCAATAAATCTTGGGGAAAATGGCTTCCCCGTGTCTAAGAAGCTGGCATCATCAATTGAAAGAGACTCGGATAGATTAAAAAAAAGTAGTCAAACATCTAAATACTTTTTACCTGATGGAAATAATCTTAAATATAAACAAATAGTAACGAATAGAGCTTATGCTGAAACACTCAAAAAAATTTCTACAGATGGTATTGAAGATTTCTATAAGGGGGAAATTGCTGATGACATTGTAAATACAGTTCAAAACTATTCTGAAAATCCTGGGTATCTAGAGAAAAGTGATTTAGAAAATTATAACGTAATAGAACGCGATCCAGTCTGTATAAGTTATAGAGAACATAATGTTTGTGGTATGGGGCCGCCCTCATCAGGGGGTGTAGCAGTAGCACAAATATTAAAAATCCTTGAGGAATTTAACTTAAAATCACTTGGCTACGAAGATCCTAAATCATGGCAGGTGATTGGTGATGCAAGCCGGTTAGCATTTGCTGATCGAGATAGATATTTAGCAGACAGTGATTTTGTTGATGTTCCCATGAAAGGTTTACTTGATCATGAATATTTAAAAAAAAGATCTAAGAACATAGAATTAGGAACAAGAACAGAAAATATTGAGGCTGGAAATCCTTCTAAGGAATTTACATACAAATATGCAGATGATAATTCACTTGAGCTTCAGTCAACAACTCATATATCAATTTATGATAAATATGGGAACGCATTGTCTATGACTTCTTCAATAGAAAATGCTTTTGGATCAAGATTGTTAACGGAAAGTGGGTTTCTATTAAACAACCAACTTACAGATTTTTCTTTTCGCGATGAAATTGATGGGAAATTAATTTCCAATAGACTAGAACCAGGTAAACGTCCACGATCTTCCATGTCGCCTACAATTGTTCTTAAGAAAGGAAAGCCAATATACATTACCGGATCTCCAGGAGGGAGTAACATTATTGGGTTCGTTGCAACCTCTCTTATTTCTCTTATTGATTGGGATATGAATGTACAACAATCTGTATCTTTACCCCATGCAATTAATCGATGGGGTAGATATGACATTGAAGATGGTCCAAATGCTAACACTCTAAAAGAAGCGCTTTCATCAATGGGCTACGAAACACAATTAAAAAAATACTTTTCAGGAATAAATACCATATATATCGGCGATAATCTTGAGGGGGGATCAGATCCTCGAAGAGAAGGGATTGCAATTGGAGGGTAATAAATAAAATAATATTAATCTCAGGACATTACTTTTTTATTATAGTAGAATTTTTTGAGGGGATAAGATGGATATACATGAATACCAAGCAAAAAAAATTTTATCTGACTTTGGAATTGGAATCCCAAGGGGAGGTATTGCCTATAGTCCTGAAAATGCAGAATATAAGGCAAAAGAAATTGGTGGTTCGCGTTGGGTTGTAAAGGCACAGGTTCATTCAGGCGCAAGAGGTAAAGCTGGCGGGATAATTATTTGTAACGATGCTTTAGAAGTTGCACGTGCTGCAGATAAGCTACTTGGAAAAAAACTGGTCACCAATCAAACAGGTCCATCAGGGAAAATTATCAATAGAGTTTATATAGAGGAAGCCTCTGATATAGAAAGAGAACTTTATTTAGGTCTTGTTTTTGATAGAGGCTCTGAATGTATTATGGTTGTGGCTTCTACTGAAGGTGGAATGAGTGTTGAAGAAATATCAAATAAAAAACCTGAAACAATAATCAGGTCAAAAATAGAAGCTGCTGTTGGGATTCAGGAGTTTCAAGCAAGGGAGATCGCATTTAACCTTGGCATTGAAACAGGTCTTATCTCAAGAACAGCTGAGGTTATTGAGGGTTGTTATAGAGCTTTCAGTGAACTTGATGCAACTATGGTAGAAGTTAACCCTTTGGTCATCACGAAAGATAAACATGTCTTAGCTTTAGATTGTAAAATGAGTTTTGATAATAATGCATTATTTAGAAGAAATGATGTTTCTGAATTAAGAGATAAGTCTCAAGAAAACCCAAGTGAGGTATATGCAAGTGATAGAGGTCTAAATTACGTAGGACTTGATGGAAATATAGGAAATATTATTAACGGAGCAGGATTGGCAATGGCGTCAATGGATATGATTAAGTCTGCTGGAGGAGAGCCTGCAAACTTTCTTGATATTGGGGGAGGAGCAACGCCAGAAAAAATTGTAAAAGCTTTCAAGCTTGTTTCATCTGATGAAAAAGTAAAAGTTATTTTAGTGAATATATTCGCTGGCATTAACAGATGCGATTGGGTTGCTGAGGGAATAGTCCAAGCACTTCAAACAATAAAAATAGACATGCCCCTTGTAATTAGGTTGGCTGGCACAAATGTTGAAAAGGGCAATAAAATTTTAAAAGAAAGCAATATTAATTACATTGAAGCCCATTCTCTTAAAGAAGCTGCTTCTAAGGCTGTAGAGGCGTTAAAAAAGATTGAAGTAAAATAATGTCTATATTGATTGATGAACATACTAAAATAATTGTCCAGGGCTTCACTGGTAAAATAGGAAGTTTTCATGCGCAAGAAATGATTGATTACGGATCTAACGTTGTTGGAGGTGTTACTCCTGGCAAAGGGGGAACAACACATCTCGGCCTTCCTGTTTTCAATACCGTTAAAGATGCAGTAAAAGAAACAGATGCTGAAGCAAGTATCTTATTTGTTCCACCAAGTTATGCTGCTGACTCTGCTATGGAAGCAGCTGATGCAGGTATCAAAGTATGTGTTGCGATAACTGACGGAATACCCTCTCACGACATGATTAAAGTGAAGAGATATATGCGAAGATATGCAAAATCTGAAAAAATGACGATGATTGGTCCTAACTGCGCAGGTATAATTAGCCCCGGCAAATCAATGCTGGGCATAATGCCAGGACATATTTATAAAAAAGGAAATGTTGGCATTGTTGGCCGATCAGGAACACTGGGCTATGAAGCCGCATCACAAATGAAAGAGCTGGATATTGGTGTTTCAACTAGCGTAGGCATTGGCGGAGATCCGATTAATGGAAGTTCGTTCAGGGATGTACTAGCTCGGTTTGAAGAAGATCCTGATACAGATATTATATTAATGATTGGAGAAATTGGTGGACCTCAAGAAGTAGATGCAGGTAAATTTGCAAAAGAAAATATGAAAAAACCAGTAGTCGCATATATTGCAGGGCTAACTGCCCCAAAAGGTAGAGTAATGGGTCATGCTGGTGCTATTGTTTCTGCATATGGAGAAAGTGCAGTTGAAAAAGTCGAACTCTTAAAGGAGTCTGGTGTTACTATATCAAAGAACCCATCAGTAATTGGGGATACCATAAAGTCTGTTTTAAAAGGATAAATCTGATTAACAATTAAATTTGCCCCCATAGCACAATGGTAGTGCAACGCATTGGTAATGCGTAGATACCTGGTCAGTACAGGTTGGGGGCACCATAAAAATAAAAAAATATTAATAGCATAAAAAAAATGAAACCTCCTCAGCCAAAAAAAATTCCTAAAATTCATATTGCACACGGCGATGAACGAATTGATGATTATTATTGGTTGAGGGACGATACTCGTAAAAATCCAGAAATTATTTCTTATTTAGAGGAAGAAAATAATTACTTAGAAGATTGGTTTGCAAATAATAATGATTGTCGTAAAGAAATATATGAAGAATTAGTCAGCTTCATACCGCCGAATGAAGTTTCAATGAAAATTAAATACGGAGACTATCTCTATTATTCCGAAATCAACTCTGATCAACAATACAAAACATACTACCGCGAACAAAATGGTAATAAAGAATTAGTTATAGATATAAATGCACTGGCCGAGGGGTTGGATTATATAAATGTTACATCAATAACTCCCTCACCAAATAATCTTTTCATTGCATATGCCGAAGATTTATCGGGTCGAAGAGAATACAACATAAAAGTTAAAGATCTAACGACCGGCAAAATTATGGACAGTAAAGTTGAGAGGAGCTCTGGGAGCATTGTTTGGGACAAGAAGAATACTTCATTTTACTATGCTCAAAAAGATCCTGTTACTTTGATAGAAAATAAGGTTTTTAAACACAAAATTGGAACTGATCCAAAAGAAGATGTTCTTATCTATGAGGAAAATGACTCAGAGTTTCATCTTCATATTTATGAATCACGTACAAAAAAATATTTAAATATCTATACTAGTAAAACTGAATCTTCAGAGACATGGTTACTTGATCTAGATGATGAACTCGGTCAACCGTTTTGTGTACTCAAACGTTCCGATAAGCATCTTTATTCCATTGAAGACACACCAGAGTGTTTCTATGTCAGCAGTAATGCAGAAAATAAAAAAAATTTCTCAATTTTAAAATTTACCATAGATCAAATTAATAATTTTAATAGTTGGCAAACTGTTGTTGAGCATGACGCTGCTATATTAATTGAAGATTTTGTTACTTTTCCTAAATATCTTTATTTAGAGATACGCGAAGACGGACTGCCCAAGATCGTAAAAATTAACAGAGAAACACTCGATAGGAGTTATATTGAATTTAGTGACCCTGCCTTTTCTTGTTATTTAGCAACCAATAATGAGTACCTTGATACTGAATTTTACTATGGATATTCGAGTCCAAAGAAACCTAGTTCAATATTCAAAGAGGATATTGAGTCAGGTAAGAGTGAATTGGCATGGCAGCAGCCAGTAAACAATTACGATGAAAATCTATATGAGGTGGAAAGAATTAAAATTACTGCCCGTGATGAAACAAAAGTTCCTGTATCACTGGTGTATAAAAAGGGAACCAACTTATCTCATGCTCCTATTCTTATTTATGGCTATGGTTCTTATGGCATTATAATTGATGCAGCTTTTAGAACGTCAATCATACCCCTACTCAATCGGGGTTTCGTTTTTGCTGTCGCCAATATCAGAGGTGGCTCTGAAATGGGTCGGCAGTGGTACGATGATGGTAAAATCTTTAATAAAAAGAACACATTTTATGATTTTATTGATGCAACAAAATCACTAATCAAGCAAGGGTATGGCAATGCTAAAAATGTATATGCAATGGGTGGAAGTGCTGGCGGTCTTTTAATGGGAGCAATCATTAATATGGAGCCAGAATTATATACAGGTATTATTTCAGCAGTTCCTTTTGTGGATGTAGTGACTACAATGTCAGATGAAACAATTCCCCTAACTACTTTTGAATATAAAGAATGGGGTAATCCAGCAAATGAAGATGAGTATAATTATATTAAGAGTTATTCACCCTACGATAACATTAAACCATCAAATTATCCTGCAGTCTTAGTCACATCCAGCCTTTATGACTCTCAAGTTCAGTATTACGAACCAGCCAAGTATGTTCCAAAACTAAGAGAAAATAGTACTTCAGATAATGCAATATTAATGAAGATGAATTTAGTAGGTGGTCATGCTGGTAAAAGTGGACGATTAAATGCTTTGGAAGAGAGTGCTCTCGATAATGCCTTTTTACTTTGCTTGACTAGAGATTCAAATTGATACTTCATTTTTAAACGACAATTTATCCAGGCTCTCTTTCTTTGACTCAGTAATAATTTTTCCTCTTTTCATGACATAGATATAATCTGCTAAATCAAATGCAAAATCAAAATATTGCTCAACTAATAGTATGGTCATTCCCTGCTCATCTTTTAAATATTTTATGACTTCTCCAATTTGCTGGATGATGTTTGGCTGTATCCCTTCGGTTGGTTCATCCATAAGTAGTAATTTTGGTTTTGAAACCATTGCTCTTGCAATTGCTAATTGCTGTTGTTGACCTCCTGATAAATCTCCACCTCTTCTATTTATCATTTGTTTCAATACTGGAAAAAGATCGAAAATTTCATCAGGTATGAAATGTTCATCACGTTTTAAACATGCAAAACCAGTTTCTAAATTCTCTTTTACCGATAATAATGGAAATATAAAACGGCCTTGAGGAACATACCCTACTCCTCTCTTAGCAAGTTGGTGGGAGCTAAAGTTAGTTACATTATCCCCTTCAAAAAGATAATTTCCTGACTTTGAAGGATAAATTCCTGATAAAAACTTTAATAAAGATGTTTTACCAACTCCATTTGAACCCATTAAACAAGTAATTTCTTTATTTTTCGCTTTGAGTGAAACGTCAAATAATATCTGAGAAGAACCATAGTAAAAATTTAAATTACTTATATCAATCATGACTATCTTCCTAGATATACCTCAATTACTTCATTATTAGAGGACACGTGTTCTATAGAACCCTCTGAAAGAATTGAACCTTCATGCAATACAGTAACCTCACATTCAAGATCTTTTACAAATTCCATATCATGCTCAACAACAATAACTGATTTATCTGCAGATAATTTTTTTAGAATCTCAACTGTCTGTCTTCTTTCATTAGAAGTCATTCCAGCTGCTGGTTCATCAATTAATAATAGCTTTGGTTCTTGAGTTAATAGCATTCCTATTTCTAACCACTGCTTTTGACCGTGAGATAACTCACCAGCAATTCTATCTTGTTCATTTTTAAGACTAATTTCACCTAGTATTTTTTCTATTAGATTTTTTTCATCTCTATTTAATTTTTGGAATAAAACACTGAAAGGACTTCTATTTTTCTTCATGGATATAAATAAATTTTCAAATACTGTTTTTAGCTCAAATACAGTAGGACGTTGAAATTTTCTTCCTATACCTAGTAATGCTATTTGAGACTCACTTTTCATTAGAAGATTTTCATCCCAAACGACTTGATATTTTTGATCACTTTCAAGCCATACGCTTCGTTCACCAAATAATACTTTACCCTCATCTGGTTTAGTTTGGCCCGTAATTATATCCATAAAGGTAGTTTTTCCAGCTCCATTAGGTCCAATAATCGCTTTGAGTTCATTTTTACCAATGCTGTAACTCAAACTATTAATAGCTTTAAAGCCATCAAATGAAACCGAAATTTTTTCAACTTTCAATAAAGTATTCATTTTTCCTTAACAAATATATTTCTTAAAAAACCAATTATTCCATTTTCACTAAAAATTGTGATTATTACAAATCCAAACCCTAACAACACTGTCCACCAATTCACCCATTCTATAGTAAATATGCCCAAAGGAATATCGGGTGCCTGTCCACCAGTAAACCATGACGAAAATAATGAAACAAAAGCGGCACCAATGATTGCTCCATACAATTTTCCTCTTCCTCCAATTGCAACCCATACAGCGAGATAGATCGATGCAATAGGCGCAAGCTCTGCAGGATTAATTATACCTGCTTGAGGGTAATAAAGAGCACCAGCAATGCTTGAGATTATTGCTGTTAACACAAATATAAATAATTTATATATTTCGACATTGTACCCTAAGAACCTTACTCGTGTTTCATTATCTCTTATTGATGTAATAATTAATCCAAACTTGCTTTTCATAAGTGAATGAAAAAGTAAAAAAATAGATATTAGAAAAACACAACTTGCCCAAAAAAACCCTATAGATATGACCTCTTGCCCTAAATACTCAATGCCAGGAATGTTCTGCAAACCGGAGAGGCCGTTATTACCCCTGAGACCACTGTCATTTTGAAATAAATATAATGACAGAGCTAAAGTTAATGCTTGAGTTAAAATTGAGAGATAAACTCCAGTTACTCTCGACCTGAATGCAAGCCAACCAAATATAAATGCAAGAATACCCGGTACTGCAATAACCAAAATCAATTGTAAACCAAGACTATCTGCAAACATCCATATGGATGGTATGTCATAGCCACCGACAACTCCAAAAATCTGGTTTCCAATCGCGTTTGATAATTCAGTTTCGGTTAATGGAAGCAACTCATTAGTGGCAGCCTCCTGAACAATAATGGCTGTTCGCTCATACATTAGCCACATTCCAATCATGTAACCACCAAGTCCAAAAAAGGCGAAATGCCCTAGAGACAGAATTCCGCAATAACCCCATACCACATCCATTGCCAGAGCAATTATGCATAGACAAACAGTTTTGCCTAAAGTTTTGACAAAACTAGTAGATATTAATCCGTTTCCGTAAGGTTCACTAAAAAAAGTTATAAACAGAGAAAATATAATAACAACTATTGTAAAAATTAATGTGTGTCGAGCTAGTAAATCATTTATTGAATTAGTCATCAGCTGCTCTCCCTTTAAGGGCTACTATCCCTTTTGGTCTAAATTGTATAAATAAAATAATAAAGATGATCATATAAGTTTGCGCTGCGAGAGTATTAGATGGATTGAACCATTCTATAAATTTTTGAAGGAACCCGATTAGTGATGCTCCCGCTAATGTGCCCCATATGTTGCCCACTCCTCCAACAACCACTGTCATAAAGCTCTGAACTATATATTCAGACCCAAGCTCAGATGTAACCTTAGAAAAAAGTCCAATAGCAATTCCTGCAATTCCTGCAATTCCTGAACCAAAGCCAAAAGTTAACATATTTATTCTTTCAGGATTAATTCCCATGTTGGAGGCCATCACTGGATTTTGGGTCACTGCACGAGTCTCCAATCCAAGTCTGGTGCGATTCATTACAAAGAGCAATAAACCCAGAAATATTAGACTCAAAATAAATATGGCAATTCTTATATAACTGATCGATAGATCGTCGCTCAGACTGAGCGATCCATCAAGCCACGATGGAGATGTAAGTGGTCTTGCTTGTGTTCCGAAAATATTCTTTGCAATTTGTTGTAATGCAATACTGATCCCGAAAGTGGCCAGTAATGTATCAAGTGGTTTACGATACAAATGACGTATAACGAGTCTTTCCATGATCACTCCAGCTATAAATGTAATTATAAATGCGAGGGGAAGTGCAACTAAAAGTGACAGTGTATGGTTACTTATAAATTGTTGAACAACATACCCCGTATAGGCACCCATCATGATAAATTCACCATGAGCCATATTAATTACTCTCATTACACCAAAAGTAATCGCTAAACCAATTGCTCCAAGAAAATAGATTGATGCAAGACTTAAACCATCAATAAGTAAGTCAATATATTTATAGATCTGAACTCTAAAATTTATACTAGCTAGAGTATTTAGTGCGGCATTTGTTACTTCAGAAGAAGTTTCATTGTAAATCGAATAAAATATAAATTTGTTTACTTCTTCATTAATTTTATTTTCAGAAATAAAAGGAGGTGCTAAATTATTTTCAACTAATTTATTATAGGCAGCAATGCGAGATTGTTCATTGTCTAGTGAACTAATAGAATATCCTCCAATAGTATCTCCGCTAATATTTTGTTCTAATATTTTCTTTAATTCTTCTTGGGTAATCCTTTTTTTATAAACTAGATTATCTGCATATAATTTGTCATATGCATCATTAATTGATATCTCAACATCTTCATTAAAAAAATTAGTTGTACCCGATGTTCCATTACTATTTTTGATTGTAAAACCAGGCACAATTACCCTAGCAATATTTTTATTATTAGGAAGAGAGATGCCGACTTTCACTTCTGAAGAATTGAGGAGTTGATTTAGAGAAGCCCTTATTTCGATCGCAGTATCGCCTTTAAAAGACTCGATTATTTCTAATTTTTTATCATTCGAGTCGGAGTACTTAACAATTGCAAATTTTAGCAATCGATCAATAACAGTTTTTAGTTCTGCATCTGACTCATTTATGTAAGCATCTTGTAACACTTCCAAATGTTCAGGCCGGATATTTCTTTTTAAGCTTTCTATGCTTTTTTGTCGTACATTAATATCTGAATTAAATATTTGGTATTTTACTAAAATAGAGTCTATTTTTGCTCTTACTCCACTGTTGGGTTTAATCTTTTTGATTTCTTTTTTGCTGTAATTGCCGATCCTAGTAAGACCATCTATTTCTAAGGCGTCAAGTGACTCTTCATTTTCATTAACTATAACTACTTGTTTCGTATCTTTTATATAGTAGAGACTCTTCGATTTCCACAATTCTAAAAATCTTGAAACAATTTCATCATCAAAACTTTGTATGTCTCTTAGTATAGAATCAACAGTTTTTGCTGAACTCTTAATTATATTCTCTGAATTTTCTATTAAGAATATATTGAATTCATCATGGTGAGCAACTGCTGGTAGATTTATAAAAAAAACATACAGAAAAATTATATAAAATTTAATTTTCATAATTTAAAAACGCCATAAAGAATATTAACTATTCTTTACAGCGTTTTATTTAGGTTAAAATTAGTAGTTAGACTTTAACTGAACACAGCTGCTGGTCGAAGTATTATACATCCCACAACCTAAGCTTTGCCAATCTGATTTTAAAACAGCTGACTCTACTAAGTGATCTGTCCATGCATCTCCTGGAACCTCGGTCGTTTGGCTAATTATATCAAACTGACCATCCTCAAGGATCTCACCTATTAAAACAGGTTTAGAGAGATGATGATTTGGGAGCATTTCTGCAGTTCCACCCGTGAGATTTGGAACTGTAATTCCATACATAGCTTCTCTAACTGCATCTACATCAGTAGTTCCAGCTTTTTCCACTGCTTTTACATACATGTTAAATCCAATCACGTGCGCTTCCATCGGGTCATTAGTAACTCTTTCTGATCCCATAGTGCTTTTCCAGTTTTTGATAAATGCTGTATTTAAATCGGATTCAGCTGATTGAAAATAATTCCACGCAGCTAGATGGCCAACCAAATTTTTTGTATCAAGTCCGGATAATTCCTCTTCACCAACTGAGAACGCGACAACTGGTATGTCTTCAGCGTTCACGCCTGCAGCTGCAAGTTCTTTATAAAATCCAATGTTTGCATCACCGTTAATAGTTGAAATAACACCTACCTTCTTTCCATCAGCCCCAAGTGCTACAACATCAGCAACAATTTTCGACCAATCCGAGTGACCAAAAGGTGTGTAATTTACAAAAATATCAGATTCAGGAATTCCTTTATCAATTAAATATTGATTTAGAATTTTGTTTGTTGTTCTAGGATAAACATAGTCAGTTCCAAGTAATGCGAACTTTTCAATGCCTAGTTCTTCTAGATAGTAATCAGTAGCTGGTATAGCTTGTTGGTTTGGAGCGGCTCCGGTATAAAATACATTTTTTGAGCTTTCTTCACCCTCATATTGAACTGGATAAAAAAGTAATCCGTTAAGTTCTTCAATTACGGGTAATACAGACTTTCTAGACACAGAAGTCCAGCAGCCAAACATTACATCAACATCATTGACAGTTATTAGTTCTCGAGCTTTTTCAGCAAAAAGTGGCCAATCTGAAGCAGGATCAACGACTACTGCTTCCAGTTTTTTTCCGAGAATACCGCCCTTTTCATTTTGTTCATCGATCAACATTAACATTGTATCTTTTAACGTTGTCTCTGAGATTGCCATCGTACCCGACAGCGAGTGTAATATGCCAACTTTGATAGTATCTGCATACGCAGTGATACTAAAAAAGAAAAATGACATAACAACTATAATTTTCTTGATCATTATTCGTCCTTTCATTTTTTTAACTGCTACATAATTTCTTAAAAAAATTAGTGATACGAATCTTTACACTTGCCAACATGACATCTTCAAAAAAAAAATTTAAACGTAATTTTTATATTACTAATTAGTATCTGTAATTTTAGTGATAAAAATAAATGACAATTATTTGTCAACTTGAAATTAAAACACTATGATAATTTCATGAAAGTAAATCTTCAAAAATCTGTAGGCACAATTGATGCAGAGTTTATAAATAATGATGTTGAAAGATTATATCAGCAAGGATGCCTTAAAGCTTTACTACCTCAATCCTACTCTAGTTTGTCTCAAATAGTTTTAGTTAATACATCTGGGGGTGTAACAAGTGGAGATAAGTTTAATATCAATATAGATTTACACAATACACATATGCTCACTACAAGTCAGGCTGCTGAGAAGGTATACAGTGGATATGGAGATGCGGCTGAACTTAAATATACAATTAACATTGATAACAGTACTCTTTTTTGGATACCAAATGAAACAATCCTCTTTGATAACTGCAACCTAAGACGTCAAATTGATATCAATCTTTTGAATAATTCAAATTTATTTTTCTGTGAAACAGTTGTTTATGGAAGATCAGCAATGCATGAAACGATTGAAAAAGGTTACTACTCTGATCGATGGAAAATATTTAATGATAATAAAATTGCTCACCTTGAAATCAATGGCTTTAAAGATAATATAAAAAAAATGCGGAAAAGTAAATTTATGCTTAATGATAATATTGCAATTAATACAATAATAATACTCGGTTCAGAGATGAATAAATTTTATACTGTATTAAAAGATAATATACATGATGAAAAAAGTATAACTACTGGTATTTCAGAGTGGGATGGTAAGATAGTAATAAGAAGTATTTCATCTAATAACTATTATTTAAAAAAATTTACAAAAAATATCGTATCAATCATGATGAATGGTAAAATTCCTTACATGTGGGGTGCTGCGTGAAGCTTTCTCCAAGAGAGATTGATAAAATGATGGTCAGCATGGCTGCAATAGTCGCTCGAAAGAGGTTAGACCGTGGCGTTAAATTAAATTACCCTGAAGCCGTATCAATTATTTCTGATTATGTTGTTGAAGGTGCAAGGGACGGCAAATCTGTAGCTGAATTAATGGAAAGTGCAGCACATGTGTTAAAAAAAGATGACTGTATGGAAGGAGTTGCTGAAATGATTGCCGAAGTGCAGACAGAAGCAACTTTTCCAGATGGAACAAAGTTAGTCACGGTACATAAACCCATAAGGTAAGAATTTTATGATTCCAGGAGAAATAATT
Organism: uncultured Pelagibacteraceae bacterium; assembly: GCA_902554325.1. GTDB lineage: Bacteria > Pseudomonadota > Alphaproteobacteria > Pelagibacterales > AG-422-B15 > CACNXQ01. Next base: position 122,548 of record CACDOH010000003.1, read on the forward strand.
ACAAGTGACAGTGAAATCGTTTTAAATAAAGATTTAGTGAGTTTGACAATGAAAGTCTCCAACACTGGTGATCGACCAATTCAAGTCGGTAGCCACTATCATTTCGCTGAAGTAAATGAAAGTCTTGAATTTGATAGAAAGAAATCTTTAGGCATGAGACTAAACATTTCATCTGGAACTGCAGTAAGGTTTGAACCAGGTCAATCAAGAGATATTGAACTTATCGAAATACAAGGACTAAAAAAATTATTTGGGTTTAATAAAAAAGTCATGGGAAAAATAAAATGAAAAAAATTCCAAGACAATCTTATGCAGCTATGTATGGGCCCACAACAGGCGATAAAATAAGGTTAGCTGATACTGAACTTTTCGTAGAGGTTGAAAAAGACCTCACAGTCTACGGTGAGGAAGTCAAGTTTGGTGGTGGCAAAGTTATTCGCGATGGCATGGGGCAGTCTCAGGTTTCAAGAAGTGATGGAGCTGTAGACACAGTTATTACAAATGCTCTAATTCTAGATGTCACCGGGATATATAAAGCAGATATTGGACTAAAGAACGGAAATATTGATCATATTGGAAAAGCTGGTAACCCTGATACACAACCTGGTGTGGATATTATAATTGGCCCAGGAACTGAAGTTATTGCAGGTGAAGGTAAAATTGTAACAGCAGGTGGCTTTGACAGTCATATACATTTCATATGTCCTCAGCAAATTGATGAAGCCTTACATTCTGGCATTACTACGATGCTGGGTGGAGGTACTGGACCAGCACATGGAACATTAGCAACTACTTGCACACCAGGTCCATGGCACATCGGCAGAATGCTTCAATCATCTGATGCTTTCTCAATGAATTTAGCTTATGCAGGCAAAGGAAATTCATCGTTGCCTTCTGGTTTAGAGGAACAAGTTCTTGGTGGAGCAGCTGCTCTTAAACTTCATGAGGACTGGGGCTCTACTCCTGGTGCAATTGATAATTGTTTAAATGTTGCTGATCAATTCGACGTTCAGGTCATGATACATACTGATACGCTCAATGAAAGTGGCTTTGTAGAAAATACAATTAATGCAATTAATAAAAGAACCATTCATACATTTCACACTGAAGGTGCAGGTGGTGGACACGCGCCTGATATAATAAAAATTTGTGGTGAACCCTATGTTTTGCCTTCTTCAACTAATCCAACACGACCATTTACCGTTAACACAGTTGAAGAGCATTTGGATATGCTGATGGTTTGCCATCACCTTGATAAATCAATACCTGAAGACGTAGCATTTGCCGAGAGTAGAATACGCAGAGAGACGATGGCCGCTGAAGACATATTGCACGATATGGGTGCTTTCTCAATCATTGCATCTGACAGTCAAGCTATGGGACGCGTTGGTGAGGTTATTATTAGGACATGGCAAACTGCTCATAAAATGAAAGTGCAACGAGGAAGACTATCTGAAGAGCAAGGTGATAATGATAATATAAGAGTCAAACGATATATTGCAAAATATACAATAAATCCGTCAATTGCTCATGGAATTTCTTCCTATGTTGGCAGTCTTGAAAAAAATAAAAGAGCCGATATTGTTATTTGGGACCCAGCTTTTTTTGGTGTTAAGCCTGAGATTATAATAATGGGTGGAAGTATTGCCTGCGCTCAAATGGGCGATCCAAACGCATCGATTCCAACTCCCCAACCTGTGTACACGCGCCCAATGTTTGGAAGTTATGGAAGATCACTTGAAAATTCATCGGTAACTTTTGTCAGTAAGAGTTCACTAGAGGCGGGCAGCCTTAATCATCTCAATATACAAAAAAGTATGTTACCGGTAAGCAATACAAGGTCAATTTCAAAAAAAGATATGGTTTTAAATGATGTTTGCCCAACTATAGATGTAAATCCTGAAACATATGAGGTTAGAGCAAATGGAGAAATTATTACATGTGAACCTGCGGAAGAACTGCCAATGGCACAAAGATATTTTATGTATTGATTATGGAAGTTTGTAATTCAATATTAAGTAATTATGATTTCTCTGAAGAGGTTGATACAATTTCGCTATCCTATGAGGAGAGATTCATGCGACGCAAAAAATTAGTTTCTGACAAAGGTCATGAATTTCTTGTTGATCTTGAAGAGATGAAATCAGTCTTGAGTAATCAAGCGTTCAAACTTGAGAGTGGAAAATTAATTACTATAAAATCAAAAAAAGAAGATTTAATTGAGATCAAGTCAAAAGATTTAAATAAATTAATATGGCATATTGGGAATAGACATATCCCCTGTCAGATTGAAGCTACAAGAATTCTAATACAAAGTGATCATATCATTGAGGATATGGTGAGAAGACTTGGGGGGCAGACAAAATCTGTGATTGAACAATTTAATCCTGAAGGAGGGGCTTACGGTATGGGAAGAACGCATGGTCACAAGCATTAAAAGTAAAAACTTATTAGATTTAAAATCTCATCAAATTTTACAACTTTGGTTTTCGTCTTCATTTCCTATTGGTTCATACGCATATTCGCATGGTCTCGAGGCTTTAATTGATGATAAGCTAATCAAAAATAAGAATGACGTTTTGGAATTCATCAAGAGTATTCTCTTTGAGGGAACTTGCAGAAATGAGTATATCTTTATCAAGGCTGCCTATGATGGAATTAATGTAAATGATTTAGTGCTTGCAAGTTGCTCATCCAAGGAACGTCAACTTGAAACACTAAAAATGGGTGATGCCTTCAGAAAAATTATGTCTGAGAGTTGGGACTATACAATAAATAATGAAACCGCTTTTCCAGTCTGTATTGCTCAAGCAGGAATTAAATTTCATATTGCTTTTGATGATTTGGTTGATTTTTATATTCAATCATTCATTTCAAACTTAATTAATATGTGCGTTAAACATATACCTTTAAGTCAAAAAGATGGTCAAGATTGTATGGTGTCATTTCTTGGAATGATGAAAAGATTTCATAATACTATGAAAGACTATAGCTTAGACGATTTACGCAGTTCAATGTTTTGTGCGGATATTTACAGCATGAAACACGAAAATCTTACATCCAGAATTTATGTCACATGAATAATTTTCGAGGTCCATTAAAAATTGGTATCGGCGGCCCAGTAGGTGCAGGTAAAACAAGTCTTACTGAGGCTTTGTGCAAAAATTTATCTAAAAATATTTCAATGGCAGTTATATCAAATGATATTTATACAATCGAAGATGCCGAGTATTTAATGAGAGCTCAAGTTTTACCAATTGAGAGAATTAAAGGGGTTGAAACAGGTGGATGCCCTCATACCGCAATTAGAGAAGATGCTTCAATTAACCTCTTGGCTGTAGAAGAAATGAAACAAAAATTTCCTGATTTACAGTTGCTATTGATTGAGTCAGGTGGAGATAATTTGGCTGCAACGTTTAGTCCAGAGTTGGTAGATTTATCAATCTATGTGATTGACGTTGGAATGGGAGGTGATATACCTCGTAAAGGTGGACCAGCAATAAAAAAATCTGATTTACTAATCATCAATAAAACCGATTTAGCAAATCATGTAAATGTTGATTTGGATCAAATGAAATTAGATGTTGAAACTGCCCGATCAGGCATGCCTTATATATTTGGTGAAATGAAGAATAATAAAGGTATAGAAAATATTGCTGAATTTCTCAAAACTGAGGGCGGTCTTGAAATAAACTAAAACCCACTTTCCTGAATGAGTATTGAGGTTGTAGCATTAAATATATTTTGAAAAATATTATAATTTTCAGAATCTATTTTAACAGATCCAGCTGTCTGCCACTGTAAGTCTTTTAGACTCTCTGAAGAAGTGAAATTTAGTTGATAAAGAGCATTTTCAGGTCTCTGAACCTGTTTCTTTCCAAGTATTTCTCTTGATGCAATTGTACCTCCATAAGTTGAAGTCAAAGCCAAATACGGCAACTCTTCGGTTGAAGTTTCATTTGATGATACTAATTCGACTTTGACTTTCGCAAATTCATTATTTTTTGCATGAAAGTAGCCGCTTGAAACTTTTTTGAGTTTATCTAGATCCGTCTCGCTAACAAAAGCTATCACTTGCACTTCTTCTGACTGAACAATTGAAAATAGCTTATCTTTTTTACTGACCCATTGATTAGTGTTTAGACTTATCAAATCTTTTATTATGCCATCTGATGGTGCATAAATTGATAAAGCTTTATTTTCTTCTTTCAATGAATTTAAAATTTCAATCTCTTTTTGTAACTCATTCTCAAGTATTAATAGATTACTAAGATCAAGCTTTGATCCCACTCTACGATCAAGTTTTTGCTGTATCATTTTTACGCGATCTATTGCTTTTTCAACTTTATTAGAGATCAAAGGACTGGTCATAACAACTAGCAAGTCTCCCTCAGCTACATACTGATTATGTGAAACATTGACCTTTCTTATCTTGGAGTCTTCCGATGCAAAAATATCAAGAACAACACCTTCTTCAATAACAGCTGGCAAGCTAAGGGATGTACGCCATGGAACAAGCATAGCAAACATAAACACTGCAAATAAGATGATTGACCTCATAGAAGATCTATTGAATTTCATAGATTTTCTTAGCTTCCACCATTGAATGACTTCTCTAGCAATCGGTAATAGAATGAACCATACGATTTCTATTACAAATAAAATAATTCCTAATATTTTAAATGTTAAATAATAAACCAATAATGCAATACCAATAAAAATGAAGAAACGATAAATCCATGTAGCCCATGCATAAATTATAAAAGTCCACCTTCTGTTAGCGATCAGCTGTTCAGGTGGTTGAAATTTAAAACCAAAGAGCCACTCTCTTATCTGCCATCGACCCAATGCAAATGACCGTGGTTGCAAATTTTCAGCTTTAAGAAAATCAGAGAGCACATAATAGCCATCGAACCTCATGAAAGGACTTATATTTATCAATAAAGATGAGATCCAGCTTGATGTAGCAATAAAAAACGCTGCACTTTTCATGATGCCTTCAGGAAATACAGCCCATGCAAATGTAGCGATTAAGGCTAAGTGTAGTTCAGTTAACATGCCTGCAAAATTTATTAGTAGACGCTTTCTGTGATCAGTGAGTTTCCAGGCATCGGATGTATCCGTATACAAGAATGGAAAGAAAACCAACATGGCTAAGCCAATTGATGAAACTTTACACTTATAATATGTAGCTACGTATGCATGACCCAATTCATGCAAAGCTTTTACAAAAATAATTGTAATTCCAAATAAGATCAGACCATTAATGTTGTAGAAATAAGAAAAGGTTGAAAGGAATTTCTCATAATTAGTTATTGTCAAAAATATTCCGATTATACCTAACCCATAAATAATACGTCTGACTGTTAGTGAGCTCAAGAATAAGGCAATTGGTAAACTTCTTTGAAGCCAAGTACCAGGTCTAACTAACGGTATTTTGAAAAATAGATAATTGTGAATAAGTTTAAGTAACCAATGTTTATTGGTTTTGTTTTTTTGAACAACTAAAGATTTAACTTCTTCACTTGTTTTTTTGATTGTTAAATTATTTTGATCAAGAAAATTTATGAACTCACTTATTTCTTCTTTAGTCACTAATAAATTAGTTTTATTAATTTTTTTTATAAAATCTTCTAATTGAGATCCACTTGACCAATTATTTAAGAGATCAAAAGCATTTTTGTTTATCGAAAAATATTTATTTCTCAATGAGTCATATAGAAGCCATGACGAAGAGCCGTCCTCTTTTTTGGGGCCCTCACTCAATTTTAAATCTTGTCTAAGATATGGAACTATCATTTACAATCCTAAAAACTGTCTCGTGAGATTTATAGGAACACGGAATATGTAGTAAAAAATACTCGTCTTTTCGCCATAAATTTTAGCGGTACCGCGCAAACCTATCCTTGGAACCTCACCTTGACTGTCATGATGATTGGCAACGACCTTATAAGCTAAAATATTCTCAGAAGTCAAAGCGGGTTTATATGAAGTACGCAATACCTTACCATCCAAAGAATTGAGAGGGTCACTATCTAAAAAAACTTTTACTCTGGCTTCTTTCTTAATCAAAAGAGAGTCTTTAGTAGGCAAGAAGATTTGAAATTCAATTTGTTCTGGATCAGCTATGGTTAATATTTTTTCACCAATGTTTACTGGCCTGCCTTGCCAATCAGTAAAGTCTTCAACAACAGCTATGCCTTCCCTGTCTGCAGAAATGATTGAGTATTTCAATTGTTCTTCAGCATATGCTGCTTCTTTTTTTCTCAAGCCTACTTCTGTTGAGAGCTCAACTAAACGAGCTTTGTCATCTGAATTTGTGAATGATGACTGCTTGATGCGCAAAAGCTCTGCTTCTGATACTTCAAGCTCTTGAAGTGCAATTTCATACTGATTTTTAAAATTTAAATCATCCAATTTGACAAGTTCTGTCCCTGGCTTTACGTTTTCATTAGTCTTTACTAATACTTCTTTCACCACGCCATTTACAGGTGAAGTTACAATGGTTGGATCTTTTGCGACTACTTCAACAGGCGCTAACGCTGTCAAACTAATTGGAAAAAACATTACTGCCGTTACAGAAGCAATCACTGCCCATTTAATCCATCCAGTAAATAAACGGCTGATACTTGAAATGATTGTATTTTTTGACCTGAACGAGTTGAGTGCATGACTAAAAGTTTCTGAAATATGGAGTAAAAGATCTTTTTCAGAGTTGCTGATAGCTTCTGATCTAACCATGACTAGATATCCAATATTTTTTTCAATTCGCAAACGTAGAGGAATGCATATTAAATGTTTAGGAAAATTATCAGGAGAAATAAGATTTAAGTCTTTTATTAAAGGATCGTTGAGATTAAGTTCTGAAATATCATCAAAGCTGACCAGATCTTTTTTATTTATTAATGTTTCAACAAAAGTAACTGTTGGTGCTGTTCTATCGATGATTGATAGGTCAGAAATAGTATGTACTTTTAATCGATTTAGGCTTGATCTGTTGAGAAGGAATAAAAAATTATAATCAACTATACTACGCAGTTCATTAGCGCAAATGAAAGCAAGTTCTGTTTCTGTTTCTGCATTACGAAACTTTTTCTCAAGTGTTATCAGTCGCGCAATTTTTATAGAGGAATTATCATTCAAAATGTTGCTGTCCCACTCATTCCAGGAAGTAATGTTTCATAATTTTCGTCAAATTTTGCTGTAGCGTCAATAGTTTGACTTACTGGATCAATATTCGCCCCCAAGGTATTCACTGTAGCGCTATATTTTAAGCCATTTTCATCAATAACAATCTTTAATGGGTGGCCCACAGACAACCATGACAACCATTTACTTGAGATCATAAGTTTTGCCTCCAATATTCCAGAGCCAATGATTTGAAACATCGGTTGTTGCCTTTCAATGCTTTCAAATTCATTTACAAAAACTTTGGACATTGTTCCATCATAGGGAGCACGTATAATGCAACGATCTGTATTAAGCTGAGAAATTTTCAACTCTGACTTAGCCCTATCTACTGCTATTTGCGACAATTGAACTTCATACTCACCAATGGACCTCATTGTTGCAAGTTCTTGGTTACTCTTCAAGGTTACGATGGCACTTTCTAACTCCGCTTTTACTACATCTTTTTGGGCTTCAAAAAAAGAACAGTCCAACTTAATTAACACATCTGATTTTTTAAAGTTAGTGCCTTCTTCAAATGGAATTGACTCAACTTTTGATGACAGTTCACTTGATATTGTTGCCTCTTCAGTTGCCGTTACCAAAACACGTGTTGAATATTCTTCAGCTAGTAAATTAAATGGAAAAAGAATACAGCAAGCAATAACTGCAAATGTTACAATATTGTTCATATGGTTTTTCTTAGCTTACTAGAGATATAATCTTTTCGCCATAGCTATCCGCTCTCTTGGCGTGTTGCTTTAATTGCTCATCAAGTGGAATAAAAGAAATTTCGTCATCTGATGCCGAATTTTCATCATCTGTCTCAGTACCCGTTATTTCATTAAGATCAATCTCAACTTCAATAACTCTTTCTTTTCCATCTTCATCTTCAGCAATAATTTTTAGTTCAAGAACCTGAAGACTATCTGTTAGGAATGAGGGAGCTGCTGATCCTGTTCGACCCTTGGACGGATCGGCTGCTATTTTTCCTGTTTGAGGATCAATCGAAATCCAATCTGGAAGTTCACCACCACCTTTGAGCTCAGCTTTGTACATTTTTACATTCGATTGATTGTCATCAATTACGTCAACTGTGTATTGGCCTGCATCGATTTGAAGACTGCTTAATTTCATTGTACCTTCAAAATCTGATTGGGCGTTCAAGTTATTATTTACTGTTTGATTAGATGAATTGTTGTTTTCTCTGATCAAGTTTACGTTTGCGTCATTATCAACAACGACTCTAGTTTGACCAACAGTGCCACGAGTGAAGTCTTGGTCATTCTTGATTTTAGCTTTGTCTAAAACGATATTAATATCACGAGTATTTCCATCTTTATCTAATGCAACAAGTTGAACTTCTACCTGATCAATCCCATCTGGCATTTCTGCAGTTGTCTCACCTGTTTCAGGATTAACTTTAATCCATTCAGGCAATGATTTTCCATCGGATAATTGTCCCGAATATAATTCAACATTCTTTTGGTTATCGTCGTTTAATTTAACGCCTACAGCTAAATCAGTATTATCATCACCCGATACCTCGCTCGCGACAGCATCCATTAGTCTGAGACCACCGTTAAACTTAAGTGGCTTAGATAGGGATGCGGTATCCGCAATTGAAATAGTATCAAGAGTAAAGCCATCATCATCGACAATATTTACTTCATTAATATATTCCTGCATTTTTCCTGGCTTCACTTTAATTGGTTTAGTTGGCTCAAGAGTACCCTGTGGTTCTGGTTCATTAGGTTCTGGTGGGAGCGTGATAACATTTGGAATTACTGTAATGGTAAAAGTATGATCTGTATAAAGTCCTGCGCCGTCAATAGCTCTTATTGTGATTGAATAAATACCAGGTGTATCAATACTTCCATTGAGTTTTTTATCTTTTAATTGGAGACCATCAGGTAAACTTGTTTCAGCATTAGTTTCAGGGTCAATAATTTTGTATTCAGCTATATCATAAATACCAGTATCTGGATCGTCAAAAATTTGTCTATGCCTTAAAAATATTTTTTGACCAGTAACATATGTTGGAAGATTTACGGGAGCAACTACCTCAGGTGGATCATTGATACCAGTCACAGTAATGGCTATCTGAGCTTCTACAGGCGTTTCTCCATCTGTTGCGGTATATGTGAAGTACTCCGTCTTAGTTTCACCAGGGTTTAGAGATTTTGCATTATTAGCCTTGTATTCATAGCTGCCATCAGAATTTATAGTTAAGTCACCATATGTTCCTGTTAGGGGTGATCCAATTGTCCCAGATGTTCCCGTTCCAGCTTCTTCACCTGTTCGTATTGTATTTACAGTCAAACTGTCACCATCAGGGTCTGTATCATTCTTTAATACACCTTTGGAAGCATCTTTTACTCCAGTCGCACCTGCATCGATTTCTAGAGTGTCATTTCCTGGTACTGGAGGATCACTTTTACCAGTAACGGTAATTGCAAGCACGCCAATGTCCTCATTAGTTCCATCTGTGACAGTATAGTTGAAATACTCAATTGCACTTTGACCTCGTTTAAGAGCAGCAGCTGCGGCCTGATCAGCAACATAACTATAACTTCCATCAGCGTTAAGAGTGAGAGTACCATACGTTCCTACAAGTCCTGAACCCAGCGTGCCTGGGTCACCACCGCCTTCTGATTGCCCAAGTCTAATTCCAGAAATTGTTAATGACTCACCGTCTGCATCAGTATCGTCTGCGTTAAGCGCAAATGTTGTATTAGCCGCTCTCGTAATTGTCTCACCTTTAGGAACAGTATCAGTATCGTCAACGGCTACAGGATTATTATCGTTTATTCCTGTTACTGTGAATGTAAGATTTGCTGTTGACGTGGCCGTTCCATCACTCACCGTATACGTAAATGTATCTATCCCAGTTTGACCTGTAGCGAGTTGATCTGATTTTGTTTGATCAGCAACATAAGTGTACGATCCATTCGCATTCACTGTCAGAGTTCCATACTCGCCTGTTAATGAAGCGCCTACTGTACCGGTCTCACCTGTGCCATCCTTTGATCCCGTTCTGATGCCAGTTATTGTAAAGTTTCCACTCGTATCATCCCCATCAACATCCGTATCGTCATGATCTAATTCTTGGGGATCACTTACTGTTCGACTAACGGTTGCATCCTCATTAACACTATCCGTGTCATCAACGGCAACGATTGGGTCGTTTGCCCCATTTATGGTTACTGTAAGTGTTGCAGTTGAAGAGTTTTTATCATCATCATCCTTTACAGTATATGTGAATACTTCAGTAACAGAGTCGCCTGCATCTAAGGCTTCAGCTGCAGCTGTATTCGCTATGTATGTATAACTTCCATCAGCTGCTACTGTTAATGTTCCGTAAGTACCTAAAACTCCAGCTCCTGCTGCACCACTATTGCTTGTACCATTTGAAGAAACATTAGTAACCGCAAGACTTTCCGTATCTCCACCAGTATCGTTTGTTAATACTCCACCTGCTGTATTAACTGTCAATGTCTGACTTTCAGTGGCAGTAGCTGTATCTGCTGAACCGACAGGACCTACGCCTGTTACAGTGATAACCAAATTTGCTGTATCGGTTGTTCCAGCGCCATCACTTACTGTATAAGTGAATGTATCGGTTGCAGTTGCTCCATGAGCTAACCCGTCAGCACCACTGGTATTGGCAGTATATACATAGCTACCATCAGAAGCGAGCGTAAGGGTACCGTATGTTCCTGTTAACTCTTGACCGACTGTCCCCCCATTGACTCCTGAAACAGTTAAACTTGAACTTGCATCAGCATCAGTATCATTAGATAAAACACCACTGCCAGCACTTATTGATATTTGCGCATCCTCATTAACAGCACCTGTATCATTTACTCCAACAGGGTCGTCATCAATACCTTTTACAGTGAAGGTAATAGTTGCGGTGTCTGTTCCAGTTCCATCAGTTACTGTGTATGTGAACGTATCTGTTGCAATATCTCCTGCATCAAGAGCATTAGCATTGTTAGCATTATAAACGTAGCTACCATTGCTTTGTATTGTTAATTGACCATACGTTCCAGAGACTGCATTTCCGAGAGTGCCTCCTGCTATCGCAGAAACTGTTAGAGGGTCATTATCTGGATCAGTATCATTAAGGAGAACATCTCCTGAATGATCTCCACTTTCGTTATTATTATTACTATCTGTTCCTGTTACTGCAGATGTGCCGTCAGTAACTTGAAGCTGAGAGTCCTCAAGGATATATCCTGTGTCATTATTTCCTGTAGGAGGAACCACAGTAGTTCCAGTTACTGTTATTGCGAGTTGTCCTGTATCAGTGTCACCAGCTTGATCTGTTACAGTATATGTAAAGTAATCAACGACAGTTGCCTCATTAGCCAGACTGAGCGCGTCAGGTCGATTGGCAGCGTAACTATACGATCCATCTGCATTGATCGTGACTGTTCCGTATGTTGTTGTAAATTCTTGGCCAAGAGTTTTTGTATCGCCACTACCTGTCTTTTGTCCAGTTCGTATCGCTGTAATAGTAAGACTACCTGGAACATCATCAGCATCAGAATCTGTATCATCTTGATCAAGCTCTTGTGCATCGCTTGTACCTCTTGAGATTGATGCACCAGCATTTACCGCATCAGTATCATTAACGGCAGTAATATCATCGTTAATTCCAGTCACCGTAATAGTTAACGTTGCAGTACTTGCATTTTTATCGGCATCATCTTTAAGAGTGTATGTAAATACATCAGTAACTTGATCACCAGGATCAAGGGCATCAGCTGCTGATTGGTTCGCAACATATTCATAGCTACCATCAGCCGCCATAGTTAATTCACCATATGTTCCCGTAACAGCTTGTGCAGCATTGCCGCTATTCCCGGTAACACCGTGTGAGATGCCAGTTATAGCTAAGCTCTCAACGTCGTAACTTGCATTGTCATCATCATTACTGATTACACCAGATGCTTCATTTACAGTTAAAGAGGCGTCTTCACTGACTGAGCCAGTATCGGCAACAGCTTGAGGGCCTACACCTGTTACTGTGATGACTAGATTTGCTGTATCAGTTGTTCCACCGTTCTCGTCGCTTACAGTATAAGTAAATGTATCGGTTGCCGTAGCATCAGCAGCGAGACCATCCTCACTTCTACCGTTTGCAACATAAGTATAGCTACCATCTGAACTCAAAGTCAGAACACCATATGTTCCATTTACAGCTTGACCAACTGTGCCACCCGAAATTGCAGACACTGTGAGACTTGAACCAGCATCAGCATCAGCATCATTTGATAATACTCCACTTCCTGTACTGACAATAAGGGTTTTATCCTCGTTGATTGCACCTGCATCATTATTGCCAACTGGATTATCATCGACTCCGTTAACAGTGATTGTTAAGGTTGCTGTGCTTGAATTGACATCATCATCATCTTTAACTGTGTAAGTGAAGACATCAGTTTCAGAGTCACCGGCATCTAAGGCTTCAGCTGCAGCTGTGTTCGCCGTATAAGTATAAGTACCATCAGCTGCAACGGTCAGAGTACCATATGTACCTAAAACACCTTGAGTGGCGTTCCCACTATTCCCTGTAGAGTCTGAGCTAATATTTGTAACAGCTAAACTCTCACTATCATAAGCAGCATTATCATCATCATTTGCCAGAACACCAGTTGAAGATGCATTATTAGCATTTAGTGATGCATTTTCATCTACTGAGGCCGTATCGTTTACTCCTAAAGGGCCAACTCCTGTAACAGTTATTGCGAGTTCAGCGGTATCTGTATCGTTTGGACTGCTTGTGTGATCTCTTACTGTATAGGTAAAGTAATCAATTGCAGATACACCTGCCGCTAAAGCGTCCGCTCCACTTCTGGTTGCAGCATAGCTATAGCTACCATCTGCAGCTACAGTTAATTCACCATAAGTACCATTTAGAGCCTGACCTATTGTGCCCGCTGTTGTTCCACTAGTTGCAGACTCTCTTCCTGTTCTGATTGCCGTGATTGTAAAACTGCCGGATACATCATCGGCATCAACATCTGTATCATCGTGATCTAATTCCTGAGAGTCTGAAGTACTTCTGTTTATTGTTTTATCTTCAAATACGGAGTCGGTATCGTTTGCAGCGATAATAGGATCGTTCACTCCTGTGATTGTTATTGTCAGCGTTGCGGTATCTGTAGCAGTTTGGTCAGTTACTGTGTATGTAAATGTATCTGTTATTGTATCACCCGGATCTAGTGCGTCAGCTGCATCTTTATTTGCATTGTATGTATAGCTACCATCTGCACTCATAGTTAACTGTCCATAGGTGCCATCTAGAGCGGATGCAAGAGATCCACCAGATATTGCACTTACTTCAAGCGAATCTCCGTCAGCATCTGTATCATTTGCTAAAACTCCGCTGCCTGCAGTTACTGAAACGCTAGCATCCTCATTAACGGCTCCTGTGTCGTTGTTACCAACTGGAGCTTCGTTTGGAACTGGAGCTCTGGTGATGACACGAATAAAGTCACCTTTCTCACCATTTTTAGTTCCAA
>CACDOH010000004.1 GCA_902554325.1 uncultured Pelagibacteraceae bacterium
AAAAATATACTCAAAGAAATTTATAAATAAATATGTTTAAAGACTTATTAAATAAAATATTTCCAACTAAAAATATCAATGGTGAGTCCCTTAAAGAAAGCATTGAAACAGTTCTAGAGTCTTCTCAAAAAGGTACTGAAACTATCTCAAAGCAAGAGAGATTGATGCTTTTAAATATTTTAAAAATTGATGAAATAAGAACGATAGATATCATGATACCAAGAGCTGACATTGGAGCAGTCGAGGTTAATGATAGCTTTGAAAAAGTATTAGAAATATTTATCAAAGAGTCTCATTCAAGAGTTCCAGTATATGAAAATAATTTAGATAATATCATTGGGATGATTCATATAAAAGATTTAGTCAAATATCAAAATGAGAATCGAAAAGAAGATAAGTTTTTGGATAAAATCAAAAGAGAAGTTTTGGAAATTCCACCCTCAATGCCAGTTTTAGATCTTCTATTAAAAATGCAAATCACCCGATTACATATGGGTATAGTAATTGACGAGTATGGTTGTACGGATGGCTTAGTAACGATTGAGGATGTGATTGAAGAAGTAATTGGAGAAATTGAGGATGAACATGATGAGAAAAATTTGCCAATGTTAATCAAAACTTCTACCAATACAATTGAAGCAAGTGCAAGAGTTGAAATAGATGAACTTCAAAAAATAACAAACATAAATTTCTTATCGAATGAAAATAGTGATGATATTGATACTTTAGGAGGTTTAATTTTTTCTATTGCTGGGCGAGTGCCTCAAAGGGGGGAAATTATTAAACATAGTTCAGGTGTGACCTTTGAAATCAATGATGCTGATCCAATGAAAATAAAATCAGTTAAAATAAAAATCATATAATAGTAAATGAATTCAAAAGTTTCTTTTAAGAATAAAAAACTTTTGATTTATGCATCCTCATTTTTTCTAGGGATATTCTTATCTTTAAGCTTTGAGCCTTTTGCATTGCCTTTTATGTCAGTCATTATCATAGGCATATTATTTTTAGTTAATGATTATATTTATGAAAATTTACAAAATAAAAAGAAAATATTTTTTCTCACAGGTTTACTTTTTGGGTTTGGATTTTTCATATTTAGTATTAATTGGATTTCAAATTCAATTTTACAGTTTGATGCAGATTTATATTACTTAATTCCAGTACCGCTTTTAATACTCCCACTTGTCTTGTCACTATTTTATGCACTTATGCAAATTATTAATTATTTCTCGTGGTCTCAATCTACTTCACGTATTTTTTATTTCTCGGCTAATTGGGTAATTTTTGAATTATTAAGAAGCTATATGTTTACAGGATTTCCATGGAATCTAATTGCCTACAGTTGGTCGTGGTCCATATATTTCATGCAATCTTTATCTTTGTTTGGTGTATTTGGTCTTAGCTTAATTACTGTTTTCTGCGCAACTAGTTTTTTTTCTTTTAGGATAAAAAATAATAATATTATATTCCCTCTAATTGCCACTTTAGTATTACTGACAATATTCTTATTTGGGTACAATCGAGTAAGTAATTACGAGGTAAAAAATTCTGGTATTAGCTTAAGAATTGTTCACACTGAATTTAATCAAAATGAAAAGTGGAAAAAGGAGTCACACAAAAAGATTGCTGAGGCGGGCTCACAGGACTTGATTACAATTTTTCCAGAAACTGCGTTTGGAATGGACGGTATAGGCCCATCAAATTGGTTCATTGGTCATATTCGTAATGAAGCAGGACTATATTACAATTCATTATCTTTTAATGGCCACCAATACGACAAAATTAAACTAGTACCCTTTGGCGAAAAAATACCATTCTCTAATTTTCTAAAAATTTTTTTTCCGAAAAACCCTTTATTATTAAACTCAATGAAGAGCGGTAATGATGATCAACTATTTGAAAATAAAATTACGCCACTAATTTGTTATGAGGCTGTATTCCCCAATTTTGTTCGAAATAAAATTAATAATGAAACTGAATTACTAGTAAATATTACTAATGATGCATGGTTTGGTACTTTTAGTGGTCCAAAGCAACATTTTGTACATGTTTTATATAGATCAGTTGAATTGGGACTACCTCTTGCGAGATCATCAAATATGGGCATATCTGCATTGATAAACCCTATTGGCATTGTCGATGGTATGGCCAGCTCAGATAAAATATCCTTTATAGATGTAGAAATACCTAAAAAAATCGATACGACTATTTACCGTCAGTACGGTGAATTGATGGTGTATTTTTTAATAGTTTTATTTTTTATTATTGGCTATGCTATCGATCAATTATTTTCGGGGAAAAAAAATGACTAAAGAATATTTATTTACAAGTGAATCGGTGTCAGAAGGCCATCCTGACAAAGTGTGTGATATTATTTCAGACTCAATAGTTGATGATTTTTTATCACAAGAAAATCCGGAGAATGCAAGGGTTGCAATGGAAACATTGGTTACTACGAATAAAGTAGTTATCGCTGGCGAAGTTCGTGGTCCTGAAGGTTACAATTGTAACTATGAAGAGTTAGCAAGAAATGCAGTAAAAGAAATTGGGTATGAACAAGATGGATTTCACTGGAAAAACTTGTCTTTTGACTCTTCAGGAGTTCATAGTCAATCTGCAGATATAGCAATGGGTGTAGATGCATCTGGAAATAAAGATCAAGGTGCGGGAGATCAAGGAATAATGTTTGGGTACGCATGTAAAGAGACTCCATCTTTGATGCCAGCACCAATTTATTATTCCCATAAGATACTTGAGTTAATGGCATCAGAGCGAAAATCCGGAAATACAATTGGAATTCAACCTGACTCTAAAAGCCAGGTTACATTAAAATATAAAAATGGTGAGCCTGAAATTTGTACTAAAATAGTTGTTTCTACTCAACATGATGCTGAACTTGATCAGCATGCTGTTAGTGAACTGGTAATTCCAATAATTAAAAATGTAATGCCTCAAGAATGGATGGAGAATAATACTGAAATATTAATTAATCCAACTGGAAAATTTGTAATTGGTGGCCCTGATGGTGATACTGGATTAACTGGAAGAAAAATCATTGTTGATACTTATGGTGGTGCTGCTCCTCATGGAGGTGGAGCTTTCTCTGGAAAAGATCCAACAAAAGTAGACAGATCTGCAGCTTACATTTCAAGATATATAGCTAAAAATATAGTTGCTGCTGGATTAGCTGATAGATGCACACTTCAACTTGCATATGCTATTGGTGTTTCTGAACCATTATCAATTTACGTAGATACTCATGGAACATCTCAAATAAAAGACGATGATTTAATAAAAAAAATAACTGATAATATTGATTTATCACCTAGAGGCATAAGAGATCATTTAGGTTTGCATAAGCCAATCTATAAAAAAAGTGCTGCATATGGACATTTTGGTAGGGAACCAATGGCGGATGGCTCTTTTTCTTGGGAAAAATTAGATCTAGCAGAAAAATTATAATTTATTGTTAGACTTACGATCTAAATTTCCTGATTATTATAAGTATCATGGAAGAAATATTACTAAGAAGCTTTCTTCATCTAATGTAAGAATTTTAAATGATCACTATAGTAAGTATTCATTAGATAAGAAAATATTAAATATTTATTCTATTGGAAGTACAGAGCAACTGCTACAATCAGACTTTTTTAAAAAAATAATATTAGAAGTTGGTTTTGGCGATGGGGAGCATCTCATTGAATGCGCTCTTTCTAATCCAAAAGTTTTATATGTTGGGTCTGAGGTATATGTCAATGGAGTTGTTAAAGTATTAAAAAAAATTCTAGAGCATGATATTAAAAATATTCGTTTATGCGGCATGAATTTTGTATACTTGCTTAATATACTTAATCAAAATAGCATTGATGAATTGAAAATTATAAATCCTGATCCGTGGCGTAAAAAACGTCATTTCAAACGAAGATTAGTAAATTTAGAAAATATAATTAAGATAAGTGGAGTCGTTAAAAATAAATATTCTTCCTATATAACAACAGACTCCGAGAGTTACTTTAATTATATAAATGAAATTTTTAGTTCAAATTCAAACTTAATTCATGAAAATAAAAATAAGATTTTATCAAAGAATGATAAATTATATGGTGTGTCGAGATACCAAAGAAAAGCTATAAAAAATGGAAAGAAAATATACCAACTAACTTTTTGATATCATTGTATATTTAGGTACTTGATTTATGATAATTAGCAGTGTATAGATCTTTCAAAATATAGCTAAACCAAGCAAAAGTGGGTTAAGCCCACTTTTTTTTTACGCTAAAAGGAACATAAAATGGTTAGTGCAAATAAGATTGAAATTTTAAGAATAGCTGAGACGGTTGCTCAAGAAAAAATGATTGATAAGTCAATTGTAATTTCAGCATTAGAAGAGGCAATTGAAAAAGCTGCAAAAAGCAACTATGGTGAAGAAAATGAAGTTATTGTCGAAATAAATCAAGAAAGTGGCGATATATCCATTTCTAGAAAAATGTCAGTTGTTGAAGAGGTAAAAAATAAATTTCTAGAAATCACTTTAAAATCAGCAAAAAAAATTAATGGAGCGGCTCAGTTAGGTGACGTCTTGCTTGATCCATTGCCTCCTATTGACTTTGGCAGAATTGGAGCTCAAGCAGCAAAGCAAGTTATTAATTCTAAAGTTCGAGAGGCAGAAAGAGAAAGGCAATATAATGAATATAAAGATAGAGTCGGAGAAATAGTAAATGGTATTGTAAAAAGATCTGAATTTGGAAATATTGTACTTGATTTAGGTAAAGCTGAAGGTGTTGTTAGAAAAGATCAAACTATACCAAGAGAAAATCTCAGAAATGGTGATAGGGTAAGAGCGTATATATATGATGTTAGATCTGAACTTAAAGGCCCACAGATTTTTATGTCAAGATCTCACCCGCAATTTATGGCAAAGCTGTTTATGCAGGAAGTTCCAGAAATTTATGATGGAATCATTTCTATCAAAAGCGTTGCAAGAGATCCAGGAAGTAGGGCTAAAATAGCAGTATATACAGAAGATGGCTCAATAGATCCGGTTGGAGCATGTGTTGGAATGCGAGGAAGCAGAGTCCAGGCAGTAGTGAATGAATTACAAGGTGAAAAAATTGATATAATTAACTGGACCGAAAATGTTGCAAATCTAGCCATTTCTTCTCTTTCTCCAGCGGAAGTACTTAAAGTAGTTTTAGATGAGGACCAAAATAAAATAGAGGTTGTAGTCTCTGAAGAACACTTAAGTCTTGCGATTGGAAGAAGAGGTCAAAATGTAAAACTTGCAACTGAGCTCACGGGCTATGAAATAGATATTTTAACTGAAGATGAAGAATCATCAAAAAGACAAGAAGATTTCTCAAATAAAACAAATGTATTTATTGAGTCACTTGATGTTGATGAAACTCTAGCACAACTTCTAGTAAGTGAGGGATTTGGAAGTATTGAAGAGGTCATAGATGCTGAAGAGAGCGAACTGCTGGCTATCGAAGGATTTGATGAAGAAATTGCAACAGAGTTAGTTGAGAGATCAAAGAAATATATTTCTAAAATGGATGAAAAAAATAATAAGAAACTTGAGGAGTATAATGTTTCAAAAGATTTAATTGACTTCAGTTTTTTGTCAAAAGCTATGTTAGTAAAACTTGCTGAGAATAATATAAAATCATTAGAAGATTTTGCAGGCCTAACCACTGACGATCTAATAGGATACCTTGAAGATAGAAGTGATAAAAATTCAAGAGTTACTGGTTTATTTGAAGAATTTAATATTAATAAAGATGAAGGTGATCAATTAATTATGGAGGCAAGAAAAATATGGCTTGATTAGTCATATATATAAAGACTTAACATGACTGAAAATAAAGAGATAAAAAAGGGAAAAAAAACACTAAGTCTTAAGTTGGGTTCAAAACCTATCATATCTAACAAAAGAGGGATTGAGGCAGGAAAGACAGTAATTGTAGAAAAAAAAAGATATAAGAGAAATACTAATACAGATCAGAAATCTGATGATATATTTTTAAATAAAACAGAAGTTACAAGTAGACCAAATGTAGAAGGAAAAACTATTGCGGATAAGAAGTCAAGACCTGGTGTGATTTTGAAACCACTTACTAAGGATGAACAAAAAAAGATTTTACAAGCTGACAGTAAAGAAGAAAAAAATAATGCTATTGATAAAATAAGAAAAGGTAATTTAGATGAAGAGAAAGATACAAAAGTTGAGGAGAATTTAGAATCAAGTATTGAATTTAAAGAAAATAAAAAAGACACTGAAAAAAAGAGATCTACCCAAGAAAAAGAAGTAGATTTTCAAGAAAAGAAGAAACCTTCCAATACTTTTGGAAGAAAAAAAGTTAGGGAGAGAAAAGTAACTATTGTCACTGCCTTAAGTGATGTAGATGAAAGAACAAGAAGTCTAGCTGCATACAAAAGAGCTAAGCAAAAGATAAGAAAAAACCAATCAGATCAAGAACCTGCTAAAAAAATCGTAAGAGATGTATATATTCCAGAGCATATAACAGTAAAAGAACTCGCCAATCGAATGACAGAAAAATCAGGAGATTTAATTAAATCATTAATGAAAATGGGAATGATGGCTACAATTAATGAGTCTCTTGATGCAGATACAGCTGAATTATTAGTAACTGAGTTTGGCCATAACTTTAAAAGAGAAAATATTGAAGAAATAGAAAAAGATTTAATCTCTAAGGATAATAAAGCAATTAAAGAAGATCCTAGATCACCCATTGTTACAATAATGGGTCATGTTGATCATGGAAAAACTTCTTTATTAGACAAAATCAGGAATGCAAATGTTGTTTCAGGAGAGAGTGGTGGAATTACACAGCACATAGGCGCATACGAAGTAGAGCATAAAGACAGCAAAATTACTTTTATTGATACACCTGGACATGCAGCATTTACAGATATGAGAGCAAGGGGTGCAAATGTAACTGATATTGTTATTTTAATTGTTGCTGCTGATGATGGAGTAATGCCTCAGACAAAAGAGGCTATAGCCCATGCTAAATCTGCAAATGCCCCAATTATAGTTGCCATTAATAAGTGTGATAAGGAAGAGTCTCAACCTCAAAAAATTAAAGAACAATTATTATCAGAGGAATTAATAGTTGAGGACTTATCTGGAGACATACAATGTATTGAAGTATCGGCAGAAACAGGGCACAACCTTGATAAACTTCTCGATTCAATTGTTGTTCAGTCAGAGATTTCAGAACTAAAAACAAATAATCAAACTTTTGCTGAAGCTACTGTAATCGAGGCTAATGTTGATAAAGGAAGAGGCCCAATCTGCAATATAATAATTACAAATGGGAAACTATCTGTTGGAGATATTGCTGTCGCAGGAAGTGAATACGGTAAGGTAAGAGCAATACTTAATGATAAAGGAAAAAATTTAAAAGAGGCGACTGCATCTATGCCTGTACAGGTCTTAGGATTAAATAACCCTCCTGAAGCTGGAGATAGTTTCGTTACGGTTGAAAGTGATGAAAAAGCAAGAGAGTTATGTGAGATAAGAAGCGAAATAAAAACTAATAAGGCTTTACCAAAGAAGATCAAAAATATAGATGGAGATACAACATTTGGCTCATTAAATGGTAAAAAAGAAATATTAGAAGTTGTGGTTAAGTCTGATACCCGAGGATCTTCAGAAGCTATAATTCATCAAATTGAAGGTATTGATAGTGATAAGATAAACATAAAAGTAATTCATTCAGGTGTAGGATTTATAAATGAAAGTGACGTTGCCCTTGCGTCAGCATCTAATGCTCTACTCATTTCATTCAATACTACTGCTACAAAAGAGGCAAAATCAAAAGCTAAATTAAGCAATCTAAATATTCAAAATTTTAACATTATCTATGAACTTCTCGAATATGTTTCTGATTTTGCAAGCGGTAAACTTAAGCCTACTCTTCAGGAGAGTTTTATTGGTAAGGCTGAAGTACTGCAAATTTTCAAAGTTTCGAAAATTGGCTCAATTGCTGGTTGTATTGTCGTTGAAGGTTCTGTTAATAAAAATGCTAAAGTAAGAGTGATAAGAAATTCAGAAACTATATATGATGGAGATATTCTCAGCTTGAAAAGAGAAAAAAATGAAGCAAATGAAGTTAAAGCTGGAACAGAATGTGGAATTAGTGTCAAGGAATTTAATGATTTCCAAATAGGTGACAATATAGAAGTATTTAGTGTTGAGGAAATAGCTCAGTCACTGTGATCCTAAAAAGAAAACACGAAACCACTGATAGATCCCTTAAAGTTTCTGAAATAATTAGAAAAGCAGTAAGTGAAATTCTTGTAAGAAATGAATTTCCAATAAATCCATCATTTAATTTTCCGTTAAGCGTTGTAAATGTTAAAATGAATAAGGATTTGAAAATTGCATATGTATATGTACTAACTCATGAAGAAATAAATAAGGATGAAATTATAGAAAGATTAAAGAGTTGCAAAAAATATATATCCCAAGAAATAAATAAGTTAGTAGATTTAAAATTTATTCCTAAGTTAGTATTTAGAAATGACGATACAGTTGACCAATTAAATCATATCAACAATCTATTAAACTCTGATAAGTTAATTAGAGATAATAATGTAGATTAAGATGAAAGATGGGTGGATCTTTATAGATAAGCCTAAAGAGATAAGTTCATTTGCAGTAATCAGAAAACTTAGAAAAATCTTTAATATAAAAAAAATTGGTCATGCAGGAACTTTAGATCCTTTCGCAACTGGTGTACTGGCAGTTGCATTAGGCGAAGCAACGAAAAGCATATCATATTTTAATGCAAATAAGTTCTATCAATTTCGAGTTTTCTTTGGAATATCAAAAGATACTGATGACTCTACAGGTAAAACTTTACAGACCTCAGATAATATTCCATCAAAAAAAGATATTGATGTATGTCTAAAACACTTCATTGGTTTTCAACGTCAGGTACCTCCTAAATATTCAGCGGTAAAAATAAATGGCAAAAGAGCCTATAAGTTGGCGAGAGAAAACAAAACCTTTGAAATTAAATCAAAGGAAGTAAATATTTATAATCTCAAGTGCATAGCTACACAAAAAAAAGAAGAATTCATATTTACTATGGAATGTTCTAGTGGAACCTATGTAAGATCATTTGCTAGAGATTTAGGCAAAATGCTTAATACATTTGCTCATGTTTCTGAGTTAAGAAGGATCAAAATTGGAAAATTTGGAGAAAATAATATTATTTTACTAGATAAATTAGATGAATTAGTACATATTGGCGATCATTTTGAGATAATGTATTCTATTCAAGATGTACTGGACGACATCCCGGCAGTACAGCTAAATAGAGATTTAAGTAAGAAATTTCAAAATGGATTAAACTTTGATTACTTTAATAAAGATACATTTGAAGATACTTTATTAATTTTATCTAATGCAAAACTTCTGGGCATTGGCAAAGTTGTAGAGGGAAAAATAAAACCTGTAAGGGTTTTAAATTTGTAAAAGGATAAGAGATGTCGATAAAAAGTGAAAGTAAAAGTAAACTCATAAATGAGTACTCAAGATCAGAAAAAGATACTGGTTCTCCAGAAGTGCAAATAGCAATTCTTACTGAGAGGATTACCAATCTAACAGAACATTTTCAATCTCATAAAAAGGACAATCATTCTAGAACAGGATTAATGAGGTTGATAAATCAAAGACGCAGTTTGCTAGCGTATTTAAAGAAGAGCAATAAAGATTCTTATGACAAGTTAATCGATAAATTAGGAATTAGAAAATAATAATGAACTATATAAAATTTAAAGGAATGAAGGAATATGAAAGAAGTGATTTCAAGAGAAATGAACTGGGGCAACCAGAAACTAAAAATAGAAACAGGAAAAGTAGCAAAACAAGCAACAGCATCAACAATTGTTAGCTATGGTGATACAGTTGTTATGGCAAATGTCGTAGCAGCTAGAGAGCCAAAACCAGATTTAGATTTTTTTCCGCTAACAGTAAGTTACCAGGAAAAATTTTATGCTGCTGGTAAAATTCCAGGAGGTTTTTTTAAGAGAGAGGGAAGGCCAACAGAGTTTGAAACCCTTACCTCAAGATTAATTGATCGTCCTATCAGGCCGCTTTTTCCAGAAGGATTTAAAAATGAAACTCAAGTTATATTAACTGTACTTTCACATGATGGAGAAACCAACCCTGATATTGTAGCAATGATAGCAGCCTCCAGTGCATTAACACTGTCTGGAGTTCCTTTTATGGGTCCAATTGGTGGTTGCAGAGTGGGTTATGATGGATCAAACTACACATTGAATCCAAAAATAAACGATGATGGAGATTTAGATCTAGTTGTTGCTGGCACCAGCGAAGCTGTACTAATGGTTGAGTCTGAAGCGAAACAGCTATCAGAGGAAATAATGCTAGGAGCGGTAAAGTTTGGTCACGAGTCAATGCAAGAGGTGATAAAAATCATAATCAATCTTGCTGAGGAATGTGCAAATGATCCTTGGGAGTTCAGCCATACAATTAATGAGTCTTTGTTAGATGAAATTAAAAAAACTTTTGAAGACAAAATCGCAAAGAGCTACTCAATTATTGATAAGATGGAAAGACAAAACTCACTCTCTGAGATTAAGTCAAGTTTAGAAGATCAATATAAAGAGAATGAGGAATACAGTATCAATGAAGTTATGGGATATTTTAAAAAAATAGAAAAAAATGTTGTAAGATCTCAAATATTAAACAATCAATCTAGAATTGACGGTCGTAAGCTGGATGAAGTACGAAATATTTCGTCGGAAGTATCATGGCTACCTAGAACGCATGGATCAGCTTTATTTACAAGAGGTGAGACACAAGCAATTGTTGTGGCAACATTAGGGTTTGGTGAAGATGAACAGAGAATTGAAGCATTGCAAGGATCATATAAGGAAAATTTTATGCTTCATTACAATTTTCCACCATATTCAGTTGGCGAAGTTGGAAGACTAGGAGCAACAGGTAGGCGCGAAATTGGTCATGGAAAACTTGCATGGAGAGCTCTAAAGGCAGTTTTACCATCAAAAGATGATTTTGATTATACTATTAGATTGGTCTCAGATATTACTGAATCGAACGGATCATCTTCTATGGCAACTGTGTGTGGTTCATCACTCGCGTTGATGGATGCAGGAGTCCCCATCAAAAACTCTGTCTCGGGAATAGCAATGGGATTAATCAAAGAAGGTGATGACTTTGTAGTTCTGTCAGATATTTTGGGAGATGAAGACCATCTTGGTGACATGGACTTTAAGGTAGCTGGAACCAAAGAAGGTGTAACATCTCTTCAAATGGATATTAAAATCACAGGCATCACTTATGAAATAATGGAGAAAGCTCTTGAACAAGCAAAAGGTGGGAGAGACTATATTCTTAATGAAATGAATAAAGAAATTTCTGAAGCTAGAACAGAACTAGGCCCGTACACCCCTCGTAGCGAAACAATAAAAGTTAAAAGAGACAACATTGGCGAAATAATTGGTAAAGGCGGTTCAACAATTAAAGATATCATAGAAAAATCTGGAGCAAAAATTGACATAAGTGATAACGGAAATGTAAAAATTGCTGGAACTAATAATGAAAGCATTGAGGCAGCTAAAGAATTAATCAATTCTATAATTGAAGAGCCGGAAGTTGGGCAGGTTTATGAAGGTAAAGTTGTTAAGATTATGGAATTTGGTGCTTTTGTTAACTTCTTTGGAAAAAGAGATGGCCTTGTTCACATTTCTCAACTCTCAAAAGAAAGAGTTGAAAAAGTTACTGACGTAATAAATGAGGGTGATATAGTCAAGGTGAAGGTTCTTGGTTTTGATAAGGGTAAAGTTAAGTTATCAATTAAGGATACTGAAGAATAATTTTAAAAATTTGAAATGAACCAAATAGATACTTCTGAAGATAAACTTCATGAAGAGTGCGGTGTATTTGGTATATTCGGAAGTCCAGACGCATCAACTTTAACAGCTTTAGGATTGCATGCACTGCAACATAGGGGACAAGAGGGCGCTGGTATAGTAACTTTTGATGGTGAAAAATTTCATGGCGTTAGAAGGCCCGGCCTGGTTGGTGACCACTTTAATAAAACAAAAGTTATAGACAGGCTCTTAGGTAGCAACGCTATAGGTCATGTAAGATATTCTACAACTGGAAACTCAATACTTAAAAATATCCAGCCACTTTATGCGGATCTATCTTCAGGCGGTTTTGCATGTGCTCATAACGGAAATTTAACCAATGCATCTATTTTGAGAGACTCCCTTGTTAAAGAAGGCGCTATATTTCAGTCGACATCTGATACAGAAACAATTCTTCAGCTTGTAGCTAAATCAAATAGACGGCAAACAGTTGATAAATTAATAGATGCTTTATTCAAAATTCAAGGAGCTTACTCATTAGTAATATTAACAAATAAGAAATTAATTGGAGTAAGGGATCCTTATGGTATTCGCCCTCTTGTTCTTGGCGATCTAAATGGAGCACCTGTACTGACTTCAGAAACTTGTGCATTAGATATCATTGGTGCAAAATATGTAAGAGATGTTGAGCATGGTGAGATAATTATTATATCTGAAGACGGCATGGAAAGTATAAAGCCGTTTCCTAAAGTTCAGGAAAGGCCATGCATTTTTGAGAGAATATATTTTTCAAGACCTGACAGTATTGTAGGGGGCAAAACTGTTTACACTTATAGAAAAAATCTAGGGAAAGAGCTTGCAAAAGAAACAAATATTAATGCTGATGTAATTATTCCAGTTCCTGACTCTGGTGTGCCAGCAGCACTTGGTTATTCGCAGGAATCTAAAATCCCATTTGAATTAGGTATTATAAGAAATCACTATGTAGGCCGCACATTTATTGAGCCATCACAATCTATTAGACAATTTGGTGTTAAATTAAAACATAATGCAAACTCTTCTTACATAGAAAACAAGAAAGTTATTTTGATAGACGATTCTATAGTAAGAGGAACAACAGCAAAAAAAATTATAAAGATGGTTTATGATGCTGGAGCTAAAGAAGTCCACCTTGGAATAGCATGCCCTCCAATTAAACATCCAGATTTTTATGGAATCGATACACCAGATTACAATGAGCTTATTGCTGCAAAATCCTCATTAGAGGAAATCAATAATGTCATTGGTTCTAAATCAATATTCTTTCTTTCTTTAGAGGGAACTTATAAAGCGATGGGTTATGAAAAAAGAGACAATGAAACACCCCAATTTACAGATCATTGCTTCACAGGTGATTATCCAACGAGTCTTTTAGATAGAGAACAGGGAACAGTATCAAAACAATTTTCACTTTTGTCTGAGAAGAATTAAATTTCTTTGGGAACTCCCACCTTATTATACCCACAATCTACATAATGAACTTCACCTGTAACGCCTGAAGACATATCGCTCAGTAAATACAGGCCTGATTTACCAACATCTTCGAGGTTAATATTTCTATTCATAAGAGAATTTTTCTCAGACCATTTCATCATATCTTTGCCACCTGATATTCCAGCCATTGCAAGAGTTTTCATTGGACCAGCAGAGAGAGCATTAACTCTTATGTTTGAGGGCCCTAAATCAGCCGCTAAATATCTCACACTTGACTCCAAAGCGGCTTTTGCAACTCCCATTACATTGTAATTCCTAATATATTTCTGTGAGCCGTCATAGGTTAAGGTAACCATAGATCCTCCATTTTTCATAAGCTTTTCGGCCTCATGAGCAACTTCAGTAAATGAAAAACATGAAATCAACATGGTGTTCGAAAAGTTTTCTCTAGAGGTATTTAGATACTTACCCTTTAATTCATCTTTATTTGAAAAAGCAATGGAATGTAAAATAAAATCTATAGTTCCCCATTTTTCTTCAATGAGTTTGAATGAATCTTTTATGGAACCATCTTTTAAGACATCACACTCAATCAAAAAATCGTTATTGATAGACTCTGCTAACGGCTTTACTCTTCTTTCTAAAGACTCACCTTGGTAAGTAAAACAGAGTTCAGCTCCCTCATTAGCAAGTTGTTGTGATATTCCCCAAGCAATTGAATGATCATTTGCAACTCCCATTATAATACCTTTTTTACCACTCAGTGATTTCATGACTCATACCTCCTAAAAACTAAAGAAGCATTAGTTCCACCGAAACCAAAACTATTACTCATTGCTGTATTAATTTGTTCATCGATGCGAGAAGTCAATATATTCATTCCATTAGCATCTTCATCTAATTCTTCAATATTTGCAGACTCTGATAAAAAATTGTTATTCATCATAAGTAAAGTGTAAATTGACTCGTGTACTCCAGCAGCTCCAAGCGAATGTCCACTTAATGACTTAGTAGAGCTTATGAATGGAATTTCATTTTTAAAAACTTCTTTAATAGCTTTTAATTCAGCCTTGTCTCCAACAGGAGTTGAGGTTCCATGGGCATTTATATAGTCAACTTTTTCTATATCTTTTGTTGCCATTAGCATGCACCTTGCCGCACCTTCTCCTGAAGGTTGAACCATATCATAGCCATCTGAGGTTGCTCCATAACCTACAATTTCTGCATATATTTTTGCATTTCTTTTTATTGCAGTTTCTAGTTCTTCAAGAACAACCACGCCTCCTCCACCAGCAATTACAAAACCATCTCTTTGAGAGTCAAAAGCCCTCGAAGCTTTAGTTGGATCATCATTATATTTTGACGAAAGAGCTGGCATTGCGTCAAATAAAGCTGATAAAGTCCAGTCAAGTTCTTCACCACCACCTGCAAAAATTCTATCTTGCTTACCTAATTGAATAAGCTCATATGCATTACCTATGCAGTGGGCGCTTGTTGAACAAGCGGAACTAATAGAATAGTTAACCCCTTTAATTTTAAAATATGTTGATAAAGTTGCAGAGTTTGTACTACACATAACTTTGGGAACACTAGTGGGTCCAATTTTTTTTGGTCCTTTTTCCCTTGTAATATCAAATGCCCTTAGCAGACTTTTAGTTGATGGGCCGCCAGACCCCATTATTAAACCTGTTTGATTATTAGAAATTTCATCTTCACTTAAACTTGAGTCACTTATAGCTTCATTCATCGCTAAATAATTGTAGCTTGCCCCATCACCCATAAACCTTAAGAATTTTCTTTCAATTGACTCTTCCAAATTTAAATTGATTTGCCCACTAACTTGACTTCTAAATCCCATATCTTTTTGGGACTCGTCAAACGCGATACCAGATTTTGTATTAAAAAGTGAATCATTTACTTCACTTTTGTTATTTCCTAAAGATGAGACTATTCCTATTCCTGTAATTACAACTCTTCTCATTATTTAATTAGGCCAACTTTGAGCCCCTCTGCTGTATATATTTCCTTACCGTCTACTAAAACGGAGCCATCACCAACGCCAACAACGACGCCTCTTTTTATTATTTTCTTCATGTTGATTTTATACTCAACAAGCTTAGACTCCTTTAATATTTCTCCACCAAATTTCACACTTGAAGAGCCTAAAGCTCTTCCTCGTCCAGGGTTACCAATCCAACCTAAATAGAAACCTACGAGTTGCCACATTGCATCTAATCCTAGGCATCCAGGCATCACAGGGTCCATCTCAAAATGACAATCAAAAAACCAAAGATCTGGATTAATATCTAGCTCAGCAAGGATCTCTCCCTTTTCATATTTTCCACTGTCATCTGTGATTTTAGTAATGCGGTCAAACATTAACATTGGGGGCAAGGGAAGCCTTGCATTGCCAATGCCAAACATTGTTCCATGAGCACATTTCAGTAATTCTTCTTTTGTAAAGCTTGATTTTTTTTCCACTAAGATTATTTATCTCATTGTTTTATATGAAGTTTAATTAGACTAATGTATTATTATTGTAAAATACATTAAATTTTAATAAATAGTAAAATTATGAATGATATTAAGCAGTTTTTAAGATCTAATGCTTTGAGACCAACAAAGCAGAGAATAGTCATAGCAGGCTACTTATTCGATGGTACCGATAAGCATGTAACTGCTGAAAGCTTATCTACGGAGCTTGCTAAAAGAAAGCACATAATATCACTGGCAACAATTTATAATACACTTCACGATTTTTATGAAAATGGACTTTTGAAAAAACTTACTCTTAGCGCTGATAGAGTCTATTTTGATACAAACACAGATGATCATCATCATTTTTATTCTGAAAAGGAGCAATTCCTAATTGATATTAATAAGAACATAAAAGTAAATGGCTTGCCTAAGACTCCAAAAAATAAAAAGATTAATAAGATCGAAGTTATTGTACACCTCGATAAGTAATTGATAATAGTTATCAATATCAGTTTAGAATGATTCTAAAGTGTTGACAAAATTTGAATCAACCTTATATAAAAAATAATTATTAATTAATTATTGTTGAGGAAGAAAATATGACTGAATTAAAAGAAAGTAAAACACTTGATAATTTGAAAGCAGCATTTGCTGGTGAAAGTCAAGCAAACAGAAGATATTTATATTTTGCTCAAAAGGCAGACGTTGAAGGCCACAATGATGTAGCTGCAGTATTTAGATCTACTGCCGAAGGTGAAACTGGCCATGCTCATGGTCATTTAGAATTCATGGAAGAAGTTGGCGATCCAGCGACTGGTGAACCAATAGGATCAACAGAAGATAATCTAAAAGCTGCAATTGCAGGTGAAACGCATGAGTACACAGATATGTACCCTGGGATGGCAAAGACAGCACGTGAAGAAGGTTTTGACGAAATTGCCGACTGGTTTGAAACGTTAGCAAAAGCTGAAAAATCTCACGCAGGTAAATTCCAAAAAACACTAGACTCAATCGATTAAGTTATTTGGGGCTGTTATAAACAGCCCCTAACTTAAATAATGGATTATAAAAAAGAAGGAAGCCTCGCTGCACCTACTAGGGACCTAGTAGATTGGAATTCTGAAAGCTACACCAACGAAGAAGAGTTAAACGCCGAGATGAAAAGGCAGTTTGAGGTTTGTCATAGTTGTAGAAGATGTTTTAACCTCTGTGATAGCTTTCCGACGTTATTTGATTTGATTGATGACTCTCCAAATGAATCAGTTGATGATCTCACCAAGAAAGATTTCGAAGACATTACAGACAAATGTACACTATGTGACATGTGTTTCATGACTAAATGTCCATATGTTCCACCACATGAGTTTAACATTGATTTTCCTCACCTTATGTTGCGTTATAGAACTTTTCAGGATAAGCAAAATAAGTTGCCAAAAATTCCTAAAGAGTTGGCTAAAATAGATCGCAACGCTAATCTTGCCAAAATTTCTCCTACTCTTGCAAACTGGAGTTCCGATAAAAAAAATAGTCTAACACGGCGTCCACTGGAGATGATAAGTGGCATTGATAAAGATGCTGAGTTACCTAAGTTCGAAAAAAAGACATTCCATGAATTATCAGAGAAAATTGATATTAAAGTAAACACAAATGCACCTGCCTTCGGAAGAAAAGTCGCAATTTACTCAACGTGCTACGTAAATTTCAATAATTCAAAGGTTGGAATCGCTGCTCAAAAAGTACTAAACCATAATGGTGTTGAAACTATTTCTTCATATCCCGGATGCTGCGGCATGCCACATTTAGAGCAAGCTCAGCATGAAAAAGTAATTAAACAATCAGAAATTGTTTCTGAAGAACTCTGTAGCTTGATAGACCGGGGATATCAAATCGTTACTTTAACTGCAAGTTGTGGGCTCATGCTTAAATTTGAGTGGCCACTTCTCAATCCTAATAACGAAAATGTTAAAAAACTATCAAAAAATGTTTTTGATATTGATGAGTTTATCGTTGATATAAGTAAAAAAGAGGGATTAGTTGAAGGTCTCAATTCTCTTGATGGAGGAGTGACTGTCCACAATGCGTGTCACGCAAGAGCTCAGAACATGGGTAATAAAGCTATGGAGATGTTAAAGAAATTACCTGATACAAAAGTTGATGTTGTAGAAAAGTGCGCAGGGCATGGAGGAACTTTTGGAGTTATGAAGAAAACTCGAAAGTCCGCAAATAAGTACGGCAAAGCAACAGCTAGACAAATTAAAAATAAGAAAAATAAGTTAATGGTTTCAGATTGCCCACTTGCTTGCAAGCACCTTAATGAGTTTTTAAACGAAGACAAAGACTCTAATTATATTTCAATGCATCCAATAGAAGTAGTAGCTCAAGCGTATAATCTCTCTTGATTTTGTTAAGTTAGGCACTACATAAATCTTTATGACTATAGAAAATAGAAAAATTGAACCCTCTGATTTGCTTGAATATAGCACTTATGCGAAAGAAAGAAGAAGTATAAGAAAAGAGGTAGTTCAGATGAAAAAAAATAGGAGAGTGGAACTCGGACCACATTCTACGTTTTATTTCGAAAACTTCTTTACTATGAAAGCTCAAATTCAAGAGATGCTTTACATAGAAAAGGGTGGCGATGAACAACTCAAGGATGAGTTAGAGGCTTATAATCCCCTAGTACCACAAGGCTCAGAACTTGTAGCAACTTATATGTTTGAAATTGACAACCCAAATACAAGAAAAAAAGTTTTATCGTCCTTAGGAAACGTTGAAAATAAGCTATTCATAAGTATTAATGGGACAAAACTATACGCGACACCTGAAGAAGATGTAGATCGTACAGATAATTCAGGAAAAACTTCATCTGTTCATTTTATTCATTTTAAATTTAGTGATAAGCAAATTGAGGAATTTAAAAACTCAAGCAGCAGAATTGAAATTGGTACAGACCACGATAACTATCTCCATAGTACTGTGCTGTCTAAAGAAGTGAAAGAGGCCTTGGCAAAAGACTTTAGGTAACTTTTATTTACCAGTGGATCCAAATCCACCTTGACCTCGAGTAGTGTCATCTAAATTGTTAACTTGTTTAAATTCTACTTTAGTGACGTTTGAGAAAATCATTTGAGCAATTCTATCTAGAGGACGAACAATAAATTTTTCTTTACTTAAATTTATTAATATTACTTTTATTTCTCCTCTGTAATCACTATCAATAGTACCTGGTGTATTCAAAACAGTTATTCCGTGTTTAAAAGCAAGGCCAGACCTTGGTCTTACCTGGGCTTCCATGCCTGTCGGCATTGAAACTGAAATTCCACATGCAATTATTTCTTTTTCCCATGGGGGAATTGTAATATCATTTTTTATTGAGGCACATAAATCAACTCCTGAAGCCTCTTCTGACTGATACTTAGGCAATTCAAAGTTTTCAATATCAGATATTTTTTTAATGAATATAGAATTTTTTTGAGTGGACAAGTTTCTAACTTTTTAGATGCTGAACTATCTTATGAGATAATTTTTCAGCAACTTCCTCTTTTCGCATCTGTTTCCAGTTTTCGGTTTCAGATTTAGATATAAAATGAATCTCATTTGTATCTTTACCAATAACTTGTCCGTTTGAAACATTATTGCCGAGAATCCAATCACAGCCCTTTTTTTCCAATTTAATTTTTGAATTTTCCTCTAGTTTTTCAGTTTCAGCTGCAAAGCCAACTACAAGGTCTGGTCTCTTATCATTACGTTTACTTAATCTAGATAAAATATCTGGATTCTCTTCTAATGTGATGTCTAAACTTGAACCGTTTTTCTTAATTTTGGTTTCACTTTGTTTTATAACTTTATAATCAGCAACTGCAGCAGCACAGATAGCAATATTTACAGGTAACGCTTTATCGCATTCGAACATCATTTCATCAGCCGATGACACATGAACAATCTTATCAACATTTGGATCAGATAATTTAGTTGGTCCAGAGATTAAAGTTGTATGAGCACCCAATGATGATAATTTTTCTGCAATTGTGTAGCCCTGCTTCCCAGAAGATTCGTTGGAAATAAATCTTACAGGATCAATCATTTCTTTTGTTGGCCCAGATGTAACAAGAGCTGAGAAATCTCTAAGTGGTTTGAAATCTAAACCATTAATAAAATCAATTGTATATTTTATAATTTCACTCGGTTCACTCATTCGGCCTTCACCATATTCCCCGCAAGCCATTTCACCATTTTCTGGTCCAACAAATTTTATGCCATCATTCCTTAGAGTTTGAATATTTCTTTGTGTTGCATTATTAAGCCACATTCTTACATTCATTGCTGGTGCAACAATAATGGGTTTATTTGTAGCCACCAAAACAGTTGATGCTAAATCGTCTGTATTCCCATACGCAATTTTGGACATGATGTTTGCTGTTGCAGGCGCAACAAGAATGACGTCAGCTTGTCTGGAAAGTTGTATATGACCCATTTCATGTTCATCAGTTAAGTTGAATAGATCTGCATAAACCTTATTTTCTGATAAGCTCTCAATGGATAAGGGTGTTACAAATTCTGAACCTGATTTTGTTAGAATACAAGTAACATCAATGTTATTGGCTTTAAGGCCCCTTATTATTTCAAGCGATTTATAAGCGGCAATACCACCAGTAATGATTAACAGTACCTTTTTTGTTTTATTCATTCCGTAGAGTTATACTTTTTTGTTTATCTTGAAAAGTAAATACAATTATAAAAAAGTATTCTATATCAATGATATAATTAAAGCCAAGCTTGAAATTAAGACCATTCCACCAATTATAAAGTACTTTCTATTAGTCTTTTGGGGCGTATTATCTGAATTGCCTTCAGTGATAATATTAAAAGCTTGATCGGCTCTTGAGATAAAATCAGGAATATCAGGCATTTTACGTGCAATACTTTGAAGCGTTTCCTGTGTTTGTTTTAATCTATTTTTTATTCCCAGTTCATCTTTAAGCCAAGTTTCTATTTCAGGTTTAGAAACTTCCCAGAAATTTATTTCAGGATCCAGTTTTCTTGCTACGCCCTCAACAGTAATCATAGTTTTTTGCAGCAAAAGAAGTTGAGGTTGTAAAAACATATTAAATTGTTCTGTTATATCAAAAAGTTGAATTAATACATTGCCCATAGAAATATTTTTTGCTTTTTGATTAATTATAGGCTCGCCAATTGACCTCAAAGCTTGTGAAAAGTCTTCAGTAGATTGACTTTTATCAATTAGTCCAGCTTCTTGATGAATTTTAGCTATCAAATAATAATCTTGCTTTATAAATCCGTAAATAATTTCTGCTAGGTAAGATCTATTCTTCTTATCAAGCCTTCCCATAATTCCAAAGTCAACTGCAAGTAAATTTCCATTTTTATTTAAAAATAAATTACCTTGATGAAGATCTGCATGGAAATAACCGTCTCTGATTGACTGTCTTAAAAAATTTACTATTAAATTCTCAGCTGATTTTTTGATATCATAATTATTTTCATTAAGTTTTTCGATTTTATCTGCTGGGATTCCATTAATTTTCTCCATGGTAAGTATTTTTTGAGTAATTTTTTCCCAATAAACTAGTGGGACATAAAAACTCCCGTCTAATTGAGTATTCTCTCTAAGTTCTGATGCAGCTGCTGCCTCATATCTCAAGTCCAGTTCAAACTTAATCACTTCTTTTGCTTTTTTGATAATTGAATTAGGCCTTAACCTCTCAAATTCCTTAAAATTCTCCATGAAAGAAGTCAGCCATTCTAGGCGTGACATTTCTTGTTCTATGATTTTTTCAATTTGAGGTCTGAGTATTTTAACCGCTACTTCAGTTTCAATCCCATTATTATTTATTTTTGCAAAGTGAACTTGAGCTATAGATGCTGCAGCAATTGGTTCGCTAAAATCAGTAAATACTTTATCTATAGTTGTTCCAAACTCACTTTCTACAATTTTAATTGCAATATCTTTTGAAAAAGGTGGTAAATTATCTCTTAAAATAGACAAGTCATCTGCAATATTATTTCCAACAATGTCTGGCCGTGTTGAAATTAGCTGGCCCAATTTGACGAAAGAGGGGCCTAGCTCATTTAACGCTTTAGCAACCCTAACTCCGTCTGAGTCATTCATTAGTTCTTTATTTTTAGAAACTCCTATAGACAAAAGTTGAGTGATTATTGTGTAAATAATTCTGTATCTCACATTTTGACCTATTAGTCGTAATATGTCGTGTGCTTTAAATATTCTGATTATCTTCAATAGAAAAAAAAAATTATTTATCATAATTCCTTCTTCTCTGCTGAATGTATTGCAACTACTCCATTTAAAATATTGCGGTAGTTAACTGTTACAAAATCTGAACTTTTAATTATTTCTAGAAACTCCTCTTGTGATGGAAATTCTTTAATTGTTCTAGTTAAATATTTATAAGGCTCTTCATCCCCAACAATAACTTTTCCAAATATCGGAATTAATGAAGAATATAAGTTGTATACCTTAGATAAAGATTCATTTTTAACCTTAGAAAATTCAAGACAAAGAAATCTACCACCGGGTTTCAAAACTCTTTTTGCTTCCTGCAATGACTTTTTAAGATCACTAAAATTTCTAACACCAAAAGAAACTAAATAAGCATCAAAAGTATTATCTTCAAAAGGCAGTTCCTCAGCTGGTGCGACTACCCACTCAATATCATTTGAATACTGTTTTATTCTTTTTCCTGCTTCAACCATATTTTCATTTGGATCACAGACTATAGCCTTACCTTTTCCATTAACTCTTTTAAGGAAGCGCCTTGAAATATCTCCTGTGCCACCAGCGACATCAATTATTTTCATTTCTTCACGAGGCGAAAGCCAATCAATCATTAACTCTTTCCAATACCTATGAACGCCCATAGACATTACATCGTTCATAATATCGTATTTACTCGCAACTGAATTAAAGACTTCTTTTGTTTCCATCTAATAAATATTTGATAAATTAAGTATCTTTTATTTTATAACTAATAATTAATATATAAAAATATATGCCTGAGTTGCCTGAAGTTCAAACTGTAGTTAATGGGATAAAAAGTAAACTTATTGGATTAAAGATCAAAGACACAGAGGTATTTGTCAAAAAACTCAGATATCCTGTACCGATAAACCTAAAAAATAAAATTAACAAAAGCTCACTATTAGATGTAGAGAGGCGAGCAAAATACATAATTTTAAGGTTATCGAATTACTATTCTCTTATTATTCACCTCGGTATGTCCGGAAGAATAATTATTGGTAAAAAAAAAGAACTAAAATCGATTAAACATACACATTTTCAGTTATATTTTTCCAATGATTTAGTATTGCAATTTATAGATCCGCGAAGGTTTGGCTGCATATTGCTGAGAGAAACCAGCAAGCTATTGGAAGAAAATATTCTTAAACATTTGGGCGTTGAACCACTTAGCAAATCATTTAATCAAAATTATTTGTATGAAATTGCTAGCAATAAAGCTTCGTCAATTAAGTCAATAATTATGAACCAAAAGTATATTGTAGGCGTTGGGAATATCTATGCATCTGAATCTCTATATTTATCAAGAATAAGTCCTTTTAAAATAGGCAACAAACTTACAATATCTGAAAGTGATCGACTAGTACGTTCGATTAAGAGAGTACTGAAAAAATCAATTCAAATGGGAGGATCAAGCATCAATGATCATACGATGATTTCTGGCAAGTTAGGCCATTATCAGAATAAACTTCAAGTATACGGACGTGATGGGCAAAAATGTAGAAATAAATCTTGTCAGTTGCCCATAATACGCATAGTAATAGCCCAGCGATCGACATTCTACTGTAGTAGCTGTCAAAAATAGTAAACACGAAAGAATATGGCTAATACTAAATCTGCAAAAGCAAAAATAAGAGAAATATCCAAGAAAACTGATGTAAATAAGTCAGTGAGAAATAGATATCGCACCTTTATTAAAAAAGTTGAACTAAATATTGTGAGCGGTGATAAATCGGCAGCAAAAACTGCTCTAAGATCAGCTGAGTCTGAAATGATGTCTGCCGTGTCAAAAAAGATTGTTCATAAAAACACTGCAGCAAGAAAAATTTCTCGACTATCGAATAAGATAAAATCACTAAAATAGATTCATCAAACTTTTTCCGTATGTTAAGGCCCTCAATGGATGTTATCTGGAAACAACAGAGTATAATTTCGTATTAAAATTTAGCATCAAGTAAATAATATTTTTTATTGCGCTTCAATTTTAATAACGCTAAATTTACTCAATTAAAAATAATCATTTTAATTATCCAAATTATTTTTTTTTAGGCCTGGGTTCATTGTTCGAATTCAGTAGGTACTTTTTGGAACAGTTTCTTCCAAATGAAAAAAAGTGCAAAAAAAAATTATGCTTTTATCTAAAATTGGATACAATTTTAATGAGTAAAATTGAGGGAGTTCATAATTAATGTTTCAAGATCTAGAAAATGCACAGCCCTCAAAATCTAGCATTCGAGATCAATGGAATATTGTTTTAAAAAAACTTAATTCTGAATATGGAAATGAAATATTCAATAGCTGGATAAAAAATATATCTATAAAAAACTTAGACAGCGATATTATATATTTTACAGTTCCAACAAGGTTTATCAGAGACTGGATCACTTCACATTATTTAGATAAGATTATTTATTTTTTAAATCAAGAAAATCCTGATATTAAACGAGTAAAAATTAGCATAGATAATGCACTTACCTCGAATATGCTTAACCTAAATAAGGATATATCTTCTGAAAATAATCAGATTAAGGCCTCATTTAATTCAAATTCATCAGACGATTGGCCTTTAGATGAGAGATTCACTTTTGATAAATTTATAACTGGTCCTACCAATGAACTTGCCTTTGCATCAGCCAAGAGACTTTGCTCGGATGATACATATGAATTTAATCCACTTTATGTTTATGGTGGAGTGGGACTAGGCAAAACACACCTTCTACATGCTATAGCCTGGCAGATAAGCGAAGAGAAAGTAAACACTAAAGTACTTTATCTATCAGCTGAACGATTTATGTTTCAGTTTATAAAATCACTTAGGCAAAAAGACACGATGACTTTTAAGCAGAAATTTAGATCTGCTGATGTTTTAATCATAGACGACATTCAGTTTATGATTGGAAAAAATTCTACTCAAGAAGAATTTTTTCACACTTTTAATTCATTATTAGATTTGAATAAAAGAGTTATCATATCTGCAGATAGATCTCCAAGTGAACTCAGCAGTTTTGATGATCGTATGAAGTCAAGATTATCAGGAGGTTTAGTTGTTGATATAATGCCAACAACATATGAATTGAGATATTCGATAATAAAAAATAAGTATAGTGAATTAAGAGAAAAAAATAAAAATAGTACTTTTGAACTTGATGCAAATATTTTAGAATTTTTAGCTAAAACAATAACATCAAATATAAGAGAACTAGAAGGTGCTTTAAATAAAGTATTCACTTTTTCAAATATATTAGGAAAAAAGATTGATATCGAATTAACAAAATCAGTTCTTAAAGATTTGCTTAAATCTAGCAATCGAAGAATAACAATCGATGAGATTCAAAATAAGGTTGCAAGTTACTTTAATATTAAAATTGATGATCTTATTTCAAGTAGAAGGATCAGAACTTTTGCTCGACCAAGACAGGTGGCGATGTACCTTACAAAAAAATTGACCACTAGATCCTTGCCAGAGATTGGTAGAAAATTTGGAGGCAGAGACCATACAACTGTAATACATGCAGTTAAAAAGATTGAAGAATTAAAACAGAATAATCCAAAATTTGATGAGGATATTAATTTAATAACCCAGATGATCACATCAGTTTAGTTATTTTCATATTATTCAAAAAATTGAAGAAATATGTTACAGTAATAATAATCAATTAGATTTATGGAAATTAAAGCAAACAGTTCTGACCTTTTAAAAGCTCTAAACCATATACATGGAATTGTTGAGGTTAGACATACATTACCAATATTATCTAATATTGTATTATCTGCAGAAAACAACGAGCTTAGCCTATCCTCTACTAATCTAGATATTTTTTGTTCCGACAAAATAGATGCAGAAATAGTGAACTCAGGGGAAATTTCTGTTCCTGCAATAACTTTCTTTGAAATTGTTAAAAGATTGCCTTCTGGATCAGATGTAATACTGACTATGGGTGATGAAGACACAGAGCTAATATTAAAGTGTGGAAGGTCTAAATTTAATCTTTCCACGTTAAAAACTGAGGACTTTCCAATACTTTCAGATAAAAATTTATCTACTAATTTTGTAATTAGCGCTGACGAACTAAGCAGGATGATAGATAAAACAAAGTTTGCGATATCTAATGAAGAAACAAGATACTATTTAAATGGTATTTTTTTTCACAAAGCAGAGAGTAATTCTATTAAATTTTTAAGAGCCGTAGCTACTGATGGACATCGATTGGCTCAATACGATATTCCTCTTCCACAAGGTGCTGAAGAAATTACTGGAATAATCATCCCTAAAAAAACAGTTTTTGAATTAAGAAAGGTATTAGATGATGCTGATGGTGACGTAAGCGTATCTTTAAACGAAAATAAAATTAAGTTCTCATTTAATAATTTGAAAATAATATCAAAAGTAATTGACGGCACTTTTCCTGATTATACAAAAGTTATTCCTCAAAATAATGATAAAAAATTTAAAACAAATAATTCTGAACTTAAAAATGCTATTGATAGAGTATCAGCTGTAGCAATTAATGAGGAAACAAAATCAAAGGCAATTAAATTAACAATTGAAAATAATAAACTAAACCTCAGTGTTGAAAGTCAATCTAAGGGATCCGCAAAAGAAGAGATTGATATTAGTTATAGTAATGAAAAAGTTGATATTGGTTTTAATTCTAGGTATCTACTGGATATCTGTAATGAGGTTGATGGTGATGAAATAGATGTAAACTTACTCGATTCAATATCACCTGCTATTATTTTAGATAAAACTGATGAACATTTATTCTTTGTTTTAATGCCAATGCGTATTTGAATGAACCCCAATGTTAGTATTGAAAAAATTACATTAATTAATTTTAGAAATCATAAGAATACGC
This sequence comes from uncultured Pelagibacteraceae bacterium, assembly GCA_902554325.1. Classification (GTDB taxonomy): domain Bacteria; phylum Pseudomonadota; class Alphaproteobacteria; order Pelagibacterales; family AG-422-B15; genus CACNXQ01. The sequence continues at coordinate 26,974 of CACDOH010000004.1, forward strand.
ATATTTCCAATTTAAAGACATTCATTGTTCTTACGGGAGAAAATGGATCAGGAAAAACAAACTTGCTAGAAGCAATATCATTATTTGCTCCTGGAAGGGGATTAAAAAATACTCAATTGAACGAGATGCTTCATCTCAAGAATAGTGAAGGATACTTCGAGATAAAACTAAAGATAAAATACGACACTGGACATATTATTTTACACAGACGTTTTTCTAATGAGGATAAAAGAAAAAATTTTATCACTCTAGATGAGGAAAAAATAAATAATTCAGAATTATTAAATTATATAAATATACTTTGGGTTACTCCCATAATGGAAAAAATTATGCTTCAAAGTAATTCTGAAAAGCGAAGTTTTTTTGATAGATTAAACTTCAATGTTAACAATAGTCACTTAAAAAACCTTTCAAAATTGCAAAGGCTATTAAAGGAAAGACTGTCTTTATTAAAAAAAATTAATTATGAGTCGGATTGGATGCACATATTAGAGCATAAAATTGCAGAGATATCATTTGTGATAATCAATGACAGAATGAATTTCATGAAAATCTTAAATCATCAGCTTTCAGAAATTAAAAAGCCATTCACTTCATGCTTAATAGAACTTGTTCATGAATTAGATAGTTTGGGTGAGTTTTTAGACGATAAGGAAAAGTTCGTTAGTAAATATAGCTCAGCTTTAGAAGCTAAAAGAGCATTGGATACAGAATTAAATAAAACTACACATACCATAAACAAGGTCAATATTTCTATTTGGAATAATAATCACCGTGATATTGAAGCTAAAAACTGTTCAACTGGGGAACAAAAATCAATCTTGCTATCCATTATTATTTCAGTTGCATACTTGATTAAAAATAAGAACTTGGGTCGCTCACCTATATTATTACTAGATGAAGCCATGGCTCATTTAGATGACATGCATAAGGAATACCTTTTTAAAGAATTATCAAAATTAGAATCTCAAGTTTTGTTTTCAGGTGTTTCAAGAGACTTATTTACAAATATTACTGATCAAACAGTTTTCTTTGAGATGAAAAATATTATATAATAATATAGTGAATACACCCTCTAACAACTATAGCGCAGATTCAATCAAAGTATTAAAAGGTCTCGAGGCAGTCAGAAAAAGACCTGGTATGTATATTGGTGATACAGACGATGGCAGCGGTCTTCACCATATGATATTCGAAGTTGTTGATAATTCAATTGATGAAGCTCTCGCAGGACATTGTGATAGAATATCGATCACATTAAATTCTGATGGATCTGTCTCAGTTGAAGATAATGGTCGAGGAATACCAACAGATATTCATCCTGAAGAAAAAATTTCTGCCGCAGAAGTCATCATGACACAATTGCATGCCGGCGGCAAATTTGATCAAGACTCCTACAAAGTGTCGGGTGGACTACATGGAGTTGGAGTTTCAGTAGTGAACGCACTTTCATCAAAACTAAGTCTCAATATTTTTAGGCAAGGTTGTGAATATTATATTGAATTTAATCATGGCGATGCAATCAATCCCCTTAGTCAGATAGATAAAAATATTGAACGCAATGGAACAAAAATAACATTCTTTCCTGACGAAGAAATATTCTCAAATATTGAATTTGATAGCAAAGTTCTCAAACAAAGATTTAGAGAAATGGCGTTCCTAAATTCTGAAATTACGATTGTATTTTTAGACAATAGATCAGCTGATAAAAAAGAAACATTGTTTCATTTCGAGGGAGGTATTGGTGAGTTTGTTAAATATTTAGATAAATCGAAAAAATCATTAATCGAAAAACCAATTTTTATTGAAGGTATAAAAAATAAAATTGAATTTAGCTGTGCTCTTTGGTGGAATGATAGCTATTATGAGCAAATATTAACATTTACGAATAATATTCGACAGAAAGATGGAGGCACTCATTTATCAGGTTTTCGTTCAGCTCTCACTCGAGTAGTAAATAGCTATCTAGAAGGAAGTAAAAATTCCAAGAAGAATAGTGTTCAACCGAATAGTGATGATATTAGAGAGGGTTTGACGTCAGTAATTTCAGTAAAAGTTCAAGATCCTAAATTCTCGTCACAAACTAAAGACAAATTAGTATCTTCAGAAGTAAGGCCAGTGATAGAAGGAATTGTTAATGAAAAATTAACAGACTGGTTTGAAAGACATCCAAATATATCAAAAGAAATAGTACTTAAAATTCAAAAAGCTGCTGAAGCAAGGGATGCCGCAAGAAAAGCAAGGGAATTAACAAGAAGAAAATCTGCTTTAGAAATTACCAATCTTCCTGGTAAGCTTGCGGATTGCCAGGAAAAAGATCCATCACTTTCAGAAATTTTTATTGTTGAGGGAGACTCTGCTGGAGGTTCTGCTAAGCAGGGACGGGACCGCAAGTTTCAAGCAATACTTCCTTTAAGAGGAAAAATTCTTAACACTTGGAAATCAAGGACAGACAAAATATTAGGTTCAACCGAAATTGGAACACTAATAACTGCGCTTGGTACAGGTATAGGTAATCAAGAATTTGATCTAAATAAATTAAGATATCATAAGGTTGTTATTATGACAGACGCTGATGTTGATGGATCACACATTAGGACTCTATTACTAACATTTTTCTTTAAGGAGATGAGGAGTCTTATAGAAAATGGAAATTTATATATAGCTAGACCACCTCTTTTTAAAATTAAAAGAGGAAAGGAAGAACATTATCTAAGTGATGAAAATGCACTTCAAGAATCTCTTATCAAATATGGAACTAAAGATTTTTTGTTTAAAACAGCACTCAAAAATGAGTATTCTGGGAAGGACCTAACCAATATGCTTGTTAAGGTTGGAGAAATAATTGATCTTTTCAATAAAATACCAGATAGATATGATCAAAAAGTACTAGAACAAATTGCAATTGCAGGATGTTTGAATACAGATAAATTTTTAGATTCTAAAGAAAAATCTAAAGAAGCCTCAAATTACGTTGCTCAAAGGATAAACATTAGCAGACCTGATTTTGATCGTGGATGGAAAGGTGAATACTCTAAAGAAAATGGCTTTGTGTTCAGAAGAGAACTGAGAGGTGTTGAAGATATCATTAACATTGATAATGACTTACTCCATTCTCAATTAATTGAAAACCTCAACAAAAATTATAGTGACATTTTACAGCTGTTCGAGTCTCCTGGATCACTTATAAATAAAGAAGGAGATCAAATTGAGATTTATTCACCCTCACAATTATTAGATACGATTAATTATATGGGTAAAAAAGGCTTAACAATGCAGAGATATAAGGGCTTAGGTGAGATGAACCCTGAACAGCTGTGGGAAACAACACTTGATCCCAACAACAGATCTTTAATTCAAGTTAAGATTGATGATGAAGAGTCATCAAAAGGCATCTTTGAAGACTTAATGGGAGAAAATGTTCTTCCAAGAAAAGAATTTATTGAAAGTCGTGCTGAAAGTGTGACTAATTTAGATATTTAATCAAATCTTACTCGGTATAGATAGTTATCATTTTTTTTTAGCCATTTAATTTGTTTCTTATAATCAGGACATAAACTTTCTACCTGACGCCAGAATTTGTCGCCGTGATTGAATTCAATTAAATGACTTAATTCATGAGCAACAATATAATGCATGACTTCTAGAGGGGCAAAAATAAGACGCCAATTAATACTAATAACACCAGCTGAATTGCAATAACCCCAATAATTATAACTACTGGATAGCCTTATTTTTTTTACATGAACTTTTAAATTTTTAGAATAATTTTCAATTACATTTTCCAAGATAGAAAGAGCTCTTTTTTGCATCCAATCTTTTAGTATAATTTTGTGTTTATTATCTTTTCCTTTAATAACTAAACTATTTTTTGTAGTAAAGACGTTTGTATTGGTATCGTTTTCAAAAATTATTTTTTTTGTTCTTCCTTCAAATAGAATATTAGAATTATTCTCTATGAATATTAGAGGAGAGAAGGAGTTTACTTGTTTATATATCCACTCAGCATTTTCTTTAGCAAACGTCAGCCCTTCATTAAAACCAACATATTTTGGTATAGAAACCAATCCTCTCAAGTGTTTTTTATCAAAAGTAAATTTATAATTGCGTGATAATTTATTTTTTTTGACTATGATATCAATGGCAGTATTTTTATATTTTAAACAGAAATTTTTTTGAGATTTACTGACCATAATACAACTATAAATTATTATATAAATATTTTAACTTTAAAATTTACTTTGAATAATTCTCTTGAGCTATCACAAAATGAAGACATTAACTTACGATTAAGAACACTAAATCTTATTCGTTGGATAGCAGTGCTTGGCCAATTCTCTGCTGTCGTTATTGCTTTTTTTTATTTCCAGATAGTTTTTAATATTTATATCTGTATTTTATTAATCTTACTTAGCGTAACTCTTAATATAGCTGTAAGCGTTTTATATCCTCTGACAAAAATTCTAAACTATAATGAAACCTTCTTTTATTTGGTTTTTGATCTAATCCAATTAGTCTCACTATTGTATTTAACTGGAGGACTAACAAACCCTTTCTGTGTTTTGATATTAGCACCACTTGTAATTGCAGCCACATATTTAGATTTTAGAAGAACGGTTCTGATAACAGTGGTTGCAATCATCTCCCTCAATTTTTTAGCTTATTATTACTTTCCTCTTGAAAGCATAACCCTTGGGATAGGTAAAGATGATTTTTCAGGATTTGAAATATTTTTAATCTGGTCAGCCTTAGTAATTACTTCAATCTTTATAACAGCCTACTGTTTTAGAGTTGCAGATGACTCAAGGAAAACAAGACAGGCTCTAAGACAATCTCAATTATCGTTATCCAATGAAGAACAAGTCTCTGCTTTAATGAGTTTAACAGCAGCAGCTGTTCATGAACTTGGAACACCACTATCAACAATTTCAATCATCAATAAGGAATTAGTTAACAATAACAAAGATGGAGTCTTAGGTGAGGACTTATTGGTTATCCAGTCTCAACTAGAGCGGTGTAAAGAAATATTAGAACGACTGAGATCAAATGATTTATCTGATAAAAGTAATGAATTTATCAATCAATTAAATTTTGTCCGCTTAATAAATGAAATTGTTTCACCGTATGATAATGATAAAATAAAATTTGATATATTTTTTGATGACTATTTTGAGAGAGATAAAGTTGTTATACCCAGATCTGCTGAATTAGTACACTCACTAACTAATATCATAGATAATGCATTTAAGTATGCCATAAATTCTGTAGAAATCATTCTAAAAAATGAGCAGGAAAAAATCATAATAGAAATCGTCGATGATGGTCCAGGTTTTGCATCAGAAATTTACCCATTTCTTGGTGAACCATATTTACGGAATAATAGGGATAAAAACAAGGAAGGTCTTGGTTTGGGCTTATTTATTTCAAAGAACTTACTTGCAAAGTCACTTGGTGAGATTAAGTTCCTTTATAGAAAAAATAAAGGTGGATGTGTTCAGGTAATTTTAATTAAAAGTGCTTTAGGACTTCAAAATGAATAATATAGAAGGTAATTTAAATTTGGATAAGTCGTTATTGATACTCGATGATGATGATGTATTCAGAAATAGACTTATCACCGCCATGAAGAGAAAAGGGTACGAAGCATATGGTGTTGCTTCGGTTAAAGAGGCCAAGTCATCACTATCTGAGAAATTTCCAAAATATGCCGTAGTTGATCTAAGGCTGGATGATGGAAATGGCTTAGAGATAGTATCTCTACTTTCAAAGCAAAGATCTGATAGTAAAATTGTTATGCTTACTGGGTATGGAAACATTCCAACTGCTGTAGCAGCTGTGAAGGAAGGAGCCTGCGACTATTTAGCTAAGCCTGCTGATGCAGACGACATTGATGCAGCTTTAAAAGCACCTTATTTATCTAGTCCAGAGCCCCCAAAAAATCCTATGTCAGCTGATAGAGTAAAATGGGAACATATACTTAGAGTTTATGAGTTGTGCAATCGAAACGTTTCTGAGACAGCTAGAAGATTGAAAATGCATCGAAGAACACTCCAAAGAATACTTCAGAAGAAATCACCAAAATAAAATTTATAGAAATTAAGCTACTTTACGGCCTTTATTGATCTGTTCAAGCTGAGCTAATCCTTCGTTTGCTATGTCAATTCCAGCAACTTCATCATCTTCAGCGTTAAGCTCTTCCATATTAACAAATTCAGCGTAAGTTTTTCTCGTTCTTTCAGTTATGATGTTCGCTTTAAGTAACGTTTTACAAAGTACTCTGAATATATTGTTACTCTCCATCATTTCTTCGCGTATTACGGAGTCTCGATCAATTTCTTGCATAAAATGTTTAGTAACAAATTTATGATCTAAGCCAACACTTTGATAGATTGCCTTCTTTTCCCAAGGATTAACAAGATTATAGAGTAAATCTTTGAAAATCATGGCTGACCAATCTTCCACTTTGTATCTTTCTGATTCAGACAACTTTGGTACAGTTCTGTCTGCCCAAATTTTACCAAACTTATGATGAAATGCCTCATCACTCATTGTAAATTTCAAAAGAGTTTTTAGGAGTGGATCATTAGTGTCTTGGTGAGCCATTCCGAATGCTCCCATTGCAAGACCTTCAATCATCATCTGCATGCCTACAATTTTTTTATAAACAACATCTGAAGATACAATTTGTTCTAAAATTCGTCCTAGGGTTGGACCTACTGGATATGGAGATCCCCATCTTGCTTTTATGTAATTAGTGAATCCAGTAACATGTCTAGCCTCTTCACGAGTTTGGTTAGCTGCGTATTCTTGTGCACCCGGATCTTTTAATACATGACAAAGGCTTGCGCTTAACGATAAAGCACCTTGTTCACCATGCAGAATTTGAGAAAGCACCCATCTGAAACTTTCATTATTTAATTTTATTTTTTGTTTTTCAGTTAGGCTATTAGCGATCGCTGGAACTCTAAGTTCCATGCAAAAGACATCAGGGTCGACAATATATTCATTTTTCATATCGAATGGTTCGTCGAAATCAATGTATGATTTATCATTAGGGTCCCAAAAATGCTTATGAGTCGCCGAAATCATCTGATCAAAACTATCTACTCTTTCGATGTACCTATCTTTTTCTATCATTGGTATAAAATGACTTGGATTGGTGGCATTATATGCAGGATCTTTATTCATCGCATTTTTGCCGTTACGAGACATTTGCCACATTCTTTTCAGTTTAAAGATCTGATCTTTTGCATATATTTTTGCAAAATCTAATTTGTGTTGAAGTTCAGCCATGTTTTAATAATACACAATTTTAAACATGTTCATAGAAATTTATGAGCATATGTTCATAAATATTAAAAAATAAATTATAAATTTCAGTAGTTTATAATTATTTGAAAATTATGTCATAATTTCAGTACAGTTTATATAGCTGATATTTATTTTCAATTCTAAAAGATTTAGTTGTACAAATTACGTTTTTTTCCATATTTTGGGCCACTATTATAAATACTTATAATGTTACAAAAAATAGAAAATTGGTTTTTTAAATTTCGCCTTCCTGTTCTTGCGGCATTCGTACTCATTACAATTGTAATGGCCTATTTCGCAGTTCAAATAAGAATGGATGCTGGTTTTGCTAAACAGCTACCCAATAGCCACTCATTTGTAAAAACTTACTATGAATATCAAGATGATCTTAGCGGAACAAATAGCATTACTGTAGCTCTCAGAACTACTGAAGGTGATATATTTACGAAAGAATATTTATCCAACCTTTTTAGATTAAATAATACCATTAGATATCTCCCTGGGGTAAATCAGGGATCGATGCAATCTTTATGGACTCCTAATATTAGAGTAATGAGGGTTACAGAAGAGGGCTTTGAAAGTTCAGAGGTAATACCTGGAACTGTTATACCTGAAAACCTTACCCCTGAAATAATTGAAAATATAAAAGAAAGAATTTTAACCGGTGGCCATGTAGGAAGCATTGTTGCAAATGATTTTACATCCTCACTAATTAAAGTTGAATTAACAGAATACAATCCCAAGACTGGTGAAAAATTAGATTATCTTAAACTTGGCCAAGAAATTGAGACCATTAGGGAGCAGTATGAAATAGGCGAATACAGGGTTGAAATTACTGGCTTTGCTAAAATGATTTCTGATATTGCAAACGAAGCTTATAATGTTGTAATCTTTTTTGGACTAGCTTTCTTTCTGACCGTTTTAGCAGTTTATTGGTACTCAAGATCTTGGACATTAACATTTCTCCCATTAATTTGCTCATTAACATCGCTTATTTGGCAATTTGGGATGCTAAAAATTCTTGGTTTTGGATTAGACCCTCTTGCAATTCTCGTCCCTTTTTTAGTTTTCGCTATTGGTGTTTCTCATGGAATTCAACAGGTAAATCAAATAACAAAGGAAGTTATTGAAGGAGAAACTGCTGAATATGCAGCCAGAGCTTCTTTTTCTAGATTGCTTGTACCAGGCTCAATGGCATTAGTTACAGACTTGGTAGGGTTTGGTACATTGATATTGTTGCCAATAGGAATGATACAGGAGCTTGGCATTACTGCTTCTATAGGGGTTGCTTTTAAAATTGTAACAAATCTAATTATGTTACCCCTTGCAGCATCATATGCACGGTACAATGAAAGTTTTGCTACTCGAGCACAATCTGCAATTACTTATAGGCAAAATCTTATGGGATTTTTTGGTAAACTAGCTAGGCCAAGAGAGGCCGTTATCACACTTTCTGTTAGTGCGGTATTATTTATAGGCGCAGCATATTTAGCAAGTGAGAGGCATGTGGGAGACTTACACGCTGGGGCTCCAGAGTTGAGACCGGAAGCAAGATTTAATCAAGATATTGAGGAAATAACCAAAAGATATAATGTTACGACAGATGTCTTAGTGGTAATTACCGAAGCGGCATTCACAGGGGGTGTTAATCCCTGCAGGTCTACATATGTTATGGATGCACAAAATAATCTTCATTGGTACTTGGAAAATATTCCAGGAGTTTCAAAAGTAATTTCTCTTTCAAGTGTGGCAAAAAGAGCTTTAAGTGGCTATGCCGAGGGTAATTTAAAATGGTCTTATTTACCCCGCAATGAGCAAGCACTAGGTTTTGCCACGAGTGTTGTAGATCCATCAACCGGGTTGATTAATGAACAATGTTCTATTATGCCCATTTATGTTTTCACAGAAGATCATAAAGCAACTACACTAAACACCGTCATTAAAAGTATTGAGAATTATAATGAAAAGTTTCGTGAATTAGATGACACGATAACATTTAAGACCTTAATCGCGAAACCTGCAGAAGGTACCGATGTAATACCTTCTGTAGATAGTTTAGGTGGTGAAGAAACCAAGATTGACGACTTGCTAAATATTAATAACCCAAAAATATTTACCGACGATGAATTCACTGATTTTGGTTATGAGAATGGCTTCAATACTAGAAACTTAATGCTTGGTCCTGGTCTTATTAATTATTACAGAGATATAGACTCATTCGATGATAACGTAAATCATATGGTAAAGGATATTAAACAATCAGAAATAAGTATTAAGGAATTCTTCAAAAATAATCCGGAGTTCGAAAGTATTATTTTTGAGTCTGATGAAATTAAAAATAGACTGGCAAGTGGATCAGTAGGTATTCAGTATGCGACTAATGAAGTCATTGAGAAAGGTGAATTGCCAATGATGATAATTGTTTACATAGTTATTTTAATTCTAGTTTTTGTAACTTATCTTGATTGGCGAGCAACAATATGTTGCACAGTACCACTCACATTTGCAACTATGTTAGGCTATGCATTTATGGACCTAGCACAAATAGGTTTAAAGGTGTCTACTCTTCCGGTTATGGTTTTAGCGGTCGGCGTAGGTGTTGACTATGCATTCTACATATATAATCGAACTCAGACACGCTTAAAAGAGGGCATGAATATAACTGAAGCTTTTGAACATACCTTTGCTAATACTGGTGCAGCAGTTGTCTTCACAGCCATTACTCTTGCAATTGGTGTTTCTACATGGTCGTTTTCTGCATTAAAATTCCAAGCTGATATGGGATCATTACTGACATTCATGTTCTTAATCAACATGGTTTGTGCAATGACAACACTTCCAGCGCTTGCAGTTATACTAGATAAGCTTTTCCCTAGAAAAATTACGTCTGAGTAAGCTGAAGAAAAACATCTTCTAATTTAATTTCTATTATCTTCATATTTTTTATTTGAGATCCTGAAGAATTTAATGCATTAAGTATTATATTAAAATTAACTTCACTGGGTTTATAATTAACTTGAACTTGTTTGTCTTTAATTTTTATCTCTAAATTTAATTCATCAAGTCCTGACAATTCAAAATTGTTATCATGATAATCAACAATTACCGTCATTTTATCTAAAAAGGATTTTATGTTTAATGTAGTATCATTAGCTATCAACTTACCTTCATTAATAATTGCTATCTCATTGCATAGTTCCTCTGCTTCATGCAAATAATGAGTAGTAATGATTATAGTTTTTCCATTTTTATTTAGTCTATGAATATTCTCCCATAAGTTACTCCTCAGCTCCACATCAACACCTGCTGTTGGTTCGTCTAGGATCAATATTTCTGGATCATGGACCATTGCTTTAGCAATAAGAAGGCGCCTTCTCATTCCTCCAGATAAAGTTCTAGCATAAGCTTTAGCTTTGTCTTCTAATGCAAGCATTTTCAGAATTTCCATTGTTTTTCTGTCTTTCTTTCTAATACCATATAAGCCTGCCTGGATCTCTAAAAGTTCGTAAGGAGTAAAAAAAGGATCTATATTTAATTCTTGAGGTACAATGCCCATAAGCTTCTTAGTTTCTATTAAATTGCTTTCGTGATTAATATTTAGTACTTCAATCTCACCAGAAGTTTTTTTTGCTAAGTCTGCTAAAATATTAATAAACGTAGACTTCCCAGCTCCATTAGGTCCAAGTAAGCCGAATATTGAACCTTTCTTTATTGTCAAAGAAATATTGTCTAATGCAAGTTTATCAGTGTTAGAACTTGATTTATAAACCTTGCTTAAATTATTAACTGCTATTGCTAATTCACTTTTCATATATTTTATTAATTATGAGAATATATAGTTTTTCAAACTAATTTCTTGTATCATTCAGTGTATGAATTCTCCAGAAATAAAAAAAAATCAAGATGAAAATATTGATTTAGTATCATCTAAAAAGGTAACATGTTCTGGACCAGATGGTCCACTTGGACACCCAAAAGTTTATTTAGATATGGGCGATAATGAAAGTGTGGTTTGTCCTTATTGCAGTAAAATATTTAAATTTGTTTAAATGAAAAGCAATAATCATCTTTTTTTAGTTGATGGCTCAGGATATATTTTTAGAGCATATTACGCTTTGCCGCCATTATATAGAAAGAGTGATGGTTTACCAACAGGTGCAGTAAACGGTTTCTGTAATATGCTTTATAAGTTAATTCAAGATACTAATAAAAGCGTTGGACCAACTCACCTAGCTGTAATTTTTGACAGCGCAAGGAAAACTTTCAGGAACAATATTTATAAAGACTATAAAGCTAATAGAGGTGATCCCCCAGATGATTTAATACCACAATTTAAAATTATAAAGAATGCAGTATCTGCTTTTGGGATACAATCAATAGAGTCGAGAGGTTTCGAAGCTGACGATATAATAGCTACATATGCCGAAGCTGCTGTAAAAAAGAATTGGCAAGTTTCGATTGTATCATCTGACAAAGATTTAATGCAATTGGTTTCAGAAAAAATAAATCTTGTTGATACAATGAAAAATAAAAATATTGGACCAAACGAAGTTGAGGAAAAATTTGGTGTAGGGCCACATAAAGTAATTGATGTTCAAGCTCTTGCTGGGGATAGTTCAGATAATGTTCCGGGAGCGCCTGGCATAGGTATAAAGACGGCAGCTCAACTAATAAATGAATTTGGAAATCTTGAAAAATTGTTAGAAAAGTGTGGAGATATTAAACAACAAAAAAGAAGAGATAATATTAAAAATAACATAGAGCAAATAAGAATAAGTAAGGAGTTAGTAACTTTAAAGAAAGATGTAAAAGATATCCCGTCACTTTCAGATCTAAAAAATAATAATTTAGCAATTGAGAAATTAGTGCCATTTCTAGAAGATCTTGAATTGAAGAAATTAGCAGATCGTATTAGAAAAAAAAATCCAGAAGCAAAATTTGAAACTGTAAATTTTAAAAAATCAAAAGATGAAAAAGAAGAAAAAGGCAATATTAATATTGATAAAGAGATTCCAACAAAAAATGTAAGCACTAAATATATACTCATAGATAACTTAAAAAAACTTGAGGAATTAAAATCAAATATCTATGATACAGGTCATTTTGTTTATGATGTAGAAACTGACTCTTTGAATATATTAGAAGCCAATCTTATTGGTATATCAATTTGTTATAGCCTTGAAACCTCTTACTATATTCCATTTCAACACACTGATGAGCTTAATCAAATAATATCAAAGCAAATTAAAATAAAAGAGTTCTTTAAAATATTTAAGCCCATAATGGAAGACTCATCAATTATCAAAATTGGACACAATATAAAATACGATAATGCTATTTTAAAAAAATATAGTATCGACGTTATTGGCTATGATGATACAATGTTAATGTCATTTATTTCAGATGCGGGGATCAATCGTCATGGTATGGACGATCTTGCAAAGATACATCTCAATAAAGAAACTATAAAATATAAAGAAGTTGTAGGAAGTGGAAAATCTCAGATCACATTTGATAAAGTTGATTTAAAGAGTGCGTTAAAATATGCGGCCGAGGATGCTGATATTACGTATAAACTTTACTTATTTTTTAAAAAAAGAATTAACCATGAAAAAAATAATTATGTTTATTCCAATATTGAGAAGCCCCTAATTGATTGTATTCAAACTATGGAATTCAATGGTATAAAAGTTGATAAAGAATACTTAAAAAATTTATCAAGAGATTTTTCAAAGAGAATATTAAAATTAGAAAGTAAGATATACAAGGATACCGGTACAGAGTTTAATATTGCATCACCAAAGCAGCTGTCAGAGGTATTATTTGATAAACTCAAACTTAAACCACCAAAAAAAACAAGAACAGGAGAAAAATCTACAGGAATAGATGTACTTGAAGATCTTGCCTACAGTGGCAATAAAGTTGCTGAAACTATTATTGAATGGAGACAGCTATCTAAGCTAAAGAATACTTATACAGAAGCCTTACAAGCTCATATTATTAAATCTACAGGAAGAATACATACCTCATATGCAATGGCATCTACTAGCACAGGTAGACTTGCGTCCTCTGACCCAAACTTACAAAATATTCCAATCAGAACAGAAGAAGGTCGATCAATTCGTAAAGCATTTATTCCTGATAAAGACCAAACAATTTTTGCCGCAGACTACAGTCAAATAGAATTAAGAGTTTTGGCTCATATGGCTGACGTATCTCAACTAAAAGATGCTTTCAATAATAATGAGGACATACATCAATTAACCGCGTCAGAGATCTTCAATATCAAACACAAAGATGTCACTAAAGATTTACGCAGAAAAGCTAAAGCTGTTAATTTTGGAATAATTTATGGGATTTCTGCATTTGGACTGGCAAAACAGTTATCAATATCAAACTATGAAGCAGGTAATTTTATTAAAGAATATTTTAAAAAGTTTTCTGGAATAAAAGAATATATGGAAAATACAAAGGAGCTTTGTAGAAAAAATGGCTATGTTGAAACACTATGTGGGCGAAAGTGTTTTTTTCCAAGAATAAAAGATAAAAATTTTGCTTTAAGATCTTTTCAAGAAAGAGCGGCTATAAATGCTCCTATTCAGGGGACTGCAGCAGATATAATAAAGTTAGCTATGATAAAGATTAATGATAAAATAAAGCATACTAATGAATGCAAGATGCTACTTCAAGTTCATGATGAGCTAATTTTTGAAATTAAAAATGATAAACTTAATAAATTTAGTAAAGTAATTGTAACCGAAATGGAAAACGCATTAAGGCCAAAGTTTGATCTCTCGGTACCTCTTTCAGTTGATAGTAATAATGCAGATAATTGGAGTGATGCGCATTAATGACTGAAATTATTATACTTGTTACAGGGGGATTTGACCCTATTCACAGTGGACATATTGCTTACTTAAAGGATGCAAAAAAATTAGGAAACAATTTAATAGTTGGTGTTAATTCAGATAATTGGTTGATACAAAAAAAGGGTAGTGCATTTCTTCCAATTCAAGAAAGAATAGAAATTATTTCTAATTTAGCGGTAGTTGATGCTGCCATTGAATTTGAAGATGATGGGTACCAATCAGCTTCAAATGCGATACAAAAAGTTTTAGAGATGTATCCAAATGATAAAATAATTTTCGCGAATGGCGGTGACAGAGATCAAGATAATATTCCTGAAATGGAAAAATTTGTGAATAATGAAAGAGTAAGTTTTGAGTTTGGAGTTGGAGGGGATTTTAAAAAAAACTCGTCAAGTTGGATTTTAAAAAATTGGAAAGGACCAGTTGAATACCGACCATGGGGTTGGTATCGAGTTTTAGATGATAGTGATGACCACAAGGTCAAAGAGATAGAAGTCAATCCTAAGTCACGATTGAGTTATCAATCACACACTAAAAGATCTGAGGTTTGGACCGTGATCAGTGGAGAGGCTCTGGTTACCATTGATGATAAAATAAAAGAGTTAAAGATGAATGACTCAATATTTATTCCAGTTAATTCTAAGCACCGGTTAGAGAATAAATCAAATATGAAATTAAATATTATTGAAATTCAAACGGGATCATATTTTGGTGAAGATGATATAGAAAGATATGAAGATGACTACAATAGATCATAATGTATGAAGGCAAACTATTCATATATTTATTTAGCTTTTTTTTTACTTTTAAATATTTTTAATTTTGTAGATAGAAATCTACTTATAGCTTTTGCTCCTCAAATAAAGTCTGAGTTTAATCTTACAAATGTACAATGGGGACTGCTGACAGGTGTTTACTTCCTCTTTTTCTATTCAGTATTTGGTATATTAATGGGCGTGCTTGGAGATAAATTTAGTAGGATGAAAATTGCTGCCGCAGGAGTATTTTTGTGGAGTTTAATGACCGCTCTCACCGGTGTCGCTAAAAATTTTTCACACTTAATTGTTGCTAGAGCATTAATTGGCGTTGGAGAGTCTGCATTAACCCCCAATGCGATATCAATGCTATCTGACCTTTTTAACCAAAATAAAAGAGGAACGGCATCTGCAATTTATTACTTAGGTATACCTTTAGGTGTCGGATTTGGAATGTTGATAGCAGCTTTTTTTGGACCAGTTTTTGGATGGCGCGCAGTATTTATCACATTAGGTATGATTGGAATGGGACTTGGCATAGTAACATATTTTCTTTTGGAACCAAAGCGTGGGCAATTAGACGTATCTTTTGATGAAGATAATAAATCTGCAAGTATTCGAGAAATTGTAAGTATGACAAAACATGCTCTCTATAATTCTAAATGTTTAACATTTGCAATTATTGGCAGTATTTTTCTCCATATTCCATTAGGCGCCGGTAACTTTGAGGTTTTATGGGCTGTAAATGAAAGAGGTTTTACTGCTAGTGCGTATAATTTTTTATTTGGCATTTTTTTTATATTAGGCGGTACCGTCGGTGCAGTCCTTGGTGGTGTTTTGTCTGATCGTTTAAGTCATTACTTCAAAGGTGGTGTAATGACCTTTTTAGTAATATCTTATTTGCTCTTAACACCTTTAACAATAAGCTACAGATTTATAAGTCCTGATACTAACTTTTTTTATTTAACATTATTCTTCGTTTCATTTAATGTCACTTTTTTTTATGGTCCAGTTTTTGCTTCAGTGCAGGAATTAACTCCAGTAAAAGTGAGATCAACTATGGTTGCAGTATGGATACTAGGAGTAAACATTATTGGAATGGGAGTTGGTAGTTTTTTTACTGGCTATCTTGTTGATTATGTATTTAATGACTTTTCGTCTCCATATACACTTTCTTTAATTTCAATTGGACTAACATCAATTTTAGCAATTATTTGTTACTATATTGCTAGTCTTAGTTATACAGAAGATATCGCGAGAGTAAATAACTCCTAATTGGCAATAGGTCCTGAAGTTTTAATATTCTCTTCAACGTCAGATTCAAACTTAGTAAAATTACTAATAAACATTTGTACTAGTTTTTTTGCCTGCGCATCATAATCAGACTCACTTTGCCATGTTTTCTTGGGATCTAATATTTGTTCATTAATTCCATCAACCTTAACTGGGACTGAGAAGCCAAAATTTGGATCCTTTCTCATTTCAGCGTTAGCTAGTTTGCTTGAGAGTGCAGCATTAAGTAATGCTCTAGTATTTTTAATCGATATTCTTTTACCAACTCCATAAACACCACCAGACCAACCTGTATTTACAAGCCAACAATTAACCTTATGATCTGATATCTTTTTTTTAAGTAAATTTCCGTATTCTATTGGATTTCTTGGCATGAATGGTGCACCAAAACATGTTGAAAATGTTGCCTGAGGCTCGTTTGAAAGACCAATTTCAGTGCCTGCAACTTTTGCTGTATAACCTGATAGAAAATGATACATCGCCTGATCTGCAGAAAGTTTAGCAATTGGAGGCAATACGCCAAATGCATCAGCAGTAAGCATAATTATATTTTTAGGGTGACCAGTTTTTCCAGATACGGTAACTCCTGGTATATAGTCTAAAGGATATGCTCCTCTTGTATTTTCTGTTAAAGAATTATCATCTAGATCTAAAGTTCCGTCATCTTTCATGACAGCATTTTCAATTACTGTGCCTTTCATTTGAGTAGTAGCATAAATTTCTGGCTCAGCTTCTTCAGATAGTCTTATGAGTTTTGCGTAGCATCCACCTTCAAAATTAAAAAGTCCATCATCTGACCATCCATGCTCATCATCTCCAAGAAGTGATCTTTTAGGATCCGCACTTAATGTGGTTTTACCCGTGCCAGATAGACCAAAGAAAATTGCAGCATCACCATTTTCACCAGTATTAACAGAACAATGCATTGGCATAATATTTTTTTCAGGAAGCAAGAAATTTAAAAGAGTAAATACAGATTTTTTTGTTTCGCCAGCGTACTCAGTGCCAGCTATTAAAATTATTTTTTCTGCAAGATTAACAGCTATAACAGTTTCACTATTCGTACCATGAATGCTTGGATCCATTTTTAAACTTGGAAAGTTGACAATAGTATATTCTGGATTAAAATGTTTCAGTTCATCAGCACTTGGTCTTACGAGTAAATGTCTGGCAAATAATCCATGCCAAGCGTATTCTGTTATTATTGAAACATTTAATGAGTGATTACGATCTGCTCCGCCCATTAAGTTATGTAAATATAGTGATTTATCCTTAGAGAAATCTATAAATGCACTGGCAATTTTTGCATAATATTCTTCTGAGATAGGTACGTTTGTTTCACCCCAATGGATTTTCTGATCATTTATACTTTCTTTAACAAAAAATTTATCATTAGCTGACCTACCTGTATGCTTACCTGTTTTGACAACTAAAGCTCCATGCGATGATAGTTTGCCTTCGCCAGAGGTATGCGCAGCTTCATATAGTTCCTCAGAATTAAGGTTATATTTAATTGCAGAAGCGTTTTGTATAATGCTATTTTTTACTGAATTTTGCATATTTTGAGGTTGTGATAAAAACATATAATAACATGTATGTTAAGTGCTAATATCTAAATAAATGAAAAAAACTGTTAGTTAAATTATTTAATATTTCTGCCATTTTATGGTCATATAATACTTTAAAAATACAATGAAAATTTAAAATGAAACACCTTATTGCTCTCGTAGATGATGATCGGAATATTTTAATTTCTCTTGAAGAGTTGCTTAAAAAAGAGGAATTTGAAATCCATACTTATAGTGACGGTCAGTCGGCATTGATCGGCATGTCTAGGTATCCTCCAGAATTAGCAGTAATTGATATAAAAATGCCAAAAATGGATGGATACGAATTATTTAAAAAAATAAGAAAAAAAACTGAAATACCGGTGATCTTTTTGACATCCAAAGACCAAGAAGCCGATAGATTAAAAGGCTTAATGCATGGTGTTGATAGCTATGTTACAAAAAGTGGAAATTTTTCCAAAGAAATTTTAATAGAAACAATTAAAAATACACTCAACAGAAAAAATATAGAGAATGAAAATTCTGAAAAAAAACAAATTATTATACTAGGAAATCTGAGGCTAGACTGTTTGAGACACGAATGTGAGTGGAAGGCAAAATCACTTTTAGAGCCTTTAACTACCACTGAATTTAAAATAATAAAAGAATTGGTTGAAAGACCAGGTATTGTTAAATCAAGAGATAGATTAATGGAGATTGCTTATAGAGATGAATTAGATGTTGATGATAGAACTATAGACAGTCATATAAAAAGAATTAGAAAAAAATTTAGAAAGATCGATCCTGAATTTAAATCCATTAATACTTTATATGGATCAGGATATAAATGGAAATAATAAAGTATATAACTTGAACAGCCTATTTAGAAAATTTTTATTATATAATTTCGTTGGATTACTAATTTTAATCGTTAGTGCAATATTCATAATTATTTTCCTTAACAACTATCAACTTAATAAGAGACTTAAACAAATCGATAATCAGTCGTTAATTATTTATAACTTCTTAAAAACGTCAAATTTACTCAGAGATATAAAAACAGAACTAAATGCTGAGGCTATTCTCTCCAAGTTAGAAATCAAAAATCTCTCTATTATAATAATCGATGAGAGTATGAATATCTTGTTAGATACGAAAGGATATGACTTAGAAAATAGTTCTTTTATAAATCAGTCTGCCACTGAAGTAGAGATTATAGACAGGAATAGTTCAATAGTTACTATTAATTTAGATCAAAATGAAAATTTAGCTAATAGAGATTTTTTAAATCACCCAAAATTCCTGACAAATTTTAAAAATTTAGAAAAAGGAACTCAAAAAAATTTTTCGATTGAGCTGAGCAATAATAAACTTGAATTAGTCTCGATATTTCCTATTAGTTATAATGACATTTACTACTATATTGTTGCACACGAAGATAATACCAAAATTCAAAGTATAAATAATCAAATACAACTTAACGTATTACTAACAGGCTTTGCTATTGGAGGTTGCCTGATATTATTTTCATTTTTTTTAAACTTTATAATCCTCAAGCCTATAAGAAACTTAGCAAATGCTGCGGAAAAAGTCCAAAGGGACTACAAAACAAAACCTCTAATTTCTGGATTGGACAGAAGAGACGACGAAATTGGCCAACTTTCTAAAATCATTAATGAAATGTTGAATAGTTTATATAATAAAATTGATAATGCTGAAAATAATTCAGCTGATTTAATGCATGAAATCCGAAATCCGCTTGCCTCAATTAAAATGGCATCCGAGGTTATTACAGATGAAATGAGCGATGGTCAAAAAAAATTTCTAAATCTTATTCAAAATGATATTTCAAGAATTGAAAGCATCATTACCGATTACTCAGCAATGATTAAAAATGAGGTAAATCTATATAAAAGTCAGTCGCAAAAATTTGAAATAAAATCTTTATTGTATGAGATTATTGAAGACACCCAAAAAGTATTACCTGATCAAATTCAAATAAAATATTTATATGATCAAGATAGTCAAAAGGATATTTTTGTTGATGGTCAGAAGAAGTTTTTTTCACAAGCTGTTAAAAACATTATAGACAATGCTATTTCCTTTTCTCCAAAGCCTGGAATTATAAAAGTTATTTTATCATCGACAAGTAACTACTTGAGCATAGCAATTGTGGACGAGGGACCAGGCATTAAAGAGCCTGATATGAAAAGAATTTTTGAGCGTTTTTATTCTCTGAGAGAGGAAGATAATAAATCACATTCGGGACTTGGATTGAATATTGCCAAACAGATTATTGATGCACATGAAGGCTCAATTTCTGTAGATAATATTATGGAAGAAAATGATATTAAGGGTGCGAAGTTCATCGTCAATTTGCCCCAGGTAAATATTAATAAATAATCATATTGAATATTAATCTATTTAACCCTATATTTTACTCTTATTATGGCAATGGATGATTTTAAAGTAGCGGATATAGAACAAGCAGAATTCGGCAGGAAAGAAATATCCTTAGCTGAGACAGAGATGCCAGGCCTTATGGCCCTCAGGGATGAGTATAAGGGCCAGAAACCTCTAGATGGTGCAAGAATAGTCGGCTGTCTTCACATGACTATACAAACCGCAGTCTTAATTGAAACTTTGGTAGAATTGGGAGCAGACGTAAGATGGTCATCCTGTAATATTTTTTCAACACAAGACCATGCTGCTGCTGCAATAGCTAAAGCAGGTATCCCAGTATTTGCCTGGAAAGGTGAAACAGAAGAAGAGTATTGGTGGTGTGTTCGACAAACTATTGAGGGAAAAGAAGGATGGAAACCTAATTTAATATTAGATGACGGCGGTGATCTTACAGGTCTTATGCATAAGGAATATAAGGAGCTGCTTCATGAAGTAAGAGGTTTATCGGAAGAAACTACTACTGGGGTACTAGCGCTCAAAAAAATGGAAATTGATGGAACTCTTATGGTGCCAGCAATAAATGTGAATGACTCTGTAACTAAATCTAAATTTGATAATCTTTATGGTTGTAGAGAGAGTTTAGTGGACGGCATTAAAAGAGCAACTGATGTGATGATGTCAGGAAAGGTTGCAATCGTTGCTGGGTTTGGAGATGTTGGAAAAGGAAGTGCAGCTTCATTACGTCAAAGCGGGGCAAGAGTAATGGTTACAGAAGCAGATCCAATATGTGCATTGCAAGCAGCAATGGAAGGTTATGAAGTTGTTACAATGGATGATATGATAAAAGAAGCAGACATTGTCGTAACTGCTACAGGAAACAAAGATATTGTAACTGCCGATCATATGAGAGAAATGAAGGACAGAGCAATACTATGTAACATTGGTCACTTCGATAACGAAATTCAAGTTGAAGCGCTGAAAAACTATAAATGGGATGAAATTAAACCTCAGGTCCACGAAATTACTCTTCCTAGTGAAAAGAGAATTATTTTATTAGCAGAAGGTAGATTGGTAAACCTTGGCTGTGCAACAGGTCATCCTAGCTTTGTTATGAGTGCATCATTTACAAACCAGGTTACTGCTCAAATTGAGCTTTGGAACAATCCTGAAAAATATGAGAAAAAAGTTTACGTACTACCCAAGCATTTAGATGAGAAGGTAGCAAGACTTCATTTGGAAAAGGTAGGTGCGAAACTCACAAAATTATCTAAAGAACAAGCTGATTATATAAGCGTTACTCCTGAAGGGCCTTATAAGCCTGAAGCTTATAGATACTAATTAACATTTTTTAAGATATTATTTTCTCATGCTTCTGAAGAATGAAGGTGATACTGAGAAACTCGCCAAAAGACTTGCTAAACTGTCAAAAAAATACAATACAGTTATATGTTTAAATGGGGATCTAGGCTCAGGAAAAACTACGTTTACAAGATATTTCATTAGATATTATTTTAAAGGTTTAGAAATTAAAGAAATTCCAAGCCCAACATTTACTCTATTACAAGTTTATGAGCACGATGGCCATACAATAAATCATTATGATTTTTATCGATTGAAAAATTCTAGTGAACTTCTTGAACTTAATTTTGGTGAGGCAGTAACTGACGATGTCTGCTTGATTGAATGGGCAGATAAATTTGAAGAAATATTGCCAAATGACCGTATCCAACTTAATTTTCAAATCAAAAGCAAGGTTTCAAGAAGTGTACAAATTACTTTAAGAGGAAAATTTAAAAATCAAAAGTATTAGATGAATAATCGAGATTTAGAACTTCATAGTTTTGTTCGTAACTGCGGCTTCAAAGGAGAGGATATGATTTCTGTTAAAAATGATGCTTCTTTTAGAAGATATTATCGTATTAAAAATAAAAATTTGATTGTTATGGATGCACCACCTGATAAAGGGGAGTCAATTGAACAATTCAAAGTTGTAGCTGATATCATTCATACCTTTAATCTGAGTGCGCCACAAATAGAATCTATCGATACAAAAAATGGATTTATGTTACTTGAAGATTTTGGACAAACATCATTTTCGAATATTCTCAACAAAGATAATGAGAGTGAATTGTATAAAAAAGCTATTGAGGTATTAATAGAAATTAATCGACAATCGAAAAGTAAAGAAAAAAAACTCGGTACATTAAAAAGTTATTCTATAGATTTGCTCGTGAATGAGTCATTGCTATTTATTGATTGGTATTTAGAAAAAAGAAATGGCAAGTCGGTTAGTAGTTTTCAAAAAAAAGAGTTCATTCAAATTTTAAATGATTTGTATAATAACATAAAACCGCAATTATCGACTTTAGTATTAAGAGACTATCACGTAGACAATTTATTTTATTTAAGTAAGCAAAAGTCTTTAAAACAAGTTGGTTTAATTGATTTTCAAGATGCTGTAATCGGATCTCCTCTATATGATATAGTATCCTTACTTGAGGATGTAAGAAGACCGCTTAAAGGAAATTTACAAAAAAAATTATTAGAATTTTATATAAAAGCTATGAATATTAACGCTCAGAATACAGAGCTAGAAATGAGGTTCTTTTCAATTCAGAGAAATTTGAAAATATTAGGTATTTTTCAGAGACTTTCCATAAGAGATAAAAAAGATAGTTATCTAAAATATTTACCAAATGCTGTAAAACTTTTAAGAAAAAATTTACAAGATCCATTTTTTAATAATCTTGTAAATTGGTTAAAGCAATTTAAAAATCATGAATTAATATGATCGATACTGCTATTATTCTAGCCGCAGGACTTGGAAAAAGAATGAGAGATTTTGATCCTGTAATTCCTAAACCATTAATTAAGGTCAACAATAAACCATTTATACAATACGCAATCGATTTACTTAATGAAATTAGAACTAAAGAAATTATCATAAATGTTCACTATAAGTCAGACGAGATATTGAAATTTATACAAAGCTTAAGCCAAAAAAATATCATAGTCTCAGATGA
Organism: uncultured Pelagibacteraceae bacterium; assembly: GCA_902554325.1. Lineage (GTDB taxonomy): Bacteria > Pseudomonadota > Alphaproteobacteria > Pelagibacterales > AG-422-B15 > CACNXQ01. The sequence goes on from CACDOH010000004.1 coordinate 50,175, forward strand.
GTCAGACTTGCTTTTAGATACTGGAGGTGGTATTAAGAAAATATTTAATAAACATAATATTAATAAATCTCTGGTTTTGAATAGCGATGTTATATGGGGTGACTCAGATAGGAAATTAATTATAGATATGATAAATAGCTATCCAGAAAAAGCCGAAGCATTTCTTGGCTTGGTACCTAAACGAAACTTGAAATCGTTCATGGGTAATGGCGATTTTTGTAAATTAAAGAATAATGATTTAATAAGATACGATGAAAGTTCTGAGCCATATGTGTACATTGGCGCTCAAATTATACATAAAAATGCATTTAACGGTATAGAAAAAAAGGTATTTTCAGTCAATGAAGCTTGGAATTCATGTATAAGCAAAAAAACCCTGAAGGGGTACCAATTTAATACAAATGCACTACATTTAGGAACAGCTGAATCTTTGAAAGAATATTTAAGTGATGATAAATAAATTATTTCAAACAACCATACTGATAATTTTATTTTTTAATATATTTAGCATTAGTTTTGCTGAAGATGATCAAAATCTTGCAAGTTTCATCATAAGAAATTATGAAACTGCAGCTCTTCCCACAGTAGGAAATAGTGAAGCAGGTTATACAATTATAGAGTTTTTTGATTATAGATGTGCTTACTGTTCAAAGCAGGCTAATGATTTTCAAAAGCTATTGAATAATACAGATAATGTTAAAATAATTTATATGGAATGGCCAATATTTGGAGATATATCTGATACAGCCGCTAAAATTGCCCTCATTGTTTGGCAAAGACATCCTAATTTGTATTTTGAGGTTCATAATCAGTTTATGCAGCTTGGTTCAAAGATGAAAAAAGTAAGTATCGTCGACATACTTAATAAAATTGATTTAAATGGTGAAGAAATATTTCAAGAGGCTGCCAGTCAAAAATCAAATGACATCATAGAGGCAAATATGAAATTAGCAAAAAGTTTGGGGCTTCGTGGAACGCCTGCTTCGATTGTAAATGATTCTATTTATCCTGGTTATCTTCAATATAAGACGTTAGAAACATTAATTAAGTAATTATCAGATATATTGTTTTAAGAACACACTTGAAAATATCCGTGAATATACTTATTCTTTTCATTAATGATCAATAAAGCAAAATTTCAAATCGGCTCGATTGTAAAACATAAGTATTTTGATTTTCGTGGTGTCATTTTTGATGTCGATCCAGAATTTAATAATACTGAAGAATGGTATCAGTCAATACCTATGCAAGTTCGTCCAAGAAAAGATCAACCTTTTTATCATTTACTCGCTGAAGCCCCAAGTCAACCATCTTACGTTGCATATGTTTCTCAACAAAACTTATTAGTTGATGAGTCGGATGACCCAGTAACACATCCTTTGCTAGACGAGATGTTTGAGGGTATTAAAAATGGAAAATATATTTCCAAAGCAAAACATAATTAAAATAGTATCTATATGCGTGGGTCTTTAAAACAAGTATTTGAACTCGGACCTTTGGTTGTCTTTTTTTATTTTTTTATTAAAACAGGTCAAATTCAAGAAGCTATTCTTCCCTTGATGATTGCTGCAGGTATTGCAATTGCTGGATCGTATATAATTGAAAGAAAAGTATCTCCAATGTTATTATTCAGTACTATTTTGATTTTTGTTTTTGGAGGATTGACAATCTATTTCAATGATCCGTTCTTTATTAAGTTTAAAGTAACACTTGTAAATTTAATCTTTTCTTTAGCCTTATTTATAGGATTATATTTCAGAAAACCCTTATTAAAAAATCTTATGGGTTCCGCAATAAATTTAACCGATTACGGTTGGATTAATTTAAGCAGAAGATGGGCGTACTTCTTTCTATTTTTAGCAGTTTCAAATGAAGTAGTTTATAGGAATTTTTCTGATGCAGTATGGGTAAATTTCAAGCTTTTTGGGATTATGGGACTTACTTTTATATTTATATTTTCTCAAGTTTTTTTTATTCAAAAAAATATAGCTGATAACTAGTAGGGCTCATCGCCAAGTATTGCTACTCTATCCATAATTCTTTCATGGCCCATCCCCCTACCAGGAAAAAAATCAGCTATTGCATAATGAATTACACTGCGATTATCCCAAATTGCTAACGTATTTTCTGTCCACGAAAATCGACATGTAAAATCTAGAGTACTCTGATGTTCAAAAAGTTTGTTCAAAGTATGTGTGCTTTCTTCTTCAGGCATATCTACAATTGATTTTGTATACATCCAATTGACATATAAAATTTTCTTTCCAGTGTCAGGGTGTGTACGAACAATTGGATGTTCATTGTAATATTCTTTAGGGTTATTTCCGTTACTTTCAAAATGTTTGAAATTTTCAATGAAAGAGTCTGCGCCCAGTGAATAATGTCTTGCTGACTTATTTAAAATTTTTTCTTTTATTGAGTCATGTAGTGTCTCCCAAGCCAACTCCATATTAGAAAATACTGTATCACCTCCAACAGGTGGTATTTTTATTGACTTTAATATTACAGCTTTTGTTGGTCGAACATTAAAACTTACATCACTGTGCCATCCTTCCCCCCATTGATTCTTTTCATCAGCACCTTTAATCAATCTCGTTATTTCAGGATAACCATCCCTTCCCTTAACATATGCGTGCTGTTCAATAGGGCCAAAAAATTTTGCTAACCTTATCTGTTCCTCAGGTGTGATATTCTGATCTCTAAAAAAAATTACTTTATGTTCAAGTAATAATTCATTCACAGTGTTAAATATTTCTTTATTGATATCTTTTAGAGATATACCAGCAATTTCTGCTCCTAACGCTCCTGAAAGAAGTTTAACATCCATGCTAAAATGTACTTTTTTTAAAAAAAATTGTCATTGTTTATGTTTCTCAGCTTCAAGGAATTGATCAATCAGTATCCAGAGTACGAAAGAAAAGACAATTAACCCACCAAGAAGTTCAATATAAGGAGGTGTTTCGCCCACACCGATCCACGCCCAAAGTGGAGCCAGTACTGGTTCAAGAAGTACATAAAGTGCGGCTCTATGTGGGGGTATATATCTTGATCCAATTGTTATTAATAAAAATCCTAACCCTACTTGAAATGCACCCATAAAAAGAACTATAAGCAAGTCTTTTATACTAATTGAATGATCTGGAATGATAGCTAGACCGACAAATAATACAAAGAGACCTGAAAGAAAGACAGAAGGAACGTAATCGACGTCAGGCTTGCTATTAACCATTGTTAATTGAATAGCAAAACAAATTGGAACAAATAAAATAATTATATTTCCAAAATTATTAGCAGACCCTAATCCTTGAGAAAACATTATAGCAATTCCAAACATTGATCCCGCTATTGCGATGATAGTTTTATTACTTATTATTTTTTTTAAAAAAAAATAACTTGCGAAGGCTGCAAACAAAGGACCTGTACTCATTATAAATACTGCGTTAGCAACAGTGGTATTGCTCATCCCAAAAACAAAAAAAATATTACTTAAACCTAGAACAAGCATAAGTATTATTCCTCTGTTTCCAATATTGATAAAAGCGTTTGGGGTTTGAGATTTATACTTAAATAAAATATAAATGAGTGCCACAAGTGAGAACGTGATTGATCGATAGGATGTTATCTGAATTGTTGATGCTTCATCAACAAGCCTTATTAGTAGCCCACCAAAACTAAGAAAGAAACCTGCAGCCAATAAGCATAAAGTTCCAAAAATTTCACTGTTGTATTTGTTCATATTTTAGTTCAAGATTAATTCACTAAACAAGTTCATTTAATGATCAGTAATTTAAAAGTAATTTTATTAAGTTTATTTTTCCTTATTTCATGTAACGATCAAAATCAGTCTAAAGAGACATTAGATTCTGATCAAGGCTTGTCTCAGAAACATAAATATGAGTTTAGAAAAGAATTAATTGAGGTAACAGACGACATTTACGTAGGTGTTGGTTACGGTCTTGCCAACTCAATTATGATTGAAACAGAAAATAATCTCATAATCGTAGATACTTTAGGTTCTGTTGAAACTGCGACAGAATTAATTAATGATTTTAGAAAAATTTCAGAAAAGCCAATTATAGCAATTATATACACTCACAATCACTTGGATCATTTAGGTGGAGCTAAAGTATTTTTTGATGAGGAATACACAGAAATATATGCACAAGAAAATATAATTTATAATTTAGATAATATTGCTACAACAATTAGACCAATAATTTTTGAAAGATCATCGAGACAATTTGGGATTCCACTTCCAGAAGAGGAAATTGTTCATCAAGGCATAGGAGGATTCCTCGAAATTAATGATCAATCTACATTCGGACTTGTTAGGCCTAACATTCTTTTTGATGATCAAATGACGTTAAAAATTGATGATCTCACATTAATGTTAGCCCATGTGCCCGGGGAAACAGATGATCATCTTTATGTATGGATACCTGAAAAAAAAGTTGTGATGGTTGGTGATAATTTTTATCGATCATTTGCAAATTTATACGCGATAAGAGGAACAAAATTTAGAAATCCAATGGAATGGGTTCATAGCCTTGATAAAATAAGGTTACTTAATGCAGAACATTTAGTCCCGAGTCACTCACGCCCTATTAGTGGAAAAGAAAATGTTTCAAAAGCCTTGACTGATTATAGAGATGGTATTCAGTTTGTTCATGACCAAACGATAAGATACATTAATAAGGGCTTAACACCTAATGAGATTGTACAAAAAGTAAAACTTCCAAATCACTTAGCTGAGTCTCCTTACCTTCAACCTTTTTACGGATCAATATCCTCTTACATAAGATCAATTTTTAGTGGATACATAGGTTGGTTTAGTGGTAACATTTCTGACCTACATCCACTTTCTGCGACTGAAAGGGCACAAAAATTTGTCAATATAGCTAGGAAACAAACTAAAATTTCAGATGAGGCAGAAAGCGCTCTTACCAATGGAGAATATCAGTGGGCACTAGAGCTTGCAGATATTTTACTTGCTTTAGACCCTGACAGTACAAACGCCAAAAATATTAAGGCAAATGCTGCAGAAAAATTATCGCAATATCAGCTTGCTTCAAATGATTACTATTTTTATAGAACTGTTGCGGGCGAATTAAGAAATGAGATTAATGTCGATCCTTCAACAGCAAATAGCGTAACCCCAGAACAATTGGAAGCTACACCTATAGATGCAATAATGAATATACTTCCAGTCAATCTTAATTTAGAAAAATCTGAAGAAATAATAAAAACATATCAATTTTCGTTTACCGATAGCGAAGAAAAGTACTCTGTGTACGTAAGAAGGGGGGTAGCACAAATCAGTAAATATCCTGAGCCTAATGCAGAAATTAAAGTTATTACAGATCAGCAAACACTCAAAGAAGTTTTTGGTGGTTTAAAGAACTTAGCCGCTATATCACTTCTTTTAACAAACAATACAATTAATGTAGAAGGCAGCAAGCTTGAATTTTTACAGTTTCTTGATTTATTTACGGATTAGTTATTTATAAATGGGACAAAAACAATCTTACATTCTTGGCTTATTTGGCCTCATACCATTTATCATAATTTTTTTGATGTATTTTATCTCTCCTCCAAATGATGAAATATATGATTTAATGATATTTATTTATATTGCTTATGCTGCAATCATTTCATCTTTCTTGGGGGGTATACAGTGGGGACTAATAACAGCCTTTGCGGACAAAATTTTTTACGTTTTCACTCCACTCTTAATAACGGTAATTCCAGCGCTAATCTCTTGGGCTGCATTATTGTCTTTAGAAAATTTAAAACTTTCTTTGGTACTATTACTTATTAGCTATGTTATTTCTCTTTTACATGATTACTATCTTTATCAACAGCTAAAGATTACGCCACGCTGGTTCATTACAATGAAAGTTATACTTTCATTAACGGTTTCAATGCTGACAATTATACTTATAATTTTTGTGTAACTTAAACTATTAGTCTTTGAATAAAAAAATATAGGCCAAAACAAATCAATAATGCAAAAGAAGTATCTTTAAATAAATTAATAATGAAATTCAGGCGAATAAAATTAACTAATTGAAATATTAATAATGCTGCAAATACGAACAATATTTGACCGAATTCAACTCCTAAATTAAATCCTAATAAACCTGATAAAATATTGCCTGAGTTTATTTCTGTATTTAATAAAAATCCTCCAAAACCAAAGCCATGAATGAGTCCAAATACTATAGTTATTAATAATAATAAATTATCACTATTCTTTAAATTTTCTTTTAGTAAAAAATATCCTACAGAAAATAGTAATAAGCCCATCATTAGGAATCCCGAAAACTGGATATTAGTAATAAAGCTTAAAATAAATAATAGGGGTAAAAGTATAACTAGATACCCCAAGCTTAATAATTTTCCGTTATTATGTTTGTAGAAATATTCCAAACCTACAAACATAATAGTAAATCCAATAAGTGATTCTACTATGCTTGCATTTACTTGAACAATCTCAACTAAAGATAAGAATAAGGTAAGACTATGTCCAATGGTAAAGCCTGTAATGATTAATATAAGCCTATTAAGATTTGTTACTATAATGAGCAGTCCTAGAATAAAGAGAAGATGGTCATACCCTCCTAAAATATGATTTAGTCCAGAATAAAAAAAATTTTGAAAACTGCTAAAAAAACTTAATTGAGTTTCCTTTTCTGATATATCAACTGATTGGTCGTTAAAAAAAAGTGCTTTCTCTGTGAGTAAATCATTTTCTAAATATATTCGTGCTATATGAATATGACTTTGAATAACATTAAATAAAGCATTATTAATAATCTTTATATTTTCTTCTGAAGGACATTTAAATGTTAGTTCATATCTTAAGTAGCCTTCATCTGAACTTAACTCTCTAATATCATTGATAGACTGACATTTTATATCAGCTGAATAAACATGAATGTGATCATTCAAATAAATTTTAAATATATCTTTTTCATTAAGCTCGTTGTCTATTAAAATTTTTTCATATTCTTTAACCTGAAGCACTCTTGTGGCTTCCAATTCTAGTATGGAGAAGTTAGCAATAATATCTGATCCCATAATATTCCACTTAGAAAAGGACTCACTAAAATAATGGGCATATGATTGTGAATTAAATAACAGAAATATTAAAATTATTAGTAATTTACGAATATGCATAAATTTAAAAAGAATATCGAATAATTTCAGAATTATCTTTTAAGTATTTTAGATAGTTTTTTAATTTTTCATCATCTAAACCATTGTTATAATCAAAAATAATCTTCTCTCTAATTTCATTATAATAGTTTTCATCAATTTCTTGTTTAATCCGATCTACAAGCTTAAAGATAAAATATCCGTTATCAAAAAATATGGGTTGAGATACTTCATCAAGATTTAGTGAAGCAATTTGATTGCATATAGACTTACCAAAAAGAAGATTACAATCTTTAATATTAATTAACTTATCGGGAACCTCAAAAAAATTATTTTCATCATAACTAGATTTAATATCTAAAAAATCTTTTGTATTAAGCTCATTATACAATTTTGATATTTTTGGTTGAAGTGTCTTCAAGTCTGACTCTGTACCGAGTAGAACAGACTCTTGATTACGAGAATTTATGTAAATTGATTGAAATTGAATTTTTTGCGTAGGGGTATATTTTCCAATATTTTTATTGTAAAAATTTCTTAGATCTTCTTCACTAATCTGATTTTTTTCGACTTGAATGATGAAGTCAATCACCTGTTTTATCATTTCTTTTCTGACGCCAATATCCTTCTTATGCAGATCAAGCTCTATTCCTCTTTGTACCAGAAGTTCTTCCTCTATCATTCTTTCTAATAGCAACTCTAAGATTTCAATATCATCCTCTGGTTGGATATCTGCTCCAAGGTTTGAGGCGTACTTTAGAAATTGGTCTTCAGAAATAACAACATCATTCACCAGAGCAACAGCCTTTCTATTTTTAAGCTGAAGAAATTGATCATTGAATGAAATGGTCTCATAAAAAATAAGAGTTAGGCCTATAATTATGGCAATACTAAATATGAGAATATTTTTATTTATGATCTTGGTCATTGCATGTAATATTATACTCAAATATAGTTAATTATTATCAAATAATTTGCTTATGAGTATTGTAAAAGTTATAAAATATTTCTTCATCCTTTCAATCCTCTTTATAATTAGTTTACTTGTAGTTTTAGAATTTCATTTATTTAGTGAAGACTTAGATGGAGGGAAAATCACTGGTAAAATTAATACTATCGAGTTTGTAAAAGACAAAGAGACGAGGCAATTAAGTGCAATGGCAACTCTTAACGAGGTGCCAACAAAACAAATTTTGTTTGGCGATCTTCATGTTCATTCAACATTTTCAGCCGATGCACATATGATGAGCTTGCCCATCACTGGTGGGCTAGGAGTACATCCTGTTGCAGATGCCTGCGACTTTGCAAGACATTGTTCAGCATTAGATTTTTGGTCAATCAATGATCATGCTGAAGCAACTACACCAAAAAGATGGATGGAAACAAAAGAAACGATCAGGAAATGTAATGCTTTAAATGTGGATCCAGCTAATCCAGATTGTGTTGCTTTTTTGGGATGGGAGTGGACACAAGTAGGGGTTATAAGAGGAAATCATTGGGGTCATCATAATGTCATTTTGAAAGAAGAGACTGATGAAGCGGTTCCAACCAGAGCTATTGCATCATTATCTGTAACTCGACAAGCAATGACTTCTAGACCCTTAGTACCAAATGTATTTTTCCCATTCGTAGATTTTGATAATTTCAAAAGATACAATGACATAAATCGATATTTCACAGAAACAGGAAAAATAAAAAATTGTGAGCGAGGTGTACTTTCTAAAGATTTACCAATGAACTGTCATGAAGAAGCAGTAACTCCATTAGATTTAGTTAAGAGGCTTGAGGAATATGATAGTGACTACATGGTTATACCGCACGGGCAGTCCTGGGGACTTTATACTCCTGCTGGATATACTCTAGATAAGGGCTTAGAGATTTCAAAAAAATACCCAAAAATGTTTGAATTATTGGAAACTTATTCCGGGCATGGTAATGCTGAGGAGTACCGCTCATGGAGAGGAGTCAATGTTGTAAGAGACGGTGAGGAAATAATTAGACCATTTACGTTTCCGATGGGTGAAATTGATTTAGATCAAGGAACTTTTACACTCAAAAATCAAAATGGACCGGATGAGGTCATTGATATTGGAACTCAAACTTGCCCAGAACCATCTAATAATTATATTCCACAATGTTGGCAAGCAGGTAAAGTAATCTATGAAAGATGTATTGCCGACGGTGAGTCAGTTTCAGAATGCAGCGAAAGACGAGAAGCGACAGAACAAGCATCAGTAGATAGAGGTAGATCAGGGTACAATGTTGTTCCAAAGTTTACAGAATTTGATCGAAATATATCCGGTCAGTGTTTAGATTGTTTTAGTCCTCCGATGAACCATGTTCCTGGTGGCAGCGCTCAGTATGGATTAGCGTTAACAAAATATAAAGAAGATGGTTCAAAACATAGATTTAGATACGGGTTCATAGGTTCCAGTGATAACCATTCTGCTGCACCTGGCAGTGGATATAAAGAACTATTTGGCAACAATATAGATGGAAGCGGACCTCCAAGCGAATTTTTAGATAAGGTTTTACATATGAGTCCATATTATTTCCCTAAAAGTACAAGTCCAATTGGTCGAAATTCTGATCCAATTGGCGACTCCTTTGTCTCGCCTTCGCAGCCGCAAGTTTATGATATTCCTGATCTAATCGTTGGCTTTAATACTGTTGAGTGGGAAAGGCAAAGAGGTTTCTTTACGACAGGTGGACTGGCAGCTGTTCACTCTGAGGGACGGTCTAAAGAGGAAATTTGGGATGCGTTAAAAAGAAAAGAAACTTACGCAACAAGTGGCACCCGCATGTTACTTTGGTTTAATTTAATCAGTGAGAATAAAAAAGTCTCTATGGGTTCTTCAATTGAAACAGATACTAAACCTGAATTTGAAGTTAAAGCTATGGGCTCGTTCGTTCAGAAACCAGGGTGTCCAGAGGATGCATACATTGCATTGGGAGAAGAAAGAGTAGACGAGCTGTGTTTTAATGAATGTTATAATCCTTCAGATGACAGAAAATTTATTCATAGAATTGAAGTAATTAAAGTATTACCGCAAGAGTATGTAGATCAACCTATTGAAGGACGAATTCTAGACCCTTGGTATACCCATTATTGTGATCCAAATGAATTAGGCTGTTCTTTTAAATTCACAGATGAGGATTTTTCGATAGATCAAAAAGATGTGAGTTATTATGTAAGAGCCATAGAAGTACCCACTCCTCAAATTAATGTTAAGGGAGGTGTTTGTGAATTTGATGCAGATGGGAATTGTGTAAAGTTTAAGCTTTGCACTCAAGACTGGAAGCATCCAAGAGACATCGAGACTTGTTCTGAAATAGATGAACATCGCGCTTGGTCATCGCCGATTTATTTGGATTATTTATCCTAAAGTTTTTATAAATGAAATATCTGATCCCATCCATTGTATCGTTAGTAGTAGGCAGTCTTTTTAGTTGGGCTTACTTAACTGCTTATGGATTCGGTTTCTCTTATATTATTTATCTTGGCATGATGATAGCAATGGTCTTCCTAGCTATAGATGCCTGGAGAAATATTAATAAATAAGCAAATTAAAACAATTACTTAGATATTTAATTTTAAGATATTCACACTTTGTCAATTTGGCAAGCATCAGTAATTGTGAAAGCCCTTAATTGATAAAAGATGCCTTTATAAAATTAAATATAGGGAGAAAATACATGTTAAAAAAAGTACTACTTTATACAGTATTGTTTTCATCACTATTATCTGCCAATGCATTTGCAGCCGTCGATGACGAAACAGCTTATGCATTGAACACATTATTATTTCTAATAAGTGGATTTTTGGTGATGTGGATGGCCGCTGGATTCTGTATGTTAGAATCTGGTCTGGTTACATCTAAAAGTGTTTCAACAATTGCTGCAAAAAATATAGGTTTGTATTCTATCGCTGGGATCATGTTCTGGTTGGTAGGTTATAATCTTGCATACGGTATTCCAGAAGGTGGATATATTGGAACGTTTACTACATGGAGCGATGGTTCAGCAGTAGCGACTGGTTATTCTGATGGATCTGACTGGTTTTTCCAGATGGTATTCTGTGCAACAACAGCTTCAATTGTTTCAGGAACTTTGGCTGAAAGAATAAAGATTTGGCCTTTCTTTCTGTTCGTAGCAATATTAACAGGAGTTATTTATCCAATCGAGATGGGTTGGCAATGGGGTGGTGGATGGTTATCTGCTGCTGGCTTCTCAGACTTTGCTGGATCAACTCTTGTGCATGCTGCAGGTGGTGCAGCGGCATTAGCTGGTGCAATTGTACTAGGTCCAAGACTTGGAAGATTTGATAACGGAAAGTTAGTTCCATTTGCAAATTCCTCAATACCTCTAGCAACACTTGGTGTATTCATCTTGTGGTTGGGCTGGTTCGGTTTTAATGGTGGATCGCAGCTAGCTCTAGGTTCATTTGATGATGCAACAGCTGTGGCAACAATTTATATCAATACAAACCTAGCAGCTTGTGCTGGTGTATTGGTCTGTGCAGCCATAACAAGATTAGCAAGAGGTAAAACTGACGTTGTAATGATGTTAAACGGTGCACTCGGTGGTCTTGTAGCAATTACTGCGGAACCATTAATGCCTTCTCCATTGATGGCAATCATCATAGGTGGAATTGGTGGTGCGCTAGTATTCGCAGGTACTGAACTCTTGGTGTCATTAAAAATTGATGACGTTGTAGGGGCTATTCCGGTTCACTTGATTGCAGGTATCTGGGGTACTCTTGCTGTACCAATTACAAATCCTGATACTAGCTTTGGAACTCAACTCCTTGGCACAGCATCTATTTGTGTGTTTGTTTTTGTGGTGTCCTTTATTATTTGGACAATCATGAAAGCCACAATAGGTATAAGGATAAGTGAAGAAGCAGAAAAAGAAGGAACAGACGTAGCTGAGACAGGTGTCATTGCCTACTCAATTAGAGACTAAGTCTAGTTCGTAATTAAAAAACGGGTCCGAAGGTTTCCCCTAGTTATTCCTTCCATCGGACCCGTTTTTATTTAATTTTAAATTTGAATTAAGTTTTTTTTGGTAATACATTGCACCATTCATGACCGAACAAAACAATCCTTTTCACAAAAAAAAATCTGGAGTTTTTTTCTTCAAATCATCTAATCCCTATGAATTTTATGATTTGCTGAATGGTGTTGATATGGAACCTAAACAAGACGTATGGGGAACTTTGATTTTTCCTGAAAATGCTAAATTGCCATGTCCAGTAATTGTTCCGATTCATGGAAGCGCAGGTTTGAGAGAAGGTCATTACACACACATGGTTAACCTATTAGAAGCAGGCTTTGCTGTTTTCAGAATTCATCATTTTGAATCTAGGGGAGTAATTTCTATCGTAGAAAATCAAACACAAATTACTCTGGCTACCATGATAACAGATGCATTCCATGCACTTGCACTTTTAAATAAACATCCAGATATTGATAAAGATAAAATTGGTATCATGGGATGGAGTTTAGGTGGCAGCACTGCTCTTTATTCAGCTTGGCAGCCAATAATAGATACATTAACATCAGGGGATGAAAAATTTTCTGCATATTTACCATTGTACCCTGGAGCATTACTTAAACCTGAAGATAATCGTTGGTCTAATGCTCCAATGCATATTCTATTTGGTGAAGACGATGATTATACGCCTCTAAGTTTATGTAAAAAACTTATTGATTATATGAAACCAGCTCGTGATGTTGAGTTAACAGTTTATCCCAATGCGCATCATTCTTTTGACTCAATTGATCCTGTTGAATTCATTCCTTACGCCATCAAGCTAAAAGATATGTTTATTGATTTAAAGAAAGATGGGCGTCAGGTTTATACTGATGAAAACGATAATACTTTTTACTTGGACAATAAGGAAGAAAGGTTTCGCTTGATTAAAGAAACACCCAATCTCTTAGGCGCTCATGCTGGAGGAAACTGGACGGCACGTAAACAATCACATCATGATGTGGTTGACTTTTTTAGGAAGCAATTTTTCTCATAAATCTTTTTAAGTAGTGTTGACTCTTATATTGAGTAATGCAATAATAAGAACAAAACAAGAACATAATTAGACGTATTTCATGCTTTTAACATTTTATAAAGAGGCCGTAGAGTGCGGTTTTCCTTCTCCAGCAAGGGATTTTACTGAAGGGACAATTGATTTGAATGAAGAACTTATTCCTCATCCAAATGCAACTTTTATTGTTCGTGCGCGAGGAGATTCAATGGTGGGTTCAGGGATTTATCCTGGAGATTTATTGATTGTTGACCGAAGCATTAAGCCTCGAAATGAGTCAATTATTATTGCTGTTCTGGATGGAGAGTTGAGCGTAAAGATTCTCAGATTTAAGAATAAGCAAGTCAATTTATCATCTTCTAATAACAACTACAAAGATGTCTTAGTCTCTGAAGAAATGGATTTTACCATATGGGGAGTATGTACGAATGTTATTCATAATTTAAGTCCATAAATAGATGAAGCATGAATAATAAAGTTTTTGCATTAATTGATTGTAACGCATTTTATGTTTCTTGTGAGAGAGTTTTTAATCCCAAGCTTAACAATAGACCAGTTGTAGCACTATCCAATAATGATGGGTGTATTATATCTCGTTCAAAAGAAGCAAAAGCGCTTGGAATTAAAATGGGTGTACCACTCTTCAAAGTCAAAGATATTGTAGAAAAGGAAAATGTATTTGTTTTTTCCTCTAACTATACATTGTACGCTGATATGTCGCGCCGTGTAATGAATATCATTTCATATTCATCTCCTCACACAGAGATTTATTCAATTGATGAAGCATTTGTAGAGTTAAGTAGTCTATCGATTGATTATGAAGAATACGCACATCAATTGAGAAAGACTATTTTACAGCATACAGGTATCCCAGTTAGCATAGGTATAGCGTCAACAAAAACTCTATCAAAAGTTGCGAACCATAAGGCAAAAAAAGATGAGTCTTTAAATGGCGTTTGCTCTTTAGTAGGTCATGAAGATATTGATCAAGTTTTAGAGTCAACTGAAGTAGGTGATATTTGGGGTGTAGGTCGACGTTTATCGAAGAAACTTATTAATCATGGCATATACAATGCAAAGTTATTAAAGAACTGTAGTGACTCGTGGATACGTAAAGCAATGAGTGTTAATGGCTTAAAAACAATTACAGAACTGAGAGGAATTTCTTGCATGTCCATTGAAGAAAATTCAATTACAAGAAAGAGCTGTTGTACTACCAGATCATTTGGAAAGTTGCTAACCAATTTAGAAGATGTTGAACAAGCTGTCACCACCTTCGCGCGTAGGGCAACAGAAAGAATTCGTTCTGAAAGCCTTGCCGCATCTTGTATTTCTGTTTTTTTAAGGACCAACCCCTTTGATAAGAAAAGTCCTTATTACTCAAATGGTGCGTCTAGAACATTGCCTTACCCAACACATGACAGCATTACTATTATTGAGACTGCTTTGACTCTCACGAAGAAAATTTTCAAAAATAAATACCAGTATAAAAAAGCGGGCGTACTACTTAGTGGCTTGTGTGATGAGTCTGAAATTCAGGAGACTTTATTTGAAAAAAACTACAATCAAAATTCAAATCTTATGTCAGCAATAGATTCAATTAACTATCGATATGGACGTGATACCATTCAAATGGCATCAGAGTGTAGATTTGGAAGCTGGAAACAAAAAAGAAAAAATTGTACACAAAATTATACAACTCAAATTGATAGACTTCTATTAGTTTAGTTTTTTGGATAGAAAATCTGAAAATAAATCTATCAGTTTATTTACAATTACGCCACCACCACCATGGCCACCAGTAAAAACAAAAGTATCAGCATCAGGAATTAACTTTAATACTTCATTAACAGTTTTAGGATCAATTTCATCATCATCACTTGCATATGCTATATGGATAGGAATATTTGACTCTGAAAATATTTTATAGTCTGGAAGAAAATCTTTATTGGCTATATTACGAACGGAAGAGAGCAGAGAATATTCCGTACCTGGCAAAGACAATTGTGTAATATATCGATTAATAAATTCTTCTTGTCCTTCGTTTTCATGAGCCCATTGTTCTGCTCTATTTTTTGCAAATGGAATACCAAAAGTTCTAAGAAATAAATTTCCTACAATAGGAACTTTTATTAAATCAAGAACCTTACTGTTGCTGTGAACAAGAGGAACTTGGAGACCTATCGCTAAAGTTCTTTCTGAGTAATCATTAGAAAAATTGATTGCAATTGGAGCTCCCATCGAAGACCCATATAAAATTGCATCTTTTATATCGAGAAAATCAAGAAGTTCCCTGAGTTGTTCAGTATAGAGCTGCATATTATAGTTTGTTATAGGCCTGTCTGAGTACCCTCTTCCGTATTGATCATAACAGATTACCCTATATCCCTTAGCGCTTAACCCACTGCAAAAACCAATGAAACCTTCAGACGGTAAAGTTGCTCCATGAATAACTATTATTGCCGGATCGTTTTTATTGCCAATGTCTTTATATGCAGTTAGGCCTTGAGACAATTTTGCAAACTCGTATTCTGAACCTTGACGATATTCTTTTAAATTACCTTTCTCAAAGCTCGAGAGTAGATAAATTACTGAAAGCAAGACTACAAACGAGAGGATAATTAAAAAAGCATTAGAAAATATACCAGAGAAAATAGCCATTTTTTTACTTGTTAGAAATATGATTGAGATACAAAGCAAATAATATCATAGAGAGCGAAACTAGTACATTCACTCTTATGATTTCTCCTAGAAATATAACTCCAGAAAAATAAGCTATTAAAGGTACTAAAAAATTAATTAGTGATAAAAAGACCGGTCCCCTTGTTTCAATGACTTTAAAAAAAAGTAAACTGGCTATTGCTGTGGCAAATATACCTTGTATTAATAATGATACGACTGTTGGTGAACTATAACTTTCTAGCCAAAAAGGCTGATAGAAAATAGAAAAAGGTAACATCAATAATGTTGCTGCTATTGTCACCCCAGTTGCAAGTGAAATAAAATTTATTTTTGGCACGAGTTTAGATATAACAGCATTTAACGCATAAGAACAGGCACCAACTAATGCTGCAATTTGACTATAAAATTCAATTTTATTATCACCCCCAAGCTGATTTAAATTTTCAAAACCAAAAAGTATAAGTAGGCCAAGAAAAGCTGTAATAAAACTAATCGATTTAAGAAAATTAATTTTTTCATCTCTCAAAATAATTGCCGAAAGCGCTAAGGTGATTAGTGGCATAGGGGACATAAGAACACCTGCTATACCTGCATCAATATTAATTTCCGCTGTTGAAATTAAAAAAAATGGAATTGCATTACCTAATGCTCCAATAACAAAATAAAAAAAAAGATAATTAATTCTTAATTGAAGTCTATTTCCTGTAAATCTCATATAGAAATAAAGTATTGTTGATGCCAAAATTAATCTTAAGAAAACATTATTAACGGGGCTTATTTCTAAGACTGCGATTTTAATAAACAGGAAGTTTACTCCCCAGATTAATGCTAATAAAAAAATGAATATATAGCTGATGACAATAGGTTGATTTATTTGTTTCATTTGATGTTCGAGAAAGGTATTATTTAACACTTTTAAAGTAAATGAGTAAATAAATGAGAGTATTCATACTAATACTAATTAGTTTTTTTATATTATTCAGCTGTGCAAGTAAGCCGCCTGCAAAACAAGAGAATATTTGCTCTATCTTTGAACAAAAATCCTCATGGTATAGATTGGCAAATAAATCATATGAAAAATGGGGTGCACCTATTCATGTTCAAATGTCAATTTTAAGACAAGAATCTGCATTTCAAAATAGAGTTAAGCCGGAGAGAACCAAGATTTTAGGTGTTATACCTTGGAAAAGAAAATCTAGTGCATTTGGTTACACTCAAGCAATTGATGCGACCTGGGATTGGTATAGAACTGAAAATAAGAAACCTTTAGCATCGAGAGTTAATTTTGCAGATGCCATAGACTTTACGGGTTGGTATATAAATAAATCTAATAAAATTAATGGGATAAGCAAAAGTGATGCTTATAGCCAATATTTAGCATACCATGAAGGACACGGAGGGTTCAAAAAGAAATCCTATAAAAATCAAAACTGGTTGATTGATGTTGCCAATAACGTAAAACTTCGATCTGACAAATATAGAAGTCAGCTCAATGAGTGTGAACACAAATTTAAGAAAAAGTTTCTGGGAATTTTTTAATGAGTAAAAATAAGAATTTAATTGCGGTCACCATGGGAGACCCGTCAGGTATTAGTACAGAAATAACTATCAAGGCTTGGATAAAAAAAAATACAAACCTAAGATTTTTTTTAATTCATGACCCAGTCTATGTAATTAGAGTTATAAAAAAAATGAAAGTAGGTTTAAAAGTTCAAATAATTGATAACCCTTCAGAGGCTTTAAGTGTAAATAAAAAATATTTACCGATTGTTCCTATAAAGATTGACGCAGAGACCCAGCTTGGTAAAAGAAATTACAATAATGCTGGCGCAATATTACAGTCAATTGATATGGCCATAGGTTTTGCAAAACAAAAAGTAATCTCTGGAATTGTTACAAACCCAATCAATAAAGAAGTTATTGCCAAAAAACTTAGGAAATTTAAAGGGCATACAGAATACCTTGCAAAAAAAGATAAAAAATCAAATGAAATGATGTTTTTGTTAAATAAGAAAATGAAAGTTACTCCAGTTACAACACATGTTGCGTTAAAAGATGTTGCAAAAAAAATAAATAAAAAAAATATTACTAAATCGATCCTCAATGTTAACCAAACATTAAAAAAAGATTTTGGAGTTCGTAAGCCCAAAATTGCCGTTAGCGGTCTTAACCCTCATTCGGGTGATGGGGGTATTTTAGGAAAAGAAGAGATCATAAAAATAATTCCTGCTATCAATGGATGTAAGAAAAAAGGTATAAATGTTTCTGGGCCTTATCCTGCGGACTCATTATTTAGAGATTCAAATATTAAGAAATTTGATTCATTTATCTGCATGTATCATGATCAGGCTTTAATACCAATAAAGGTTATTGATTTTCATAACACCATTAATTATACAGCTGGACTGTCCTTTGTAAGAACCAGTCCTGACCATGGAACTGGATTGGATATAGCAAAAAAGTTTATTGCTTCATGTGATAGTTTATTAGCAGCCATTGGAATGGCGGCAGCAATTGCCAAAAATAGAGGGTTATGACACTCTCACTTTACCCAGCCTTTTTTATATTTGCATTAATAATGGTTACAACACCTGGTCCTGCTAATTTATTATTGATGAGTTCTGGCGCTCAACATGGACTACTTAAATCATTGCCATTTGTTGCCGGTGTTACTGTTGGAAAACTTTTTTTAACAATTGGACTTGGCATAGGTTTTTTAACCTTATTAAATTCAAACCCATTTGTAATAAATGTAATAAAAATAGTTGGTACAGGATACATTTTCTGGCTGTCTTATAAAATAATGTTTCTAAATTTAAAGCCAAATTCTAACATAGACTCAGAAAGTAAAGTACCCAATTTTTTTAATGGTATCCTAGTGCATCCTCTTAATCCCAAAGGTTGGGCCATGGTGATCGCCGCCTATACTCAATTCACTTCTTTTGGAAGTGCAAGCCTAACTTCAAACTGGGCACTTGAAGTTTTAATTATAGCTTCAACATTCTTTTTAATACAATCAGTTTCCCACTCAGTATGGTGCTGGGCAGGAAGTCTCATTTTTAATTTTTTGAATCAAAAAAATCTTTTGCGTCAATCTATAGTTATTATTTTAGCAGTGCTAACAGTAGGTACTGTTATTTATAGTAACTTTTTTATCTAATTTTTTTTAAACTATTTTTTTCCACGGACTCACTAAAGCTTGCAAACAACTTTTTGGAAAAATCATCGGTGGTCGCAGAATATTCAGGATGCCACTGTACGCCAAAAAAATATCCACTATAACCAGACAAACTGATTGCCTCTACTGTCTCATCTTTAGCAACTCCTTCAGCAACTAATTCATTTGCTAATACGTCAATTCCTTGTGTATGTAATGAATTTACCTCGATCGTCGGAGTGCCTGCTAATTTTTCAAATTTACCATTTTCTTTAAAATACACTTCATGCTGTTTAGAAAATTGTATATCAGGATCATCAGACTCTGGGCATCGATGATCCATTCTGCCTGGTACCTCATGAATATCTGCAAACAGTGAACCTCCCATGGCAACATTAACTTCTTGAAAACCTCTGCATATTGCAAGCATAGGGATCTCATTTTGAAATATAAAATCAATCATTGGCAGTACTGTCTTATCTCTGTCAATATCTAATGGTTCAACAATTTTATCTTTATTATAAAATTCTGGATAAACATTCGAAAGGCTGCCAGTTAATAAAACTCCATCAAATTTACGAAGTGTGTCTCTATAATCTACACTTGATCCAAATGCAGGAAGTATAACCGGTATACAGCTGGTAGCTTCAGAAACAGCTTTAATATAATTGGTTCCAGATGCGTGATAAGTTCGGTGCAACTCCTCTTTCTTAATTACATCTGCAAAAACTGCAATAAGTGGCTTATTTTGGGTGTCCATAAAAGAAATTAGTTTACTAGTATTACTATAATATCATATAACAATTTTAATGGTTATTAATATTCAAAATAAAGAAACTGAAATAAAATCTCTTTCTGCTTGGGATGATGTTCTTAATTTAGATGATCAGCTTTCAGCTGAAGAAAAAATATTGCAATCAACAGTGCGAGCATACTGTAAAGAAAAATTGCTCCCAAGAATAATTGATGACAATAGAAATGAGAATTTTAGCAGGGAAATCTTTACTGAAATGGGAGAACTAGGACTTCTAGGATCGTACTTAGATGGCTATGGATGTGCGGGAAGTAATTATGTCTCTTACGGACTAATTACTCGTGAGATAGAAAAAATCGACAGCGCATACCGATCTATAATGTCAGTGCAAACAAGCCTGGTAATGTACCCTATACATAAATTTGGAAGCAATGAACAAAAAGAACATTATCTACCGAAGCTAGCAAAAGGAGAATTGATAGGTAGTTTTGGATTAACCGAACCTGATGCTGGTAGTGATCCAGGCGCCATGAAAACAAAAGCAGTAAAAGTAAAAGGTGGATATGAACTAAATGGAACAAAAACATGGATCAGTAATGCGCCTCATGCTGATGTGATAATTATTTGGGCCAAGGATGAAGAAAATGTAATTAGAGGTTTCATTGTTGATAGAGACTCAAAAGGTCTCTCCACTCCGAAGATTGAAGGAAAATTGTCGCTAAGAGCATCGGCAACAGGACAAGTAATTATGGAAAATGTATTTTGCCCTGAAGATAAAATTTTACCTAAAACAACAGGTTTAAGTGGACCTTTTCAATGTTTAAATAGTGCCCGTTATGGAATTTCATGGGGTGCAATTGGAGCAGCGGAATTTTGTCTGGCGACTGCAAGGCAATATGCTCTAGATAGAAAAATGTTTGGAAAGCCAATTGCCGGGACACAGTTGGTTCAGTCTAAATTAGTAGATATGCAAACGGAAATTGCATTAGGGTTAGAGGCTGCATTAAGAGTCGGACGCCTTATGGATAAAGGGCAATCTGATAGCAATATGGTCAGCTTAATTAAAAGAAATAATGTTTCTAAAAGTTTGGATATATGTCGTAACGCCAGAGATATTTTAGGTGGCAACGGTATTTCAGATGAGTATCATGTCATGAGACATATGGTTAACTTAGAAACTGTAAAAACCTATGAAGGAACTCACGATGTTCACACATTGATAATGGGACGGAATTTAACAGGTATTCAGGCATTTAAATAAAATTATGGCATATCTAAATAGAACTACTAAACAATGGCAGGAGATTGATACCAAACATCACCTCCATCCTTTTACTGACTATAAGTCTCTTGCTGAAGAAGGTAGTATCATTGTAACAAAAGCAGACGGCGTTCATCTGACCACATCTGATGATAAGCAGCTATTGGATGCAATGTCTGGGCTTTGGTGTGTTAATGTGGGCTATGGCCGAAAAAATCTTGCTGAAGTTGCCTATAAGCAAATGCAAGAGCTTCCATATTATAATTCTTTTTTTAAAACTGCTACGCCTCCATCAATCGAGCTAGCAAGAACATTAGCAGAGTTAAGTCCCCATGATCTAAATCATGCATTCTTTTCATCAAGCGGTTCAGAAGCCAACGACACAGTTGTGAGAATGGTGAGGAGATATTGGGATCTTAAAGGTAAGCCAAACAAAAAAACTTTTATAAGTAGAGAGTTTGCATACCATGGCAGTACAATGACAGGTATGAGCCTTGGTGGGATGACTGCAATGCATTCACAAGGTGATATGATGCCAGGTTTTGAGCATGTTTTACCACCATATTGGTACAAATACGGAAACGAAATGTCCCAAGATGATTTTGGAATTTTTGCAGCAAACAAAATTGAAGAGAAGATTAATGAAATAGGCGCTGATAATGTGGCGGCATTTATTGGTGAGCCAATCCAAGGTGCAGGTGGCGTAATCATTCCTCCTGATTCATATTGGCCTAGGGTCCAAGAAATCTGCAATCAGTATGATATCCTTCTTGTAGTTGATGAGGTTATCTGTGGCTTTGGAAGAACAGGAAACTGGTTTGGATCTGATACATATAATATCAAGCCGGATATCATCACAATGGCTAAGGGTATAACTTCAGGCTACATACCGCTATCAGGCATCATGATTGGTGATCGCGTCAGTGATACAATTATTAATGAAGGCGGTGAGTTTTATCATGGTTATACGTATTCAGGTCATCCAGTAGCTTGCGCAGTAAGTCTTGAGAATTTAAAAGTTATAAAAGAAGAAAATCTTATCGAGCAGTCAAGTCAGGTATCTGTCTACTTAGAGCAGCAAATGCGTGAGATTGAAAAGCACCCACTAGTTGGAGAAGTCAGAATGAAAAGTTTTATAGGAGCTGTAGAATTGGTTAAAGATAAAGAGAAGATGGAAATGTTTGAGGACACAGGTGTTGTTGGAACAATTTGCAGAGATTACTGTATTGAAAATGGTTTAGTGATGAGAGCTGTCAGAGATGGAATGATTTTCTGCCCACCGCTAATTTTTAATAATTCCCATGTAGACGAATTATGCGAAAAGCTTAAAAAATCTTTAGATCAAACACATAATCATATTTCTAAATCGTAACTGTAAAACTCATTATCTCTAATGTATCCAAGTGACTCGTAAAGTGTTTGACCAGGCGTGTTTGATTTATTTGTGGAAAGTTCGATTGAGCCAAATTTATTTTCAGTAGCATAATTTTTAGCAGCATCCATTAACAACTTAGCAATACCTTTTCTTCTATACTCTTCTCTTACAAATAAGTCATATAGAACAATTTTTTTTCTTACATTCACCGAGTCAAAAGTAGGGTATAATTGGGTGAAACCTGCACAAGTACCCTCTTCTTCATGAAAAAAGATTATTGATTCATCATTCTCAAGTCTTTGCTTGATATATTTTTGTGCAATTTCAAGATTTGATTCTTGATTATAGAAGATTCTATACAAATTAAAAACTTCTCCAATGATATCGGAGTTTTCTTTAGTAGCTCTTTTAATACTTTCTTTCATTTCTAGTTTCTTATAGTTCGATAAATTGAAATCATTAAAAAAATAAAAGTAAAAAATACAATTGTATATATAAAACCAATAGGACCAAAAATATCCATAACTCTTCCCCCAATCAAAGGACCAATTAATGAACCGCACTCAAAAACCATCACTAATATTGCCGTTGCGCCTGCAACCTGTGAAGCGGTATATCTTTCCCCTAACATTGTAAGTGATATTGAGAATATCCCACTTGCTGCTCCTCCCCAAATAAAACAGCTCAATGCCACTAAATAGAAGTTTCCAAGAAAAACACCTATAATTATTGGACAAATAAAAGTACAGAAGACAGCAATATTCATAAGTAGTCTCTTATTCATCCTATCAAGTAAAATACCAATTAGCGGCTGGCATATGACACCGCCAACTAACGTAATAGTGACAAACTGAAGAGCAATGTCTTGTGAAAACTGATTCTTAATCATAAAGATTGGAAAAAATGACACGAACATAACATCGTCTAATCCACAGAGAATTGCAGCTCCAAAAATAGTTGGCGCAGCTATTATCGTCGCTAAAATCGGAAGAGACTTTTTCTCAGGCAATTCTTGATCTGCTATATTGAATGTTATGAGAGGAATAATTGCTATAAATGACATTGCTGCAATTACAATAAATGGAAGCCATCCCTCAATCCCCGTTAAAGATATAACAAGAGGACCAATTGCAAAGCCAATAATAAATACTGTATTGTATATTGTGACTATTTTCCCCCTATTTGTATCATTGGCCATCGATAACATCCAAGTATCAAAGGCATTCCATGCAAGTGCTCCTGCAAAACCGATAAGAAACCGTATAATAAACCATGCAGTTAAACTCTCAAATACGGGGAAGGTGAAATATAAAATAATTGTGACAATCTGAGCAATCACAATGGACCTAGACAATCCAATTGTGTGAATGATAATAGGAGTAATTCTAACAAATAAAATTACTGCCAACGGTTGAGCTACAACATTCAAACCGATCTGTGTATTGCTATAGCCTCTTGACTCAAGTATTAGAGATAATAAGGGAATAAGAGTTCCAAGTTTTATGCCAATAATGAGTGCACATAAAAATAAAACAATATAAGTTTTATAGTTACTTCCAAGTATTGATTGAAAAGATGAAATCACACAAACCGTTTTTCATCTGCATAAATATTCCTAAAGTATTTTTTAATGAGATCTTTGCAAAATACATGTGAGTACATTTTAGGATCAAATAAAATTCTTTGCCATAATCCGTCCACCATTGAGAGATAAGTCTCACTTATTTCTCTTGAGGTAAGAAAAGATTGATTGCTTAAAATATTTACTTCTTTAATTAACTTTTCCATCTGAGATGAATATATTTCATCTTGTTTTTGACAGATTGATAAATAAGAAGGACGGAACTTTACTTCACTATAGAAAGATACCCAGACTGCAATTTTATTTCTATTTGCAATTTTACCACTGAAATCATTTTCGATTATCTTAATCACTCTACCAACAGGATCTAAGTTGTTATCTTCAAATATTCGTTGCCAAGAATTTTTATATTCGTCTGACAGAAATTTTAGTGAACTTAGTAAAAGATTTTCTTTAGATTTAAATCTAAAATTTGCATAGCCTTGTGATACCATTGCTTTTTTAGCAACTTGTGCAATTGTAGTATCTCCAAGACCTCTTTTAGCTATAGTTTCAATTGTTGCATCAATCAGTTTTTGATGATTGATTGAGATTTCTTGATCTTCAAGTTGATGATCACTAATTTTTTTGGGGCTTATATTCATAAAAGAACCATACACAAAGTTTAATCATATGGGTAGTTTTGTATTGAATAATCATTCAATATGAGTATCATAATAATTCAATATTCGTACATTTTATGCCAAAAAATACTCATGATGTAATTGTTGTTGGAGCGGGACATAACGGGCTTACTGCAGCTAGTTATATGGCTAAAGCAGGATTAGATGTCGTTGTCCTAGAAAAAAATGATTGGATTGGCGGCGCAGCAGTAAGTCGAGAGCTTTACCCAGGATGGAAATATTCTAATTGTTCTTATGTATGCAGTTTATTAAGGCCAGAGATCATGCGGGACTTAGAGCTTTATAAGTATGGGCTACAAATTATCCCATACGAAGGCAGTGCCACGATGATGAAAAATGGAGATTATTACACTCATTACCATGATCATGACATGACTATAAATTCTATTAGGCGTCATTCTCATAAAGACGCAGAAGCATATGAAAGATACAGCCGAGACGTTCTTAGACAATGTAAAATTATTAAGCCTCTACTAAAAATGACACCGCCTGACTTAACATCATTTAAACCAAAAGATTTATTTGGTGCCCTCGAGTTTGCGAAACATTTTGCTGCAAAAGATGAACTAGATGGTCTTGGAGAAAAAGAGATTTATGACACTATTCGTTTCTATACGATGAGTATTAGAGATTACTTAGAGGAATATTTTGAAAGTGAAATAACTAAAGCCCATCTTGCTGGCAGTGCAATCATAGGCACAGCTTTGGGTCCATGTTCGCCAGGATCAGCTTATGTGTTGCTGCACCATTATATGGGTGAAGTTGATGGATCAGTTGGCTCATGGGGCTATGCAAGAGGTGGCATGGGATCTATTACTCAAGCAATGATGGGTTGTTTAAAAGACCATGGTGGTGAAGTAAAGCCTAGCAGCGAAGTAACTAACGTTATTACAAAAAATGGAAAAGCAATTGGGGTCGCAACACAAAATGGTGATGAATATTACGCAAAGAAAATTGTATCCAATCTTGATGTCAAACGAACATTTCTAAAGATTACTGAGGAGAAGGATCTTCCTGATGATTTTGTGAAAAGCGTGAAAAATTTCAAGATAAGGGGGTCATCTGGTAAATTAAATATTGCATTAGATGCATTACCAGATTTTCCATGCATACCTGAAGGCGATCCAGGGGGTGGTGGAGACATGCACTTCACAGAAACAATTGAAGAGATGGAAGGCGCTTATGACGATTGGAAAAGGGGAGAATGGTCACGAAATCCATATGTAGATATGTGTATTCCATCCAAAAGTGATCCGACAATGGCTGAGCCTGGTAAGCATTATATGTCTGTATTTATTCAGTATGTACCATTCAACCTCGCAAATGGCGGATGGAATGAAGAGAGAAAGCAAGAGTTTGGAAGACATATTGTTGATTGTATTTCAGAGTTTTCACCTAACTTTAAAGACTTAATTAATCATTATGAGGTTCGTACACCACTAGAATTGGAAAACGAGGTTGGTCTGACAGAGGGTAATATTTTTCAAGGAGAGTTGACCATGGACCAATTAATGTTCAATAGGCCGGTCCCAGGATATGCACAGTATCGGACTCCATTAAAAAATATGTATATATGCAGTTCTTCAACACATCCAGGCGGAGGTGTAATGGGTGCCCCAGGAGCTAACGCTGCCCGTGAAGTTCTACTAGACATGAACGTGCCACAAAAAGGAAATTATTATTAATGTCTGACAATTCGAATTTTGATGCCATCATAATCGGTGGAGGTCATAATGGATTGGTATGCGCAAATATCCTTGCTAGAAAAAATAAAAGAGTACTAATTTGTGAAGCAAGAAAAGAGTGTGGTGGTATGGTCAACAATGAAATCACAAACTATGTTCCTCCAGTAACAACAGCTGTTTCAAGTTCGTTAGGAGGTATGCAAGTAAATTATTTGCCAAAGACTACAATCGCTTTATCTGAAACTGGGCAGCACATCCGACTAGTTGGCAATCAACACATTGACCATAAATCTATCTCAACATTTTCTTCGCAAGATGCTGACCGTTTTAACGATTTTCATGAGAAAATGTCAAAATTCTCAAAAACTCTGGGCTCTTTCATGATGGCATCACCTCCACGTATTATGAACAACAGCTTTTCTGACTATTTTAAGCTCTTCAAGCTTGGATTAAATGTTAGGCTACTAGGAAAGAAAAATTTCAATGAGTTTGCCAGGATGATTGGTCTAAATATAGCTGATGAACTCGAAGATAATTTTGAAAATACATTACTTCAAGGGTTGATTGCACATGACTCAGTCATAGGGTCAAATTTAGGCCCACGTTCACCAGGCTCTCTCATAAACTTATTATATAGAATGGCTATCCACAATAATTCATTATTTGGTGGCATATTTCAGATAGAGGGAGGCAACGATCAATTCACTAAACATCTAATTGAAAAATGTAAAAGTAATAATGTAGAAATAAAGACCTCAGCGTCTGTTAAAAATTGTATTGTTGAAGATGACTGTGCTGTAGGTGTTGAACTAATTAATGGTGAAAAGGTTTATGCTAAGAAAATTATTTCTAATGTAGATCCACGTTCAACATACTTTTCATTACTTGGCTCTCAAAACCTTGATACTGACGTAAAAAGGAAAATTAAGCATCATCGTTCCAAAGGACGAGTTGCTAAACTTATTTTAGATTTAAACAAGTTACCTAGTTTTAACAATTGTGATGATATTGATCTTGATAGCAGAATGGTTGTTGCGCCATCTATTGATTACATTGAAGAAACATTTAACCCTAGTAAGTTTGACAAGCTTTCACTAGAGCCAACACTTGAAATTTGTGTGAAGAAAGACTCTGATCAAAATCCAAAATTAGACATTCAAGTTCAATATGCACCATACAAAACTGATCAAGGGTGGGAAAATGTAAAAGAAAATTATATTGAATCTATAATCAAAATCATTAGTAAATATGCTCCCAATATTAATGAATGCATCGAGCATAAGAAATTAATAACCCCTGACGATATTGAATTAGAATATAATGTATCAGGTGGACACTGGCATCACGGCGAGATCCAAATTGATCAGCTTTTTATGATGCGCCCAATTCCAGGAGCCTCACAGTATAAAACGCATTTGGATGGTCTTTTTATGTGTGGCGCAGGAACACATCCGGGTGGTGGCTTAACTGGTATTTCAGGAAAAAATGCAGCTAAAGCAGTTTTGGACGATTTTTAAATGACACAAGATCTTAGATATTCAGCCTTAAAGAAGACACCTTTTCATTCCAGAACCAGTATGGCTTCTCGAACTAACAAATATTATAATTGGAATGGCTACACTGTACCCACTGAATATTCAACAACCGAGCTAGAATATACAGCAGCAAGAAATGGTACATCAGTTATGGATCTTACCCCTATGGGCAAATATGAAATTACGGGTGATCATGCGCATAGATTTGTTGATTACTTAGTTACCCGAGACTTATCAGAAATGAAGGACAATACAGTAGCTTACATCATCTGGTGCAATGAAGATGGAAAAGTGATTGACGATGGTACTATTTTTAAATTTTCTTCAACAAAATTTATGCTTTGCTGTGCTGTTAAAATATATAACTGGCTTAACGACTCAGCTTATGGCTTTGATGTTTCAATAAGCGATGTAACAGACACTATTGCAGCACTAGCAATTCAAGGTCCAACATCGTGCTCAACTTTAAAAAAATTTGGGGCAGAGGATCTTGAAAAATTAAAACCTTTTGAAATGAGAGAATATAAAATTGATGGCTTTGATATTTTAATTTCACGGACAGGATTCACTGGTGACTTGGGTTACGAATTGTGGACTGATCCAAAAAACGCAGAAGCTACATGGGACAATATTGAAATTGCTGGCAAGGAATTAAAATTGAGACCTTTTGGAATGCATGCTCTCGAAATGACAAGAATTGAAGCTGGGTTTATTCAAACCAATACAGACTTTATGGCTGCAGAAGATTCATTGAGACCAACCAGAATGAGATCACCTTATGAAATTGGAATGGGATGGCTTGTACACTTAAACAAAAACTCATATTTCGTTGGGAAGAAAGCTCTTAAAAAAGAAAAAGAAGAAAGCACTACTGAGAGATGCTTAGTTGGCCTGGATATAGATGGAGATAAGCCAGCGCATGGTTCTGTGATCTATAATAGCAAAAAAGAAGACATTGGCATTGTAACTGCAGCTCTATGGTCTCCTATTATGAAAAAAAATATTGCACTGGCTTCACTCAAGAGACCTTACGGAATAAAAATAAAAGAAAATATATTTGCAGAAATTTATCACCCTGAAGAACTTGAGTACCGTAAGATATGGGCAAGATGCAAGGTAGTTAAAAGGCAATTTTTTAACCCTGAAAGAAGAAATAAAATTCCTGCAGATCTATATGAATAGCCAAAAAATAAGGATTATATAGTAATTCAATTATTGAACAGCTGTTCAATTTAAGCTATAATGATTCATGCCTAAATCCACATCCCAACCTCTTATAAAAGATTTAAAGAATACCCTAGATGATCGAATTCTTCATCCATGGCAATACTTAGAATACAGAGGTGAAGATGATCGGACATTTATTGATAAGTCTGAGGGAATTTACCTTTATGACAAAACAGGAAAAAAACTAATTGATGGACCTGGAGGCATGTGGAATGTCAATGTTGGTCATGGTGTTAAAGAAATTGCGGATGCAGTTTACAATCAAATTACTAAAATGCCTTACGCAAGTCCGTTTACTGAATCAACAGAAATAGCTCACAATTATGCATCAAGACTTGTTCAATACGCACCTGGTGATTTAAAAAGAATTTTTTTTACTTCTGGTGGATCGTCTGCTGTGGACTCAGCATTACGATTTGTAATGTTCTATAATAATATTCTTGGCCGAAAAGAAAAAAAACAAATTATATCAAGAAACGATGCTTATCATGGCAGTACATTTTTAGGAGCTTCTTGTTCAGGCAAGGAAAGAGATAAAAATAATTTTGATTTCGCAAGTAATATTGTTCATCATATTTCATCTCCTAATCCTTTTCGTAAACCTGATGATCTTACTGACGAAGAATTCTGTGATCTAAAGGTTCAAGAATTAGAAAACAAAATAATTGAAATTGGCGCTGACAAGGTTGCTGCTTTTATAGCCGAGCCTATTTTAGCTTCAGGTGGTGTGATTGTCCCACCAAAAGGTTATCATAAGAAGACACACGAAATTTGTAAGAGACATGATGTATTGTACATTTCAGACGAAATCGTTACTGGTTTTGGAAGACTTGGTCACATTTTTGCTTCAGAAAATTATTTTGATTTCACACCGGATATTATACTTCTCGCTAAGGGGATCACATCTGGATATGTGCCTTGTGGAGCTGTTGTTATATCAGAGCGATTGATGTCCAAATTAGATAATAAAGAGAAAGTAATTTTTTCAAACGGTTTCACAGACTCAGGGCATCCTGTTAGCATGGCCGCCGCAACTGCAACTCTAGACTACATTGAAAAAACTAACTTACTTGATCACGTAAAAGATGTTGGCCCTTATTTTCAAGCAAAATTGAGAGAGCTCACTGATTTACCAATTGTTGGTGAAGTTAGAGGTGAAGGTCTTATGGCTGCAGTAGAATGTGTGGGTAATAAGGATAAAAAAGATCCACTGAATTTATCTTACGAGATTGGTTCTAGGATTAATGAGCATTGCCAGCAGTTAGGTTTAATCGTACGACCATTATTTAGTACATGCGTCATGTCGCCTTCATTGATTATTACCAAAGAACAAATTGACGACCTTGTTTCTATTTTGCGTAAAGGTATAGAATTAGCAACTGACGATATCAAAAAAGAAGGTCTCTGGTCAGCAACTTCAAATTAATGACCCTTTTTAATCAACTAAAAGAAAGATATGAAGAAGGAAAGACTCTTCCGCAAGAGTTTTATACTGACGAAGAAATATTTTCTGATGAAATGAAAAAAATTTATTTCAAGCAGTGGCTGATGGTTGATCATGTTAGCCGTATTCCAAATCCTGGAGATTATTTTTTATTTAACGCAGAAAAAGAGTCAATAATCCTAATACGTGGAAGGGACAATCAAATTAGAGCTTTTTATAACGTATGTTCTCATCGTGGTTCAAGAATTTGCTTGGAAGAAGAAGGAACAAAAAAACTGTTGGTTTGTCCATACCATGCTTGGAGTTTCTCCGCAGAAGGTGAGTTAAAGTCAGCACGTTATATGCCTGACGATTTTAAAATGGAAGATTGGGGACTGAAGCCTTGTCATATGAATATTTATCAAGGCTTGATATTCATAAATCTCTCAATGGAGAAGCCAATGGATTTTAAAGAGTTTATTGCTCCATTAACTGAACTTGTAAATTTCCATAATCCTGAAAAGGCAAAAATTGCAGCTAGAAGAAAATATCCAACTAAAGCTAATTTCAAACTAGTCCTAGAAAATTTTCAAGAATGCTATCATTGTGGTCCAGCGCATCCAGAGTTTTGTTCAGTGCATGAAAAAGACTGGGTTTTTACAATGGGTGCTGGTCTTGGCACTGCCCCAGAAAAAGAAACACAAGAATACTTAAAAAAGATCCAGCCGTGGATTGACGAGTGCAAAACAAAAGGAATTCCTTCAAAAACATATTTAGAGACTAAAGAAGGCTTGAGCAAGGGATTAAATCGATATGTTGATCGTACACCCATTGGAAATGGAAATTTATCACAAACTAAAGATGGTAAGCCAGCATCAAAGTTAATGGGTAAGTTTCAGGAATTTGATGGGGGTTTATCTCAAGTAAGTTTTAATCCTTTTAGCTGTTGTTATTTTACAAATGATTTTGGAGTAATGTTTATATTTAAACCATTATCAATTTTGCAATCAGAAGTTGAATTGATTTGGTTAGTTAATGAAGAAGCTGAGAAAGATAAAGATTTTAATGAAGAAAATCTTACTCATATTTGGGATGTAACAACGGCGCATGACACAACCATAATTGAAAATAATCAAAATGGCTTGCTGTCTCACTCATTTAGTCCGGGGGTTCTGTCTCAGAATGAGTCAGCCGTCACATATTTTTATGATTGGTATTTTACCAACATGCGACTACCATGATGTAGGGCAAATTTCTTATGAAACAGTTATACAACAAGGATATTTACGATGTTAATAAACCTGTAGAAAGCTATTGGGAAGATGTCAGCAGTATTGATCAAAACAAATATCCAAAATTAGTTGGAGATCAATCATGCGATGTATGCGTCATTGGAGGTGGCTTTACAGGTATAAGCACAGCTTACCATATTGCTAAAAATTATGGTGGAGATGTAAGAGTTTTAGAAGCTGGGCATTATGGTTTTGCAAGCAGTGCGAGGAATGCTGGTTTTTGTTGTTTACCGGCAACAAAGTTATCTACGACTCAATTAATAAAAAAATTTGGCATGGAAGAAACAAAGAAATTTTTCTCATCTCAAATAGAAGGAGTTGATCTTCTAGCGTCAATCATATCAGAAAATAATATTGAATGTGAAAAAGTAGGGGATGGCAACCTTGATGTAGCCCACCATCCAGGAAGCAGCGAAGAATTAAAAGAATGGGGAAATGAACTGAAAGAGTATTTTGGTATTAATACTAAATGGATTCCCAAAGAAGAATTTGATGAAGTTGGACATCAATCAACAGAACAATTTGGTGCAGTTTTTACAGAAGCTGGCTTTGCAATGAATCCTATGGCGTTTATGCGAGGCTTTGCATCAGCAACTGTCGATGCCGGTGCAAAATTACATAGTTTTTCAAGGGTAAAAAAATGGGAGAGAAATGGATCACATAAGCTAATAACAGATGGTGGATCAATTACTGCAAATAAAGTTGTTGTGGCCACTAATGGTTATACGGATGAGTCACTTCATCCAAGTTTTGCTAATCGAATGATGCCAGTCCTATCAAACATTATTGTTACTAGAGAAATGAGTGATGATGAATTTAAGTTACAAAACTACAAAACCTTAAATCCAATATGTAATTCTAGAGAAATTTTATATTATTATAGAAGGATGCCTTCTAACAGAATGTTGTTTGGTACAAGAGGTGATACTTACGGTGACGATGCAAGTGCACTAAAAATGAGAGAATTTATGACTCAAAAATTTAGGGGCGTTTTTCCTCATTGGAACAATATAGATATTGATCACTACTGGAGAGGTACTGTTGTTATGACTAGAGATTTTGTTCCAGCATTTGGTGCTTTGGACGATGATAAGTCAGTACTTTTTTCATACGGCTATCAAGCCAATGGAAACAATACTACAGTTTATTGTGGAAAGAAGTTGGCTGAGATGATCTATGAATCCAATAGTGGAGAAACTAATATTTCAAAAGTCTATCAAGGACTCTCTCCAAAAATACCACTAGGGTTTTTAAGATTATGGTATTTAAGACTATATCTATGGTATTCAAATTTTACAGATAAAAGTAAAAAAGAAATATAAATTGCATCTATTATTTATATAAATTAAAATTTTCTTATGTTGCAAGTCTGGAAGTCATTTTATGCGAGGAGTGATCCTGCAAAAGCTTATTCACTTCTTTCTCCTGCATTGATTCTAGTTACTTTAGCAATGCTAATACCCTTGGGGCTAATGTTGAGCTTTAGCTTTTTCACTCAAGTTAGCTTTACTGAAATTGACTACTCTTTCACTGTTCAAAGGTATATTGATTTTTTTCAAAAGAACTTGCTTGTCTCTTTACTTATAAAATCAGTGAAGATTTCGTTTATTGTAACTTTCGTAACTCTTCTTACTGCTTATCCTGTCTGTTATTACATAGCTTTTTATGTAAAGAAAAATAAAATGTTATGGCTTGTTTTACTGACTTTACCTTTCTGGACATCCTATCTTTTAAGGGTTTTTTCTTGGAAAATTATACTTGGAACAAAGGGAGTTATTAATTCTTCTTTAATTAATGCAGGACTGCTTAGCGAACCTCTCACTTTTCTAATGTATTCTGAGACCGCAGTTATCATAACGCTTACCCATGCATGGGCAGCATTCGCTTTACTACCTTTGTATGTATCATTGGATAAAATAGACTTTTCTTTAATTGAGGCCGCTAGAGATCTAGGGCTGTCAAGATTAGAAACTTTTTGGAAAATTACACTTCCATTATCTCTTCCTGGAATAATTGGCGCCATACTAATTATCTTTATTCCAACTGTTGGGGATTATGTTACCCCTGCTTTGCTTGGGGGAACTGATGGAAGAATGCTATCAAACATGATCCAAGCATATTTTGGAAAAGTAAACAACCTTCCCCTTGGGGCCGCCTCTGCAACCATTATGCTTATTACTGTAGCAATAGTGACAATAATTGTTTCATATACAACAAAAAAACTTACTCAAAGGATTTCATAAGTGGAACAAAAAAACAATACACTGTTAATCTACACATTATTGTATTTTGCATTTTTATATATACCTGTTTTATTTTTGCCAATATTTAGTTTTAATGACGCAAATTATATGTCATTTCCACTCTCAGGATTTACAACAGAGCATTATGAAGAAATGTGGGCCAAAACAAATTTACATAAAGCTCTTTGGGCTAGTATTAAAGTAGGTGTAGTTGCAAGTGTCGTCAGCACAACAATTGCTCTTTTTGCAGCCAAAGCATTCGCACGATATAAATTCAGAGGGCAAAATATTTCTTATGGGGCTATTATGATTCCTTTTTTAATCCCTGAAATTATTTTAGCGGTTGCAATACTTGTTATTTGGTTAAGCCTTGGTTTTAAATTAGGACTTGTACCGGTTACTTTAGGACATATTCTTTTTTGCACTCCATTTGCAATGCTTATTTTAATTGCTCGTATAGAAGGTTTTGATTTCTCACTAGAGGAAGCATCAAGAGACCTTGGGGAAAACGCCTGGGGGACATTTTACCGAGTATCTCTTCCATTATATCTACCAGGCATAATAGCTTCACTTTTATTGAGTTTTATAATTTCATTTGATGAATTTGTTCTGGCATTCTTCTTAACTGGAAGCGATGCAACATTGCCTATGTATATGTGGGCTCAAATGAGATTTATTCAGAAACTCCCTCATGTATTGGCTTTAGGAGCGGTTATAATTGTGTTTACTACTTTTATAGTTTTGTTAGCATTCTGGTTGCGAAACCTCGGTCAAGGAAAAGAGAAAGCTGAATTTGGAATAAAAATACATGAATGATTCTTTCATACAAATAAACGGAATTTCTAAGCATTTTGGAAATGTAAAAGCGGTAGATGATGTCTCTTTTCAAATTAAAGAGGGAGAGTTTTTCTCCCTGTTAGGCCCGTCAGGTTGTGGCAAAACAACATTATTAAGATTATTAGCCGGCTTTGAGTATCCAACTAGTGGCAATCTATTACTTGATGGCAGTGATATTACTGCATTGCCTCCTGACAAAAGACCGACAAATATGGTTTTTCAGAATTATGCAATTTTTCCTCATATTAATGTTGAAAAAAATGTTCAGTTTGGCTTGAGAAAACTTGGCTTAACAAATGATGAAATTATCAAAAGAGTTAAGGATGTTTTGTCGTTGGTAAAATTAGAAGGTTATGAGGAACGCTATAGTAGCCAACTATCTGGAGGTCAAAGACAAAGAGTGGCATTAGCTAGGGCTTTAGTAAGGCAACCCAAAGTATTATTACTGGATGAGCCACTTGGGGCACTAGATAAAAAGTTACGTGACGAAATGCAACTCGAACTAAGAACTCTTCAAAAAGAGATTGGAATAACTTTTGTATTTGTTACGCACGATCAGCAAGAGGCTATTAGTATGTCAGATAGAGTCGCGGTGATGAGTGAAGGTAAAATTCAGCAGATGTCGTCTCCAAACGAATTATATAAAAATCCTCAAAATATATTTGTTAGTGACTTTATTGGCGAAACTAATTTTTTAAAAGCTAAGACGGAGTCTAAAGACGGAGAATATATTAATGTTAACATTGAAGATCTTGGTTCATTTAAAATAAAAAATAATCTCAATATAAGTGAAAATGCCTCAGATGTTATTTGCAGTGTTCGTCCAGAGACAATGATGATTGACAAAGAAAAATCAGACTGGGATATTTGCTTAGAAGGTAAAATCAAGCAAACATCATATCTAGGTGAAATGACAAAATTTTACGTAGAAACTAAAGAAATAGAAAAAATTATAACCGTATCATCACAATATTTTGATAATCAGTCTTTTCAAGATGGTAAATGCTTTATCAGCATAAATTTAAACGATATTTCCTTACTCAATAAAAAATAGCCTGTCCTCAAGAGAGAACAGGCTATTTTAAATTAGTCAATTAGCAGTGAATTAACCGCCAGCTACCATTTCAGCCCACTGAGCTTCCATGTAGTCAGTAACTTCGTCAGTTGGCATCACAGAGAACATTCCATTATTTAAATGTTCGATAGGGTTTGATGCAACACCACGCTCAGCCAATTCGTCAGCTGTAAGTGTGCTAAAGCCAGCTTTATTGCTGTGTCCATAACCCCACTCACTTAATAAGTAAGCAGATGTTTCTGCACTAGTTGCACCATTTATCATTGCGTATGCTTTATCAAGGTCTGCACCTTTAACAATCGCAAGACCGCAAGCCCAAGTCATTGTGCCATTAGCAGGCTGCATCATTTTTGCTCCTGCACTCCATGCTATTTCGTTCCATCCAAGTGCTACGTCTATTTCCTCGTTTCCTAGCGCTTCTATCATTGAAGATGTATCTCCAAAGAATGCACGAATTTGACCATTATCTCTCATTTCACGAAACTTATCGATACCTTGGTCAATAGCAGCTTTTGTCAATTGATCTTGTTCTCTGATGTCAATTCCAAGATGGTGCATCATTAAAAACAATGAGTCTGCAGCAGAGTCTAAGATACCAACTTTACCTTTTACTCTTGGGTCTTCCATTAAAGCAAAGCTTTCATTAGAGGCATCCATCCAATCAATTCTGTCTGCCATATAAAACAATGTTGTATCTCCCCAGTCGACTGGCGCAAAATAATGCTTGCCATCAACCATGCCGCTTGGCAGGTCTCTAACTTCAGGGAACATGTCATTCCAGTTTTCAATTCTTGATGGATCAAGTGGTTCTAATACGCCTGCTCTTACCCATCTTTTTATTTCACCTTGACATGGCCATGCTAAGTCAACTTCAAAGCCTGCTTTTAGTTTTTGCAATCCTTCTTCAGCATCACCAAATATTGAGTATTCAGGGGAACCATACTCTTCAGCGTATGTTCCAAATAGACCATCATCATCGTAGCCTCCCCACAGGAATACGGATCCTGGCTCATTTGCAAAAGCTTTAGTTGTTGACGCTACGCCAGCGATAAAAATGAACGATAGCGATACAATCAGAGCTTTTACAAAAGAATTTTTCATTTCTTTGTATTTTGGCATAATTAATCTTCCTCTTTTTTTTATTTATACGAAAAATTGTACACCTATAGGGTCGTTGGTCAATATATTAAAGGTGAATCAAAGGGCGATTTTTGTTTGAATTTAGCCATGGATCTAACATTTCGTAGTTATGCCCGCCTTGGAATACTAATTCATCACAGTACGATCGAGCAATAATTTGGATTCCTGTTGGAATGTTGTCAGAGCTCAATCCTGAGGGGACAGATAGAACCGGTAAATTACCCAACATATTAAATGGATGTGACATAACCCAAGAAAAGTCAGCACACTTCTGCTCTTTATTATTAATAAAGATATTCTCATTAACAATATCAATATCAGCTTTAATTGAAGGTAAAGAGTTTGTAGGACATATAAACAAGTCATAACTGTCTAATATTGGCCCAATTTCTGAATACATACGGCCCGTGATTTCTGCACTTTCAATAGTATCATATCCAACATAAGCCCCTATTTTATCGTGATAGTGCTTCTCATTATTTTGTATCGCTTTTAAATGTAGTTCAGGGACTTCAGCAAACATTCTTGCATAATCAGTTAATAGTTTTTTTTCATCGTTTGAAAATTTTGCAATGAGGCCATAAAATGAATTAGCGTAATGACTAAAGCAAACTGAATTTACTTCATCTCGATTCCAATTTAATTTTACTTCTGTAATTGTTGCACCAAGAGCCTCAAATTTTTTTAAAGCCTCCAATGTATTTTTTTCAACTTCTTCATCCACTTCAAAAAATCCAAGATCAAGTGAATAAGCAATTTTCCAGTCCTTAATACTCTCAAACTTATTAGGAATAATTTTTTTAGGTCTGAGTGAAGCAATATCATTTTTATTTGGACCACTCATAACATTTTGCATAAGAGCACAATCACTAACAGTTCTCGCAAGGGGACCAACAACACAATACGGATCATGATTAAAAGGAAAACCAATTGGATTTCTTCCATAGGGTGGTTTGTAACCAACGACTCCGCAGGCTCCAGCAGGGATACGAATTGATCCACCTATATCACTGCCAGTAGCAAGTGATGCACAACCCGACGCTAGTGCGGCAGCACTCCCCCCACTTGAACCTCCCGGTGTCATATCTAATTTCCAGGGATTTCTTGTGACGCCATTTACTTTGGAATGGCAGAATGATGTCAGTGAAAACTCTGGGTTAGTTGTGCGTGCATGAATTATTGCACCAGAGCTTACAAGCGACTCTACATCTACGTCAGTTTTTTCTGCTATTACGTCTTTATAGATTAAGCTTCCATTTTTATTAGGTTGTCCCTTTATATTAACCTCATCTTTAATTGCTAAAGGCAAACCTTCCAAAGGCAAAGTAGATTTATCTTCTGTATATTTTAATTCTGATTTTTTTGCTTCTTTCAATGCTTCTTCGAAGCGAAAAAAATTAAAAGCATTAATTTTTGGGTTTACATTTTCAATTCTTTTTATTGTCTCATTTAATAGCTCAACTGGAGACAAAGATTTATTTTTAAATTTTTCTAGTGCTTCAGAAGCTGATAAATAACAAATATCGAGGTCTAAACTACTCATACGATTATTTTATTTTAATTTATTAATTAATAAAATATATTGAATTCACACCATGATTGATCAAAACATTAAAGACATTATTCAAAACCAAGACCCTAATACAGGAATGGATCAGCTTTTTTTCACCAACAAAGCATTGTTTGATCTTAGTTATGAGGCTGTTTTCAAGAAACAGTGGGTATTTCTTACTCATCTATCTTACTTTAATGAAAACAATACATTCATTTATCAAATTAATGGCGGGTTTGTTGAAATAAAAAAGTCTAAAGATAATAATTTAACTATCTCATCATCTGTACCTGATTTCAAATGCCATTTAAAAGTTTATGAAAGCTTAATTTTTGTCAACTTTTCTGAAGTGCCATATTCATTTGAAGAATTCATAAAACCACTAGAACCATATATTAAAATTCATGGTCTTAATGACGGTAAGATCGCATTTCAAAAAGACTTTATATTTAATGCTTCTCATCTTGCAACCATTCACAACTTCAAAGAATGCGCGCATTGTTGGGGAGGTGAGTTTACTCACAAAGATTATTTAAGTGTTCATGGGGAGGCGTATTGTAATTCTTATGGAGCTGGGGTTGGCTCAGGAATTGAATCTCCTGAATTCAATCAACGTATAAAAGATTGGACATTTGAAAGTCAAAATAAAGGCTTGTTTGTTGGCGAGTACAGCGAAGATACTAATAAATATTTTAGAATTGCAGAGCGCACTCCTTTACCTGAAGGTATTATGTCTGAGACAATGGATGGTAGCTATTCATGTTCTTCACTGATGGGAGACTTTAAAACCATAGGACCAGATCATGGTTATACCGCTATTGGTTTTAGCCCATTCAATAGCTTTGTTGCCAATAATGAATTTGTAATTCTTTTTTTATTTACTCCTGTTAGTCAAAATAAAACAATCGTTACTCAATATTGGGTTACTCACAAAGATGCTGAAGTTGACATTGATAAAATGATTTTTCTTTGGGACCAAACATCAACAGAAGACTCCCAATTGTGTGAAATGAATCAAAAGGGCATTGAAAGTCGAGCTTATCAGCCTGGAAAGTATGGCGAACTAGAGACAAGCTTGGTTCAATATCAAAAGTTCTATCTAAGTCATTTACAAAATCACGTTAATGGACTGACTTAAGTCAGAGATATAAAATGGAAGTTGCTACACAAGCTGAATTTGATGAAATATTAAGTCAGCACAATAATATTCAATATGTCGATGCAATCTTCACAGATTTATGTGGTTATGTAAGAGGAAAACGTTTCCCCGTCCTTGAAGCAAATAAAATTTTTTCAGATGGCGTTCTTCTCCCATTCTCCGCATTTTATCTAGATGTTCTAGGAGGTGTAACAAACACCCTGAATCTAGGTTGGACAGATGGTGATCCTGATGGTGTTCTGGTTCCTGTTAAAGGAAGTATTAAGCCAGTCCCGTGGGATGAACGCTTCTTACAGGTATTAATCACAATGAGAAAAGAGCAAGAAAATTGGGGAGTGATACAAGACCCATCTGAGGTTGACCCTAGAAATATTCTAAAAAAAGTTATGAAGAATTTTAAGAACACTGGATTGAAGCCTGTGGTTGCTTTTGAATTAGAATTTTATCTTTTAGACAAAAATAGGGATGAGTTTGGGAAACCAATACCTGCTGAAGGTGCTAATAAAACACATGTTTATGGCATACCAGACCTTGATCTCTTCGGTAAGTTATTTGATGATATTAACAAGAATTGCGAAATGCAAAATATACCAGCGACTACTGCTTCAAGTGAATTTGCTGCGGGACAGTATGAAATTAATCTAAAGCACACTGGAGATCTTCTAAAAGCCGCAGATGATGCTGCTTTATTAAGACGTATTATTAAAGAGACAAGTGAACGACATGGCTATGAAGCAACATTTATGGCAAAACCCTTTCTAGATCAAACTGGTAATGGAATGCATCTTCATCTCTCCGTTTATGATGAAAATGAAAAAAATATATTTGCTACTTCCAATCGTTACGGAAATAAAAAATTAAAAAGTGCTATAGCTGGTTTTCAATCAATGTTTTATGATAGTTTTCCAATCTTTATTCCAAATCGAAATGGTTACAGAAGAATAGAAACAAGAAATTTCGTTCCTGTTAATACAAGTTGGTCCTGGAATCGAAGAGATGTTTCATTAAGAATACCAGCTGGATCAAATGACGCAAAAAGAATTGAACATCGCGTAGCTTCATCAGATGCTAATCCTTATCTAGTCCTAGCATGCTTATTAGCAGGGTTGCATAATGGCCTTACTAATGAATTGACCCCATCGAACCAAGTTGATTTTGATAACAATGAAGGAGCGGATAAAGAAGCTGATATTGATATGCCAAAAAATATGGACCAAGCGTTAGCGCGTTTCCAATCTTCCAAATTATTAAAAAAATATCTTGGGAAAGAATATCTTGATCTTTACACTGCTGCAAAACAAGGTGAAATTGATCATGTCGAGTCAAGTTTTGTTCCTCGAGAGGAATATGATCTCTATTTATAATCATGACTGAATTACTTTTTAACAATGACGCTTACCTCACTCAGTCTGAAGCAATTGTTACAAACGTCGATCAAAACTCTATTCAATTAAATCGAACAATTTTTTACGCTGAGTCAGGCGGACAGCCGGGTGATCAAGGAGAGATCATCCTAGGAGATCAAATTTATAAAGTTACTGACACCCAGAAAGGTAATTCTCCAAATGAAATTATTCATTTAGTCGACGGTGATATTGATCAGAGCATTGTTGGTAAAGAATGTGAGATTAAAATTGATTGGGAATTGAGACAAAGTCATATGAGAATGCATACCTCATGTCATATTCTGTGTAGTCTGATTGATGCTTTAATTACAGGTGCTTCAGTTGGAGCACAAAAAAGTAGAGTTGATTTTGATGTTGACCCGAGTTTGCTTGATAAAGAGGCAATGAATCAACAGATTGATGAAATTATTAAAAATAATTTTCCTGTATTCACAAAACAAATTTCTGGAGATGAATTTAGAGATAACCCTCATTTAGCAAAAGGCGCTGCTGTTAGCCCTCCTATAATTGATAACAAAGTACAAATTGTTCAAATCGGTGATGATAAAATTTTAGATATACAGGCGTGTGGAGGCACTCATGTGAAATCAACGGGTGAGATTGAAGGATTAGAGATTGGAAAAATTGAAAATAAAGGTAAAAGAAACCGAAGAGTAAACATAAGATTTAAATAATGACGAATATTCTCATCAGAAGTGATAAAAATTCAGTTGCTATACTAAGTTTGAATGACCTTCCAGCAAATAGTCTAAGTATGCCTATGATGGAAGAAATTCAAAATCAACTAACAACTATTGATCATGATGACTCAATTCGAGTTGTAATTATAAAATCTGAAAGTGATAAAATATTTTCCTCAGGTCATAATTTAAAAGAGGTAAAAGGCTTTCTTGATAATAATGATACTAAATCTCAAGTTGAGTTATTTTCAACGTGTTCCTCAATGATGAAACAAATTCAGGCTTTAAGTAAACCAGTCATTGCGCAGGTCAGAGGCATAGCAACTGCAGCTGGTGCCCAACTCGTTGCCTCATGTGATTTAGCTTATGGATCATTAGATTCAAAATACGCAACTCCAGGAGTAAACATTGGATTATTTTGTCATACACCTCAAGTTGCTGTATCAAGGACAATTGGCAGAAAACCAATGATGGAAATGCTGTTAAGTGGAGAACCTATTTCGTCTGAAAGGGCTGTACAAATTGGATTAATCAATGCTGCGGTTGATAGTGCAGATTTAGAAAAAACAGTTCAGAAGTCATGCAATGATATTTGTAATAAATCAGCAGCTGTTATTGCCATGGGGAAAAAAAGTTTCTACCGTCAAAGTGAAATGCCGTTAACTGACGCATATGACTTTACGAGTGCAGAGATGGTAAGGAATTTAACACTTAATGACGGTAATGAGGGAATATCTTCTTTCCTTGAAAAAAGAGACCCAAATTGGTCTAACGATTAACGTCTAATTACATATTTATCAGGCACAATTTCTTTTTTTAGTATTTTTTCTCGTCTTAGGATGGTTAGTGACGAAACAATTATAAAAAATGCACCTATATATGTATTCCAAGCAGGAATTTCATTCCAAATAAAATAGCCAAAGATTATTCCATAAATCAAACTTAAATATTTTAAAGGTGTTACAATTGATACTTCAGCATTTTTATAGGCTTGAGTTAAAGCGAGGTTTCCAATACCGCCACTGATCCCAACTAACGCCAGCATGCTAAAATCAAATAAAGATACTGGCCACCAATACCAGCCACCAAAAGGGATTGTAAACAGAGAAGCAATTATTCCGAAAATTGTAAAGTATAAGGCTATTAAGTATGTAGGCTCTGTTTCACTTAACTTGCGTATCGAAATTGCAACTATTGAAAAAAATATACAAAACAATATTGGCAAGATCATATAAAAATTGAATCCAGATGATGTTGGATTAACTATTACTAAAACTCCAACGAATCCAATTGCTATCGCAGTCCATCTTCTGCTACCAACTATTTCTCCAAGAATAAAAATTGATAATAATGTACTAAAAATAGGAGACGCGAACGTAAGCGACACTGTTGTTGCTAGAGGTAAGAAATGTAAGCTTGCGTAAACACAAAATAAGGCAATTGTACCAGCTAAACTTCTAATAAAATGAAGTCCAGGCTTTGATGTTGTTAAAAGGTGGGCCCACCGATCACGAGGTATTGTAAATACAAGTGGTATCAAGCCTCCTATCATTCGCCAAAATACAACATAGCCAATACTGTAATCCTCAGTGGTCCATTTTACCGCTAAATCCATTAATGCAAATCCAGTCACACTGATAAGCATAAAAAAAGCACCAACTTTTATATTATTTTCCATATATAAAATGATCTAAGATTGCGATTACAAATATTAAGAATTAGACTAGCATAAAAAGTATGAACGTTTGGAAATATTTACTCGCAGCTTCTCTTGGCAATATGATTGCAGGTCCTTTAGGTGCATTAGCTTTTACAGCTGGCGCTTTTTTTCTAGGGAAGAAAAGTAATTTTAGAAATCCTGGTGCAAATTTTAATACGCAGCAAGGTGTTTACGCTCTCGGTTTAGTTGTACTGTGTGCAAAGTTAGCTAAAGCGGATGGGAGAGTCACAGATGACGAAATAAGAAAATTTAAAAAGATTTTTAAAATTCCTCAAGAAAATATGAAACAAGTTGGCGCTATCTGGAAAGAAGCTTCACAAACAAGTGCTGGATTTGAACCGTATGCTCAGCAATTAAGGGATACTTTTAGCCGATCACCTCAAATGTTAGAGCAAGTAATCATAGGTCTCTTTGAAATTGGTTATGCAGACCATGATTTATCCAACCCCGAACTAAAATATATAAAAAAAGTGAGTCAAATATTTGGAATTGATCAGGCAACGTTTAACAGACTGAGAAATTCAAGACCTGAGTTTGTAAAGGAAGACCCCTACAAAGTATTGGGAGTTAATAAATCACAATCAACATCAGAGATTAAGAAGATCTATCGAAACTTGGCTAGAAAAAATCACCCTGATATTGTTAGGGCTAAGGGTATTACTGATAAGAGTTTAATAACTAAAGCTAAAGAAAATTTTCAACGCATTAATGATGCTTATGAACAAGTTCTAAAAATAAGAGGTGAAAAATAGGCATAATTTAAATTTTTTTATCAGTTTAAATTAAATGACCACGGGATATACTTAGTTATGGAATTTTTGACATTTATTGCGGTTTGTATCTTAATCTATCTTGTATATTTAATCCGTCAGGATTTTAAGGACCATTCAGTGCGTATTGAAAGTCAAATGCAGAGAGTTACTGAAGTGGTCATCAAAAGCCAAGACAAAGACGAATAATATTTATTTTTTCTTACCCCAACTATTTCTTTTTCTATTCCTTATCAATGGCG
This sequence comes from uncultured Pelagibacteraceae bacterium, assembly GCA_902554325.1. Taxonomy (GTDB): domain Bacteria; phylum Pseudomonadota; class Alphaproteobacteria; order Pelagibacterales; family AG-422-B15; genus CACNXQ01. The sequence continues at coordinate 94,859 of CACDOH010000004.1, forward strand.
GATAAGTACCAGTTGATAAGAAGATCTTGATAAATCTCCACTGTAAGAACCATATTTTTTTTAAAACCTGAAACATTTTAGGACTCTTTTTTTAATTAATTATTTTAATTCAATATTTTGGCAAATTCATTATAAATAATCTCTATGAATACTGACATATCATCTTTTAATCATTGGATAGAGGCTTGGAATCATTTTTATGACAAAGAGAAAGAGCTGGTTGACTTAGACCCCAACGCTGCACTGGTGTCATCCGTGAGTAGTGATGGTAAGCCTAATGCTAGAGTTATACTTATTAAAGATGTCAGCCAAGAAGGTTTCACTTTTTATACAAATTATGAATCACAAAAAGGAAAAGAACTTTTTCATAATTCAGAGGGACATCTAACATGGTACAGCCGTGCACAAGGAGCCTCAATTAGAGTTCAAGGAAAAGTTGAAAAAATAAACTCAAACTTGTCTGATGAGTATTTTTCTTCACGTGATCGTAATGCTCAAATATCAGCTAGTATTTCAAAACAATCTTATGATGTTGATAGTCGTGAAGTACTGGATAGAGAATTTCAAGAGTTTGCAGACGCACATGAAGGAAAAGAAATAAAAAGACCCGATCATTGGGGAGGAATAATCATTATGCCTTCAAGAGTAGAAGTATGGAAAAGCAGAGATGATTATAAAACTCGACTGCATGACAGAATTGTTTTCACACAATCAAATGATGCATGGATAAAGACCAGACTTTACCCATAGAGTCTTTGTGAAATGATAAAAATATTTTTAATATTTTCTCTCGCTATTTTGTGGTTACCCAATGTATCAGCAAACGATTTGCCAACACCTCGATGGGTAACTTCAAAAAATACAATTAATTGCCGGGCATCATATATTACAGATGAAGACGGAAAAGCTATGGGTTCTATAAAATATCAATATGTAAAAAAATATTTTCCATGGGAAGTTGTGAGAAATATTGATGATCTCTGGGTTCAGGCTAGAGATCCTCTAACTGATGACTTATGTTTTCTTTTCAGGCCGATTCTATCACCTAAGAGAGCAGCAATTACAAAAGAAGCTGTATTGGGTTACAATAATCCTATAGAAAAGAAGGTGGTGGCTAAAGTTGAAAAAAATGTACATGGCATGATACTCAAAGCTGATTCAGCTTTTATCTTGTTTGAGGTTTATTTAGAGGAAGAGGGTAAAAAAAGTAAATTCTATATTCCAAAAAATAAAGTTTTTGGCATTTATCCTAATGAAATCATCAATTGAGTGGTTTGAAAATACTCTTATTTTCTGATACAATACCTTCCTGAAGCGATACATAACTCACCATTAAAGGAAGCGGGATCGGTCGACTTTTTATTGTTAATTTAATAAAAGGGGAAGCTAATGATTTTTTCTAAATTCCTAAACGCTACAAACTGGCATAAGCGTCCATATACTGAAATTCTTGATGAAGTTAGGGAAATTACTGATTATCTAGATCAAAACAGTAATTTTAGACAAGTATGGTTGAGTGAACATCACTTACAAACTACTAATAATTGGACAATGGAGTGTATACCCAATCCAATTTTACTGGGCTCAGATCTAGCAGCCCGCACAAAAAATATTCGCATCGGATTAGCCGCAGCTATCGCAACCTTTTGGAATCCTCTTAGATTAGCCGAAGATGTTGCGCTTTTAGATAACTTGTCATCAGGCAGGTTGGATGTGGGTCTCGGTCGAGGTGTATTTGGAAAAGAAGCTATCCACATGAACATTGAGGCCGATTTAAAAGATCAGCCAAAAAACTTTAGATTGTTTGTTGAAACGCTAGACATATTAAAGAAGGCTTGGACGCAAGAATACTTTTCACATAAAGGTGAATTCTATGAGTACCCAGCTCCAGAATTTAAATATTCCAATCCACTGTTGAATGAAACATCAGATGTTGTTGATCCGGAAACAAATGTCTTAAAGAAAATTAGTATAGTTCCTAAACCGTTTCAAAAAAATCTTCCTTTATGGCAAGTAGTTGATAGTCCTAGCTCAATTGAATTTGCTGCAAAGAAAGGTCTTAATTGTTTGATGTGGCTGCCAACAATTGCTTCCTTGAAGTCACGCTTTGAGATTTATGCAAATGCTAAATCTGAGGTCGAAAAGAGAGATGTTCCTATGGGCGAGGGAATTGCATTGGTTCGTGATTGCTTTATTGCCGATACAATGGAAGAAGCTAAAGAATTAGCAGGTGAGCATTTCTTAAGATATTTAGTTTCTGTTTGTGGTGGAGGCAGAGGAGTAGGCATCTTTGCAAACCCTGGTGAGGAATTGCCAAAAACAGATAATCCAATTGACCTTTTAACATACGATTGGATCCATCCAAGAAACCAATTAGTAGGTACAGCTGAATTTGTAATCGATAAAATTCACGAGCTAAAGTCGGAATTAAATCTTCAGCAGTTGGCAATATGGTCAAATCCTCCTGGAATGCCTCACAATGCAGCGATGAAATCATTAAAATTATTTAATGAAAAAGTGGCTCCTCAATTTAGTGATGATAATTTAATTAAGAAAGTTTCTTAGTGTCTTCAAAAAAAATGACTGGCGGCGAAGCCGTTGTTGAAACTTTATTGGTAAATGAAGTTGAAGTGGTTACAGGGCTGATTGGCTCATCGACACTTGAGATCTTGGATGGCCTTTACAATAACGCTGAAAAAATCAGATATATAGGATGCAGACATGAGAGCAATGGGATGATCATGATGGATGCCTATGCCAGGTATACTGGGAAAAATGGGGTATTTCTGAGTGGCCAAGCAGGTCCGGGAGTCAGCAACACAGTGACTGCGATGGCTCAGGCAAAGGCTGCTTTTTCGCCAGTTGTTAACCTTGCTGGCGCAATTGCATCAGATCACAAAGGTAAGGATGCTTTTCAGGAAATAGATCAGGTCAGTTTGATGCAAGCGGTATCAAAAAAAGTTTTTGAAGTAAAAGAGGTAGAGTCAATACCAGAAGTTTTAAATGAAGCGATGCAAACAGCACTGACACCTCGTTGTGGCCCTGTTCATGTAGATATGCCTAGAGATGTTTTAGGTAAATCTGCTGAATTTAATCAGCCTAAGAAATTTAAATCTATACCAACTTTAGCTGCTGATGAGGAAAATTTAAAAAAAGCTGTAAAGCTTTTAAGTGAAGCACATAAACCTGTGATTCTAGTTGGGGCAGGAGTTAAGAATTACGGAACAAGTGCAGCAGATAGTGTTTTAAAGTTAGCTGAACTTCTCAATGCTCCATGTACCACTTCTCCAGGACATGGTGATGCAATTCCATATAGTCATCCGTTAAATGCGGGATCAGCTGGCCCTCGTGGATCAGGGTTAGGAACAAAACTTTTAAGAGAGGCTGATGTCATTCTAGTTTTAGGGAGTCGATTAGGTTTTAATACAACGTTCTATTCTTACGAGAACCTAAATGAAAAAGCTTCAATTATACAATGTGAAATAGATCCAAATTCGATTGGTCGATATTTTCCTGTTGAAGTAGGTATACATGCTGATGCTAAAACTGTAACTGATGAACTTTGTAAAATGCTTGAA